>JABEUQ010000090.1 GCA_013044265.1 Acidimicrobiaceae bacterium
CACTTTTTCTTATTTGGTATCGCCTCGAAAGGACGCTCGCAATCCACTCGATCAACTCGGCACGGCGCGAATTGTTCTACTGGTTGGCCGTGACCACGACGTTCGCGCTCGGAACCGCAACGGGCGACTTCACCGCGGTGGCCATGCACCTCGGATACCTCTCCTCGGGGCTCATGTTCACCGGATTCATCGTGGTACCCCCCTTAGCCTTTCGTTTCGCTCGCGCCAACAGCGTCGCGGCGTTCTGGGCCAGTTACGTACTGACGCGACCACTCGGCGCCTCCTACGCCGACTGGCTCGGCGTCTCTCACGTGCGCGGTGGACTGAACTGGGGGCCCGGGAACGTCTCGCTGCTCTTCAGCCTCGGCATCATCTTGGGCATCCTGGTACTCCGTCGCAGCGAAAGGCTGCTTCGATAGGGCTTCACGTTAGGCTGAGGAGATGCCCGCCATCTCCGTCGAAAACCCCTTAGAACTCCCGAAAGTCGTCGTCGCGACCGCCACGGACCGATCACGACGTGTCAAGTCGATCACCACCGCGCCGCGTGGACTCGAGGGCGAGGGATTCCCCGTTCGTCGGGCATTCGCCGGCATCGACATCAGCGACCTTGATCCCTTTATCCACATGGACCAAATGGGAGAGATCGACTACGGACCCGGAGAACCCAAGGGCACGCCCTGGCATCCGCACCGTGGTTTCGAGACCGTCACGTACATGATGGAAGGTACTTTCCTGCACCAAGACTCCATCGGTGGTGGTGGCGTCATTCAAGATGGCGCGACCCAGTGGATGACTGCGGGCGCAGGGATTTTGCACATCGAGCGCCCACCGGACGCCCTCATCGACTCTGGCGGGCTCTTTCACGGTATCCAGCTCTGGGTCAATCTCCCCGCCCGTCTGAAGATGACCAATCCGCGCTACCAGGACATTGGAGCACACGAAGTGGCGTTGGTGACCAACGAAAACGGTGACGCCATTATCCGGGTCATCGCCGGTTCACTGGGTGAATACTCGGGTCCGGGCTCGACGCACACGGCCATCACGATGGTGCACGTCTCCCTACTGCCCGGCGCCCAGTTGATCTTGCCCTGGAATCCCCAGTTCAACGCGCTGACCTACGTCCTGGCGGGCCAAGGAACGGCCGGCACCGAGCGCCACGCCATTGGCGAGGGCCAAATGGCCGTGCACGTCGACGGTGACGTGGTGGTGCTGTCAGCCAACGAGAATCAGGATTCACGTACTCAGGCCTTCGAAGTACTCATCCTCGGCGGTGAAGCAATCCGCGAACCTGTCGCCGCCTATGGTCCCTTCGTGATGAACACCAAGGCGGAGTTACAACAAGCCTTCGAGGACTACCAGGCGGGTCGACTCGGCCAAATCCCCGCCGACCACATCTAGAACCTAGCGATAGCGAGTGGCGAGGTAAAACGCACCAAAGAGTGACGCTAGTCCCAGCACCAAGTACCACGACGACGTGGCACCGGGGAGCACTTGAAGGTAGTTCAGTGTGATGACCAAGACGCCAAAGAGCATCAAGTCCAGTAGCACCCAGCCAAACCAGTACGGCGAGTGATCCTCAGAGACTTCGTGCTTGACGGTAACTCGGCCACGTACGTGGGGTTCAACGTAACGGCCAACGGTCTTGGCAGCCTTCTTAGATCCTGATTTAGCCATGACTGCGATGTTAGCCAACCAGTTGGCTCAGCCGTTTCCGTTACCCTTGCCGGGACCATTACCGATGCTTGGCACGGGAAGTGTCGAAGTGGTGGTGGTGCTCGCTCCGCTCACCCCAGTCACCCCAGTCACTCCGGTCACACCCGAGGCCCCAGTCGTTCCTGGCACGCCCGTGACCCCAGTCGTTCCCGTGGCTCCCGCGCTCTGGCAGTACTGAATAGTGATGGTCGATCCAAACGGCGCCGAGAAACCGGGATTAACGCTTTGGGTCACGACCTCGCCGACCTGAGCTGTCGCGCACAAGTTCGCCGGAGCGACATCCTCAACCACCACGAAGCCGGCTCCTTGCAGGACCGACTGAGCCGTGGTGCTGGATTTTCCCAAAAGGTAGGGCACCGTCGCTGGACAGCCCCCCGATGAGGTGATGAGCTGAATAGACGTCCCCGACGTCACCTGCGAGCCCGCTGCGGGGTTGGTGCCGACGACGAGTCCCGGCGCGACAGTGTTCGAGCAATGCGTCGTCGGCGTACCATTGACCGTCAACTGGTCAGAACCAAGTGAATTACTCGCCTGGACTGGCGTATCACCCGCCACCTGGGGAACCGAGAAGGCGCCGTTCTGGGGCAATACGTACAGCACGACCAGCGACTGCTGCTTGACCGACGTGCCGGCCACTGGCGAGGTGCACAACACCACGTTGGGGGCCCGCAGCGCGTTGCACGACGACGTCACGTTCTGCACGGTGAAGTTGAGGTTCTTACCCTTGAGGGCCAACTCCGCTGACTGCACGGACAAGTTAGTGACCGAAGGTACGTTCACCGGGGGAATCAATTTCCCCTTGGAGACGAGAAGCACCACGGTCGCACTCGAGTTGATCTTCGCTCCCGCGATGGGCTTGGTACTCACAATCTTGCCCAGGGGGACAGTTGCGGAGTTGACTTGGGACTGTGAGATGTTGGCGGCGCCAATACCTCCGTTCGTCAAAGTCGCGGTCGCGGTGGCCACGTCGTCCCCCTTCAACGACGGCATGACGGACAAATTATTACTGTGCGAGAGCGCGAAGAACGCCACCACCCCACCAATAATGATGACGGCGACGATGCCCCATACGAGCGCGCCAGACGAGCGACGGCGACGCGGTTTTACGTCCATTCGAGGTCCTGGCAGAACGGGGACTGCCTGCGTGCGTTCGCCTGCGTCGACCTTCTGCACCATTTGTGTCGAGTCGTTGCCGAAGAAGGCCCCGACGGCGCCCGCGGCGTGCACCGGCTGCCCATCAACGAATCGCAAGAGATCGGCGCGCAACTCATCAGCGGTGGGATAGCGCAACTCGGGCGAACGCGACAGTGTCTTCATCACGATGGCTTCGAGGTCGCGCGGCACGGTGGGGTTCAGCTGAGTCGGGGGGGTCACCACCCCGTGCACGTGTTGAGTGGAGACCTCCAAGGGAGTATCGCCAATGTAGGGTGCTCGACCCACCAGCATCTCGTACATCACGACACCGAGTGCGTAGATGTCAGAACGACCGTCGACCGCTGCACCCTCAGCCTGCTCGGGGGAGAAATACGTGGCGGTGCCCATCACCAGGCCGTCTTCGGCCAGGTGGTCCTCACTCGACATCGCTTGGGCGATGCCGAAGTCCGTGACCTTCACTTGGGCGTCAGCTGTAATCAAGATGTTGCCGGGCTTAACGTCACGGTGGACCATGCCATTGCGATGCGCGTAGTTCAGTGCAGCCGCCACCTGTGCAGCGAGTTGCGCGGTGCGCGAGGCCGTTAACGTAGCCCCCCCGCGCAAGACTTCGGCGAGGGAACGTCCCTCGACGAGTTCCATGACGATGAAGTAGGTGCCTTCATCTTCACCCCAGTCGAACACCGGAACGATATTGGGGTGCGAAAGTTTGGCCGCGGCCTGAGCCTCACGGCGAAAGCGCTCGACGAACAACGGATCTGCGCTCAGCTCGGGATAGAGAATCTTCAGCGCGACGGGCCGATTCAAGAGAAGATCCTGGGCGCGATACACCATGGCCATGCCCCCGCGCGCGATGAGGTGAGTCACCTGATAGCGATGATTATAAAGGCGGGCGTCGGCGACGGGCTCCATACCCTTACTAGCCTACGCCCTCGACTTGGGGTCTCAACACGTTCTTAATCAACTGACGCATGTGCTCGAGGTGCCCGTGGCTGGTTGACCAGCCTGAATTGCCAGAGCACCCGCAACGAGGCACTTGATGATCGGACCAGCGACCGTCGCGCCGAAAGCGTTCACCGACTGGTAGGGCAACATCACCGCCACGGCCACCGTCGGGTGTGACGCCGGGGCGAAGGCGATCATCCAGTCGTCGGTCAAGGTGTTGTTGCGCTCCTGAGCGGTACCCGTCTTTGCGGCCACCTCGTCCTGCGGGAAGAAGATCCCCGACGCCGTACCATTGAGCACCACGTTACGCATGAGGGGCACGATGACGTTGGCCTGTGCCGTGGTCAGGGGTTTCTTCCATACTGAGTTCTTGTACTTAGTGATCAGTGTTCCGTCGGGACCGACGATGGAGGCCATCAGGTGAGGGGTCATGATGGTGCCGCCATCTGCGATACCGGCGGCCACCAAAGCCTGTTCCAAGGTGGTGGAACGGACGTTACCCTGACCAATGGCCGAATAGGCCAAGAAGGGGACGTTGTACTTGAAGCTGGCCGCCGAAGGAAAAATGGCGTTGGAAATAATGGGGCGGCCCAGGGGAAGATCGATTGGGGGGGTTGAGTTGTACCCGAAAGCGTTCGCTTCCTTGCTCAGGGCGACCGCCCCAACGTCCACCCCAAGGTGAGCGTAGCCCGGGTCGCACGAGACTGGCAACATCTGCTGCACCGTTCCGCCGCACGCCGAAAAACCACTGTTGAATATCTGGTGGTTGGTCTGAGGCGGGGTGTAGTAATTGATGTTCGGGTAGACCTTGGTCAAGAGCGCCGGCTGATAGACGGTGGCCGCGGCTGTCGTGATGACCTTGAAAGTAGATCCGGGCGGAAATATTTGCTGAGTCGCGACCAGTCCCAGCGGCGGAAATCCGTTGGCGTTATTTTTCGCGTACTTGTTGTAGTACGACAGGGCGGTGCTGTAACTCGGTGACGCCAAGTATTCGGGCTCGTAGGTCGGGTTGGAGTACATCGCCATAATGGCCCCCGTTTGGGGCTGGATCACGACGGCAGCGCCATCTTGACCACCCATGGCGACTTGAGCGATCTTTTGCAGCGCGGGGTAGATCGTCGTCTGAACGTTGTCAGCGGACGTCGTCGGCGCTAGCACCTGTTCAAAGTTCTGAGCCGGCTGGGTGTGGGCCGTCAAATAACTGTTGTACTGCTCCTCGAGCCCCCAGCTGGCACCTCCGAGGGCCGGAGCGACGAAACCAACCACGCCGGCGGTAAGCGCTCCCAGAGGATACTCACGTTGAAAATACGAGCCCGTGGTACCCACCGGCAACGAGTCCGCGAGGATCGTGCCGTCGGCGGCGAGGATCTGACCACGCGGCTGAGAGGAGGAGACCGTATTATTGCGGGGATTCTCGGATGACTGAGCGAGTGCCGAGGCGTGAAAGTACTGCACGTAGGCCGACTGGGCCGCAAGGATGACGAATAAAAGCAGGATGAAGGTTGCCAACATCGAGAGTCGCCGTGACATCGCTAACCCTTCGCCTTCACTGTCGTGGTCGTGCGCACCGTCGTGGTCGTGGTGGAAGTAGTCGTCGTCGTCACCCCTGAGGACTGACTCGTCACCCAGAGCCCGTGCAAATAGGCCGCGTAATTCAACGCAGATTGCAACGACGGCTCAGAAATTGTGGCCTTCAGGCTCGCGAGCGCTGGTGTCTGAAGTTGCGCGCTCAAGTACATCGTGCGTGACGCCAGTTTCGGTTTGTACCAGAGCACCCCATTAGGTTGTCCCGCATATACGCCAATGTACTTGCCATCAGGCGCCAGGTAATAGGTCGAATACGCGTACCAGTGCATGATGTAGAAGAATGCCGCCACGACTCCCGCTACTAGGAGTAGTCCGGCTCCAGCGCGCCACGTGATAGACGAGCCCGATTTCCTCGGACGACTCGCCACCGTTGAAGCGACCGGTGGCGGTGCAGAGGCCATGGTGGTGTTGATGGTCCGCGCGGGCTCGTGGGCCTCGTCGAATTCCAACAACACCGCGGTAATGTTGTCACGCCCGCCCGCCATCTTGGCAGCATTGATGAGATTGGTCACCGCGTCATCGAGCGAACCGGGCGCTCCGGCGAGTTTGGCCAGTGTGTCGGGTTCGAGTTCGTTGGACAAACCATCACTACAGAGCAGTATCCGATCGCCGACTTGGACGTGCAGACTCATGACGTCGATCTCAATATCGGCGTCGACGCCAATGGCACGGGTCAGTTGGTGACGACGGGGATGCGTCAACGCCTCGTCCGCCGTTAGTCGCCCCATACGCACCCACTCCTCGGCGACCGAGTGATCAGAACTCAATTGACGCAACGCACCATCACGAAGTTGATAGGCGCGCGAATCACCCACGTGCAGCAGCGTTGGTGTACTGAAGCCCGTCCCGTCGCGGGTAAGCCCGACTGTGATAACGGTGGTGCCCATACCGAATCGGTCCGGATTGGCGCGCGCGTCGGAGAGCACCTCGCGGTTGGCGGTCTCGACCGCCCCTAGGAGACCCTCGATGGTGGGGCGCTCGAGGTAACCATTATAAATGGCCTCCACCGTTATCGCTGATGCCACCTCACCAGCGGCGTGTCCACCCATCCCGTCGGCGACGATCGCCAGTGAGTCGTCAACGAATAACGCGTCTTGGTTCGTCTCACGAACCAGGCCGGTATCGGTGGCGGCGGCGTAGCGCCAACGCGTCAACGAACCACCTCGAACAAGACGCCACCGACTTGAACGATGTCACCCTTCTCGAGGTGCACTCGACCGTGCACCAAGGTCTGATTCACATACGTCCCGTTGGTGGAACCGAGGTCTTCGACGGTCAGATCACCCTCATCGTTGGAGAAACGAGCGTGGCGAGACGACAGGTACGTATCAGCAATGGTGAGATCACATTCCACCCCACGACCAATAACGAATGCCGGATCGACAGCGACGCGTTCCTTGGCCCAGTCGGCGGGTTCAATGAACTCCAGCGCCAAGTTGGCACGACGCCGGCGCTCTTTGGCGGTGCCCTCGATCGGGCGCGATTCGACCATCGCCACGCGCAGAACTCTGGCGAAGAACAAAATAGCGATCACCATTACCAGTACCTGTAATGGACGGACGACGGCGGTGTAGTTGGTCGTCGCGGCGAGCATGGCTACGCCAGCTCAATTCGAAAATGCAACGTACCCACCGTGATGTCGTCACGTGGCGAGAGCGACACCGCGTCGATGCGGTGGCCATTGACGAAAGTACCGTTGGTTGAGCGAAGATCACGAACGGCCACACCTTCAGCAGTACGCCAAACTTCGGCGTGCTGACGTGAGACATTCGAGTCATTGATCACCACACCCGCTTGGGGGCTTCGCCCGATGATGAGGGGCGACTCCCCAATTGTGAACGAACGGCCATCACTGGCGACGAGGCGTGGTTCGCTTGTCCCCCCCACGTAATCAGTCTCCACCGCGACATCACCGGTCTTGACGTCATCATCGACGAAAACCTCAACGGTAACTGGTCCGACGAAACTGTATCCCTCGTTCAGGGCATGCTGACGCACGGTCTCTTCGAGCTCAGCCACGAGAGCCTTTTGAAAACCATCGAAGCGCTGCGCGTCGATGGGACTCAGCCACACGCGAACCACATTCGGTGACAACGGCCCCTGTGTTGACAAGCGCCGTGTCAAATCAATCTCTCGCACGATGCGAGTACCGAGTTCAATCGGTTGCAGCGCATTCTTGAAGGGACGCGACAGCGTCTTCTCGAAGATGCGCTCGAGGCTGTTTTCGACTTTTTTCAGTACCATGACACTATTCACTGTACCGGTAGGGGCCTCGACCAGGGGGGGTCTGAGTGGGCTCCCAAGAATGGACTAAGGTTGTCACCTCTAGGGCGAGTGGCGAAATGGCAGACGCGCAGGCTTCAGGTGCCTGTATTCGAAAGGATGTGCGGGTTCAAGTCCC
>JABEUQ010000091.1 GCA_013044265.1 Acidimicrobiaceae bacterium
ACCGACGAGAGGGCACCCACCGAGCCTGGATCGACCGTCATTGGACCGACCTTGGAGGGGCCGCTGACCTGCACTACTCCGGTTAAATGGAGAGCCCGGACCCTCGTTATCGAGAAGGGCTTATGTCTCTGTACGGAAGGTGCCTCGTCTGCAGACGTTCATGGTCATGACGGGGCGTCGACTGCAATAAAGCTCGGTGTTCCTGAGAGAACGTGATCTAAGAGTGCCTTAGCCGCAGGACTAGCACTCTCGGCGGGTTTCCAAACCAGTTCGAGGCGCGACCGTATCTGTGGGCGCAAGCGAAGCGAATGCAAAGAGGACGCGAGTGACTCGGCAATGGACGTTGGGAGGATGGCCACGCCCAGGCCCTGGGCCGCGAGCTGGGCGACCATTAGTAGTGCAGTCGCCTCGAAGACGATGTGCGGGGTTACACCACGCATCGAGCAAGCTGCGTCGAAGGCTGCACGGACTCCGGTACCACGGGGAAGACTAATGATTGGCTCTTGTTCGAGCGCCTCGACGGTGATGGTCTGGCGTGAGGCAAGTGGACTCGAAGGAGCGACTGCTGCGACCAGAGCCTCGTCGGTGAGGATGATCGAGCGGACGCCTGGAATGCTGTCCCCGCTCGCGCCGACTAGGGCGAGATCGAGGGTGCCGTCACAGATCGCATCGACGAGCCGATCCGAGCCTCCCTCGATCAGGGTGATGTCTACGCCCGGAGAGCGGGTGTGGAAGTCAGCGAGGAGGCGGGCGAGCAGCGGAAGCGAACAGCCGCTCACCATGCCGATCGACACCTTCCCGTGCACCAAGCCCGCGAGCTGGTCCACCGCGAAACGAGCGCCGTGCGCGGCATCAAGTGCGGCGCGTGCGAAGGGCAGTACCGCTGCGCCGACTTCGGTAAGTCGCACCGTCCGACCGGATCGGTCGAAGAGCGGTTGACCGAGTTCCCGCTCCAGCTGGCGCACTTGAGCGCTCACGCCGGATTGGGTCACGTTGACCCGGTCGGCCGCCCTGGTGAAGTTGGCTTCCTCGGCTACGGCAACGAGGTACTCAAGCTGTCGGAGTTCCATAACCAGTAATCATACTAGCCAGTAGTAACAGTTGTTTGACTTCTGATAGGTGGACCGCCCACACTGGGTACTAGGAACCAGTCGCCACATAGGAGAGTCGTTATGTCAGAGCATGAGAAAGCAGCAACCCCGGAAGACCTGACCCGGTTGTTCGTCGAGCGATCGAACGCTCACGATGCGGTTGGGGTCGCGGAACTCTACGAGGAGGACGCGGTCATGGCCTACCCGCCCGGCGGTCTCACTGTTGGTCGAGCTGCCATTCAGCAACTGTGGACGCAGGTACTTGCCGCCATGCCCCATTTCGCGCCAGAAGATCCGTTGCCGACCTTGGTCCAAGGGGACATCGCCTTGACCGCGACGATCGCGAAGGATGGGGCTGGTGTGCGGGCACAGGTCATACGTCGCCAGCCTGACGGGTCGTGGCTACGACTCCTCGACCGCCCCGAGTTCCTCCCGATAGGAAGTCGCTCCGCCGCTGTAGCCGACTAGGCCCGGTTCCCAAAGAGTGTCCGGAGCCAGTCTCGTTGACCCTCGTTTATGAGAACTGAAGCAAACGATGGAGTCGCGAAGTAGCATTCCGCGAATGGGCAGATCTTCCGAACACCGCGGATCCCTTGACATCGTTGCGCACACTGCGGAAGTTGGGATCTCGATTGGCGGCTTCGTGGTTGAAGGTGTGGGGGTCGCGCTGGAGGGCAGCATCTTTAGCACCATTGGCTCCATTGAACCTCTGCCAGTAATCGTGACAATCGATCGCGAATCTCTTGAGGAGGTTCAATTCGAGCCCCTGGATGGCGGCCTCGTTCTCATCGGTGAAGATCACGTATCGGTTCGGGAGGTCACGAATTACACAGCGGTAACTGCGCTCAACGGGAGATATGTAATCCACTCTGGAGTTGTCATGTCCGCGCAGGGCCGAGAAGCGGACGTATTCGCGATCGCTGATCCCGTACCCATCATCGTTGTAGGCGCTGGCATCCTCGCCGCAGGATGCTTGGTCGGAGGCGGAGTCGGATGGGTCATCGAGTGGTTTCAATCCAACTCAACGGGGCAGTACGCGGACTGCCTCGCAAGGGGCCACTACCCAAAGGTTC
The DNA here is from genome assembly GCA_013044265.1 of Acidimicrobiaceae bacterium. Lineage (GTDB taxonomy): Bacteria > Actinomycetota > Acidimicrobiia > Acidimicrobiales > RAAP-2 > RAAP-2. The sequence continues at coordinate 2,165 of JABEUQ010000091.1, forward strand.
GGCTCGAATTCAAGTGGACCTTCAGCTTCCGCCGTCGCGAGGTGAGTTGTCTTGTGAGATCACGATTCGTGTGTGACGCTCGGGACGGGACGTCATCGGAAGAGGAAGTTGGAGATTTTGAGTCGGTGCACGATCTTGCTGCCCGAGCTGGTGGTTAACCCAGCGACTGGCCCTTGGATTCTCCTCTGCGGTTGAGGGCTGGGCGAACGAAGTGGAAGTCCACACGAATCTCCTTTCCGTAAAGCTCTTGGACCTTTGCGCGCAGCTGACGCCGGACAGTGGCCGATAATGTGTCCACACCGAGGTAGACGCCGTGGACTCTCTCTCCACCTTCATTCATGGAGAAGTACCCAGAACGCCTCACGTGAGGAAGGGCTGAGAGCACGTCGCTATTCTCCGATGTCCAGTCAGCGATCTCCCGCCAAATGGGTTCGTGATCAACTTGATAGTGCGTTCTCCTAAGCAGGCTCATATGAGGATGGTACGAAAAACTCCATGCCTCTTGCACGGGCTGTGGTGATTTCTCGTTCATAGGTGCCGGTGGAGTTGGTGCATTTTCGCGAGCACGGGTCTATGGGTCCCAATTCGCCCAGTATCTCAAGGATGCTCGTTTGCGAGAAGACGATCGACTGTAACAAATCAGTTTCCAGTATGGAGGGGACGATCCAGCAGCGGCTCTCACACTGCAATTCGCGCGAAGTGTCGCCTTACTCTCCACTCTTGGCGAACATAGTTAAGGCAATGTCATTTGGGGTCACCGGGCTCTCCATTTAACCGGAGTAACCTGTGCCGGTGAGTCACCCTCGTGCCGGCGTCGATTATCCGAGGTCGGTGGGTGAGCTCCAGGCCTGGTTCT
>JABEUQ010000092.1 GCA_013044265.1 Acidimicrobiaceae bacterium
CCACTCTGTCACCAGCACTGTTCCGATGTATCCCATACACGAAAATTCCCCGACGTAGACGCTGGTGGCCAATGTCGGGGCGTGTCAGGTGAAGGCGTCGGTGTGGAACTATGAGGCGACGGCGTCTCGGTTATCCGGTGGTCGTGCGAGTACCGGCAAGTAGTCCGTAATCAATTCACGCTTACGACGTTGGCGGCGTTGAGCCTTGCGCTCGATCTGTGCGGGAGTTGCCGCGAGGTCCGCCGCGAAGGCCCGAATCTTGCGGACGTTCGCCGCCATCACCAGCAACGCCGTGAGAAAATGCTGGGCCGCCCGGCCACGAATTCTGCGCGGCGTGGGATCAGCCAAGTTGCCTTCGTGACATTTGCGAATGGTCCTGGCCAGGGTAACGAAGGGCTTCATTGCGCTACGCTGTGCTCTCGACAACTTGCTGGTTTATACGGTATATGTTATACTACCTGGCGTGAACGTGAACGACCTCGCCGATGGATTGAAGAATGACTTGACTCATGGCGAGAGCCAGGGCCAGTCTCTCCGATTGGTCCGGCAGTTTGTCATGGACCTTGAACGTTCCGATAATCCTGAGGGGTTGTTCGCCGAGACGCCGGTATCGACGAGCGACCTGCGGTGGGACGCGCTGATTGCCGGCGTCGTTGAGGACTTTGCCTTCGAGCACGGTCTGGCGGTGCCCGCGTGGACGTTGAGGTCGTCTCGTTTTCTAGACCGGTGGTGGTTTGTGACCTCGGTACCCGCGCTGTATCCGACGGCGATGCTTGAGACGCCAGCCGCGCTGGCCAATCGCGGAGTCTTCATCCAGCGCGCGACTTTGGTGAACGTCTGATGGACCATGGTCTCTCGAAGGACGAGATTCGCGCTCTCTTCGATGAAGTCTCGACCCGCGCCGCCGAAAGGGGCATACGCATAGAGATGTTCCTCGTGGGAGGTGCGGCGATGGCGCTCGCCTATAACACGAGCAGATCGACCAGAGACATCGACGCGATATTTGAGCCCAAGATGTTGGCCTACCAGATTGCTGCGGAGGTGGCCGCTGAACGTGGGGACCTACCTGAGGACTGGCTTAACGACGCCGTGAAGGCATTTCCCATGCCCGACGGAACGATTGATCCAGCAGCCACGGTGTTCTATCAAGACATTGGCCTCGTGATTCGAGTGGCAAGTCCACGGTATCTCTTTGCGATGAAGACGTGGTCGGCTCGCGAATCAGACGAAGATGATCTGCGAATCCTCTGGCCACTTTGCCACTTTGCCACTTCGTCCGAGGGCCTCGATTATGTCGAGGCTGCGTACCCCGTTGGATCGCTTCGTCCTCGCTCTCAGTACATTGTCGAACAGATTGCGAGCGAATTTCAGGAACTTGATTGTACTAGTGCTCAGGAAGTGTCCCGTAGCAAACTAGGGACCTGGGTTTCCTCGCACCGACGTCATGGCTCGCCGGTCTCTGGGCATTGGCGGAAACGCCCAAAGTCGTGAATCCTCTCGCGGGCTGGAGAAAGGCTGTTGGTCTTACTCAGGCTGAGGTCGCACGACGTTGGGGGCGCTCACAGCCCCAAGTAGCGAGAATCGAAAAAGTTGATTTTGGTTCGCTGACAATGAGGACGCTGCAAGCGTACGTCGAAGCGCTCGGAGGTTCACTTCTGATTTCGTTCTCGTGTGATGACGAGAACTTTGCCGTACTCGAAGACTGATTTGACGAAGAGAGGCACTTTTCACTCTCGACGGTCGCCGGGCAAAAGTACTGATTGCAGATATTCCGAGAGGAATTTTCACACCATCGCGGAGGAATTGTCACGGTTCGATGGCCCAACGTTTCAGGTCAGGATAGTTTCGCGAACAACCCACCAGGGGGTGTTCGTGAAACCCGGCCAATCTGTTCGCGAAACTGCTGCCTTGACCATCGCAAGAGTTGAAGTAACCCTTCAGCATTGCGATCACGATCAAATCACCGTCAGTCATTCGAACCAAGACGCCCCGACCATTTGGTTTGAACCGAGGTCGGGGCATGTTGGGTCATGGTTCTAGGTTGACTACGAGGCGATGGATTCCTCATCGTCTGGAGGTCGGGCAAGTTGTGGCAAGAAGTCAGTGATTGACTCACGCTTGCGATTTTGACGACGCTGTGCCTTTTGCCGCTTCTCTTTTGGAGTTGCCTCGAGACCCTCCATGAAAGCGCGAATCTTGCGAACGTTGGCCGCCATGACCAATAAGGCAGTCAGGAGATGCTGCGCCGCCCTTCCCGTGAAGACGACGACGTGTTGGGTCGGCCAGCGCCTCGTGAGCACCGTCCTTGACGAAACCGTTGAACCCCTCGATGGTATTTCTCGCGGTGGCGTACATTTCATGCCTCTCGTCGGTGCCGTACTGGATGCCTTGGCGATACTTCGCACCGGCTAACGGCGGGAACGAAACTGACGACTGTCGAAAGATTCTGTCCACCGCCTTCGAGCGAAGCGATGCGCTGTTCGAAGAGGGCACACCTTCCAGCGCGATCAAGTAACCCACCTCATCGAAAATCATGGCTCGACCGGTCTGCGTGTCCGGCGTTTGCGAGACGCCGCGATGTCCGTCAGGCCGTGGTACATAGTGGCCAGAATCGTAGGGTTGACGGTGAATTGAGGTTCAGTTACGATGGTGAACTTCTCACACCAACTGAACTCGCAAGAATCCTCTTGGTGTTTCAAAGGGGGGTGGGTGAAAGAAGGACCTCGCATCGAACACCCGCATAGCTTGTTGAATGTCGCGACAGGTAGTTCAACCTTCGTCGAAGGAACCGACCTCGGACTTCTCCTTCTCGATGCGAACGGGCTGATCATCGATGTCAACCCGACGGCGATGGCGCAGGCCTCATTGTCTCGCGAGGAATTCCTAGGTCGTACCATGACCGAACTCGGCCTGATGTTGATTCATCTCGAGGGCTCGCCGTTCCGAACCGAAGACCTTCCCTCAATTCACGCGATGCGTGACGGCGTCAATCTGAATCATGGAATCTTCGGCTCTGAACTTCCCGGACGGGCACTGAGATGGATTGATGTCTCATCTCGACTCGTGAACGTCGGTGCCGAGCAACGTACTGTGCTCGTCACGTGGAACGACGTCACCGACGAGGTGGCGCGGGGCCAAATCCTCGAAGTCGGGAGCCGAGTCATATCGTTCGCACGGACGGCCGACACCATCGAGCAGACGCTCCAGGGCCTGTGCGACCTCTTAGTCGAGAAAGCAACCTTCCCCCTGGTCTGGATCGGCGTGCTCGATGAACACGAGGCTGGCCGGGTCGCCATCGAGCACGCCGCCGGGCGGACCGACTATTCCTACGGGGGCATTGTCTCGAGTTCTGACGACCACGCGATTGGTCGAGGTCCCACCGGGCGGGCACTGCGCACCATGGAGACTCAGATCATCAACGACCTGAGTCTCGACGAAAATTTCACGCCGTGGCGTGAACGAGCGCGCGAGTTCAATCTCTGGTCGATGACCAGCATCCCCTTGTTAACGACACCGGCAAGAGTCCTGACCGTCTACGCCGAACACACGGAGGTGTTCGAGCCGCGCGTGGTCGACGGTCTGGTCGAGATGGGCCAGATCGTGGTCAACGACCTCAGCTTGCGCGAGTCACTGCGCCAGACCGTTTCGGCGTTCGAGGGGACGCTGGCGGCACTGACCCAAATAACCGACGTGCGCGACCCCTACACCCAGGGCCACCAGTCGCGCGTGGGGACACTCGCGGGTGAGATCGCACTGTGTCTCGGTCTTGACCCCGAGCTAATCCGACTGATTCGACTCGCCGGCGGCGTGCACGACGTGGGCAAGATCTCCGTGCCCGCGGAGATCCTCAACAAGCCCGGACGACTCACCACGATCGAGTACGAGATGGTCCAGACCCACCCACAAGTGGGCTGGAATATCTTGTCGAAGGCCTCACTGCCCTGGCCGATCCCCGAGGTGGCCCTGGCGCACCACGAACGCCTCGACGGCTCGGGCTATCCCTTTGGTCTCAGCGGTGACGCGATCATCCTGCCCGCGAGGATTGTCGCCGTCGCCGACGTGATGGAGGCGATGGGCAATCGCCGCCCCTACCGGCCGGCACTCGGCATCGACGACGCTCTCGCCGAAATTGTCGCGGGACGCGGTACGCGCTACGACGCCAGCGTGGTCGACGCCTGCGTCGCGGCTTTCGAAGAGGGCTTCCAGTTCCTCGGGGAAGAACCGCTGCAATCAACCGTGAGATTGGGGAGTCGTGCGCTAGAGGTATCGACGGTCTCACATGGCTAGCTTCGAGGAACAGTTCCAGTCATCATCTCATTGGTGGCCACGATGAGATTCCGGTCCACTTTTCACGATCAATTCGATTCTGGCCCTTGGGGTTTTCTCTCGTTCGCGGTGTTGAAGCGCTCCGCGCGCTCCACCTTCTCGAATCGACGATTCTGGCGTGTCCAATGGTTCATACCTGTGTTGTTGGTCGCGCACATCGTCGTGGACTACGCCGATGACCACAGTTCTTTACAAATCAGTGGCTTCGTCGTTAATTCGCTGCTCATCGTTCCCGTCATCTTGGTGAGCGGCGAATTCGGCGTCGTGGGAGCCCTCGCAACGTCACTTCTCGGATCAGTGGTGCTACTCGCGAGTGTGTTTTATGTGTCGCACACCACTCATGAACTCTGGGCCGAGTGGACCATCCTCTCCGGTGTTGTCTTGACTGCGCTGTTGGTCGGATGGCGTGATGACCAAACTCGAGCCCAGCGAGTGTTCTTCGACCTCGCCACCCGATCCGGTGAAGTCGCGGTCTGGGAGTACGACGCCCAACGCGACACGCTGCTCCGATCGGCGAACCACGACGCGCTCTACGGACTCGAGTGGCAACAGACGTGGTGCCTCGAAACGTTTATCAATGCCATACACCCCGATGATCGAGCGTACGCCCAGGCAGCGGTCGAAGGTCCGCTCGCGCCGGGCGGTCCCGACAAGTACGACTATGACGTTCGAGTGGTCTGGCCCGATTCATCGATCCACTGGAACTGGGTGCAGGGCCAGGTAGTCGTGCGCGACGAGTCGGGTCGTGGCCAACTAGTGCGCGGCATCGACATGGTCATCACCCGAAGGAAGGAGTTCGAGTTAGCCAACGTCCGCCTGCGCCTGCTCTACGCCGCACTCAGCGAGTGCAACCAGGCCATCGTCTTCGCACGAGACGAGATGGACCTCTTCGAACGAATCGTCAACTCGACCGTGCAGGTCGGTACCGCGTCAATGACCTGGGTGGGCCTTTTCGACGAACCGAATCGCCCCGCTCGCCCCGTGGCGAGCGCCGGCGCTGAAGTGACCGGGTTTCTGGCCGCGCGCGAGCTACTCTGCGCCGACGACCATCTTTCGACCTGGCCGGCTACCGAAGCGGCCACCACCGGCGAGATTGTGCTGCGCGACCTCGTCCCCGACGACGTTGACGAATTGGGCCGCCTCGCCGCCGCGCACGGATTTCGGTCAGTCGCGGTCCTGCCAGTGAGCCGCCGGGGCGAAGTAGTCGCCGCAGTCTCGATGTATTCGACGGAGGCGAACGCCTTCGCCGAGGACCTTCGACCCCTGTTCAATGAGATGGCGAAGGACCTAAGTTTCTCCTTGGACCTCTTCGAGGATCGACGCCTACGCAGCGCCGCCGAACTGGCGTTACGCGAGTCCGAAGAACGCTTTCGCGGTGTGGTCGAGCAGTCGGTAATCGGAATCTACGTCGCTCGGAACGGACAAGTGGAATTCGCGAATGAGACGGCAGCCTCGCTGCTCGGATTCAACTCGATAGATTCGTTGCTCGACGCCGACCGATTGACGTTCCACGCGTCACTGCTCGACCAGTCCGCCCTCGATCTCTCGGTCTACACCGAGTCAGAAATCGATCAGATAGTCTCCCTCGAGCGACCCGACGGCTCAGTGGTTTACCTACGGATCTCGCCAGTGCAGGTCACTCTTCGCGACGGTCCCGCGCAACTCGGGGTGATCGTTGACATTACCGCGTTGGTCGAACGGGACATCAACACGTCAGCCCACCTCCGTGAGATCGAGGGGCTTTTACACGCCACCGTTTCGATGGCGAAATCAATCAGCGAGGAACGTGATCCGTTCACAGCGGGTCATCAGCAACGAGTCGCCGAGATCGCCGAGATCATCGGCGAGGCGATGGGACTCGACAACGTTCAGATTCAGGGCCTTCGCGTAGCGGGACAATTACACGACATCGGCAAGATGTCCATTCCGTCAGAAATTCTCACTCGACCGGGCCCCCTAACCGATGTGGAGAGGCGCTTGATTCAACTTCACCCCCGGAGCGGCTACGACTACCTTCGCGACATCCCCTTTCCGTGGCCCGTCGCACAAGTAGCACTCCAACATCACGAGCGATTGGACGGGAGCGGTTACCCCCAGGGCTTAAAGGGCACCGAGATGCTTCTCGAAGCGCGCATCGTCGCGGTGGCTGACGTAGTTGAGGCGATGACGTCGCACCGCCCTTATCGAGCGAGTCTCGGACTGGAGGCCGCACTCTTCGAGATCGAGGATGGCGCGGGTTCGCGCTACGACGCCGACGTGGCCGCCGCGTGTGTGCGCCTAGCCCGTGCAGGCAAATTACCGATGTAATGAAGGCGCATGATTTCCACGCCCAGCATGGTCCTCAGCGAGCGGCTGAATCAGACTTTCAATGTGCCACTGATCTCCACTTCTTGATGTCTGAAACCCACCGTTGATGCCGCATCGGTCAGCTCTACCAGTCTCGAGGTATCACTCCCACGCACAACCCTGCACTCATGACCCACCACACTTCTAGCCGGGTACGAGATAGTCGGTAAATGGCCGGGGGACCAATAGGATCTCAAATCCCGCCTCGCTCACCAGTGCAACCCCCGTCTTGTCGGATCTTCGCTACATCGTGAGGCGCGAATCCGGTAGATCTCGTTTGGGGACCGACGTCGTTCTAATGAAGAATAGGAGACTCGGACCAGACGCCGATTCGTGCCAGCACGGTAGCCGTAAGACTCTTTTGTGCGGGACTTCCAGAGCCCCTCATGAGGGCTCTCAAAGCTTCCGGTTCTCAAGTACCGTCTCTACTTAACCAAGTAACGGACCTTACAAGAACTCCCGTTTCCCAGTGTGATGGTGAATTGGTACTTTCCTTGCGATGATCCACGACGCAAGCTGACCCGAACTACTAGTTCGTCACCATGATCGTGGACGACAACCACCTTCGTTCCCGCTTGGTTGCTCGTGATGGTGGGCTTGTTGTAGAAGCCAGTGCCGATGATCGAGACATTCACTGTCCGACCAACCCAGACGATGCCGTTGACCCTCGAAGCGGTCAATCGAACCTTTACTAAATATTTGACTTGGCAGGATTGACCATTGGCCAAGGTGACGGTGAAGACGTGCCAACCCAGAACTGAGCCAGGGAGCACACTCACCCGCACCACCAGTTGGTTGCCGTAGTCGTGGATGACGACAGCACTGGTCCTCACTTCGTTGCTCTTGATAGTGGGCTTGTTATAGAAGCCAGTGCCGATGATCGAGACATTCACTGTCCGACCGACCCAGACGATCCCGTTGACCCTCGAAGCGGTCAACCTAAATCTAAAAGTCACCGTCGTTGCCGGCGAATAAGCGACGCGGTAAGTGGTGGTCGCGGCCTTAGTGAC
>JABEUQ010000093.1 GCA_013044265.1 Acidimicrobiaceae bacterium
ATTGGCAACATCAGTCCCGTCAGTTACGAATTATCATTGCTCCAAGTAGCGAAGTCTGCTTAACCCAGTGTCTACTTTGGCTGGGGAACCTCAGAAGAACGAAACGTGCCGTCGGAGATTCTCCGCGGGCCGCCGAAGTGATTCGGACCAAAAGGGGATCCTCACAATATCGAGATGGGGCACGACGCCTCCTCGCGCAGTTGAGCGAACTCTTCACTCACGCCGAGTCGTCGTCCTCATTGGGGCCTGGAGTACTTCGAGAGTGATTGGTTAATTCGGCGCGCGCCCGGGAACGACCACCACCGGCACGCTCGCGTGCTGAACGATCTCGAGGCTGACGCTGCCGATCATCATGCCGGGGCGCTTCCCGTGTCCGCGTGATCCCACCACCAGCAATTCCGCGTTGATGGGAGGCGACGAACAGTGCAACAGGGCAGAGCAGGCGTCTCCCTCATCGACGACCCAGCGACATCGCGCGGCGTCCAGCCCCTCCTCGGAGAGGATCGTGGTGATTACTGGGGGAACCTGCGCGTCGCTAAAGGACGTACCGAGTCGTTCCAGGATGCCCGCTGCGTGCAGCACCGTAAGGCTGGCGTCGAATTGGCGCGCGACACGCGCCGCCCATCGAACTGCGGATTCTGATTCGATCGATCCGTCAAAGCCCACCGCAATCGAATTGAACGCTTTCACCGTGGGGCCTCCTCTCCAAAGATACGAGTCCACGACTCGAGTGCCGCCGCGCGCTGCAGTTGTGCGCTCGTGATGTGCTCATCGCCTGGTCCACCACTCGTGGGTGCCTCGCTCCGGTGAGTAGAGCCCAGCGCCGAACTCAACGTCGCCGTGATCGATGCTTGCAGCGCGCCCAGGTGGTAGCCACCCTCGAGAAAGAATGCCAAGCGCCCAGGCGTGGGGACGAAACGAGACACGTACGATGCCATGTGGGCGAAATCCCCGTCACTCAGGCATAGATCAGCCAGTGGGTCGAGATGATGAGCATCGAAGCCCGCCGAAACCAGGACCCAGGTCGGACGAAATGCGTCGACGATCGGGGTTGCGATGTCGTCGAGAGCCCGGCGCATCACGTCTCCCGTAGCTCCCGCCGGCAGTGGCACATTGACGACCGAACCCAGGGCCAAGCGGCCACCGATCTCCTCGGCGGCGCCGCCTCCTGGAAAGAGGGGCGATTGATGCATCGAGAGGTAGAGGACGTTGGGCTCGTCCCAAAAGATCTGCTGCGTGCCGTTACCGTGATGCACGTCCCAGTCGACGATGACAACTCGCTCGCCCTGACTCACCAGTTGCGCGGCACTCACCGCAATGTTGTTGAGCAGACAGAAGCCCATCGCGCGGTCGCGCAGCGCGTGATGTCCCGGTGGTCGCGACGCCACGAATCCAACGCCCTCGCCACGTCGCTGTAGTTCGCTGAGGACTGAGAGCCCGGCGCCCGCAGCGAGAGTGGCAATCGACCACGAATCGTAGGTGGCGTACGTGTCCTGGTCCAGATCGCCGCCACCGCTATAACAAAATGCCCCGAGTTCATCGAGGTAGCCGCCATCGTGGACCCGAGAAAGTTCCGCACGCGTCGCGCGATACGTCGGAGCCACGATCAAGTCACTTCCCAGGTGCAGGTCATCCACCGCCGCCCTGGCGGCTTGCATACGGTCAGGCCTTTCAGGATGGTCGGGTGTTTCGTGTTGCGAATCGTCGTACACCTCGTTGACAACGAGCACCATGAGTTACTTCGCGCCTCGTTGTTGCGCAGCAGGTGTCACCGCTGCGCGATCGGCGGGATTAATTGAGAACGACACGTAGTACTCCTCGTCTTGATGCGATACCTTCACCGGATATCCCGAATGCTCGAAGATCGCGATCATGCCACGGTTCTCGCGCATGGTGACGCCACTGAATTTAGTCAATCCTCGAGACCAGGCGGCCTTCGCCAAGTGCTCGAGCAAAATGTGTCCAAGCCCCAGATGCTGGTAGTCGTCACGGACGATGAAGGCCACTTCTCCCGTCGTGGTTGAGGGAATCCTCTCGTATCGACAGATCGCGACTATCTCATCACCGTTGACGATGACGAGGGCGAGCCGTTCTAGGTAATCGACCTGGGTGAGGTGGTCGACCTCTTGTGGGGTGAGTGAGGGGCGCGATGAGAAATAGCGCCGGTAGATGGAATCGGGTGAGAGGCGGGCGTGAAAGGCGACGAGTCGTTCCGCGTCGTTACTGCGAACAGGACGTAAGCGCAGTGGATGTTCGAATTTCGAAACAACATCGCACTCCAACTCCCCGGGGTACTCGACGTCGAACGACGGTGCATCGAGTGACCCACCAGGACCCCGAGGGTCGGCCGGGGACTCGCCTTCGGCGCTCATGACTCGCGCCCGCGGCACGCTTGGATCCGACAACAGATCAATTCACCCTCGCTCTCACGCTGGCCCACCTGCGTCAACATATTCTCATCCAGATCTTGGTCTCGGCACTGCCACGATGCGAACACTCTCACGGCTCCATCTTCGCGGAGAGAGTCGCATTTCGTCAGTTGCTAAAGTCACTTTCCTCTGCGGTGGCGCGCCACCTGGTTGTTTGGGGTTGACGAGCGCTGGCATCAAGGTCACCACCTCGCAACTGCATCGTTCGAGACCGAAAGATGCACCGACGCCCGTATTCAACCGATTCTCGGCGCCGGAAGTGTTGTCGTCAACGGTTCTCGCCACTGTCAGCGTGATTGATATAGATCGAGAGTTCGACTAGCCGCCGCCGTGAGTGCAGGGCGTCTCCCCCGCGGTGAGACCGAGCGAACTCGCACCCGTGGTTGATGCTCACCACGCTCGCGTTACTCTCAGTGAACATGGTTCAACGAATCGAGGCAGTACATGAATTACGAGAGAGCCCACGAACTGCTGGAAGCCGAGTTCACGCGCGTGCATGATCTGCTCGACCACACGAGTGCCGACGCGACGGCGGAGAGAACGGGCGCCAACGACCAGGGTGATATGAGTGATTCCGCTGAGCCGCTGATCGCCGAACAAGAGGGTGCCGCCGTGTCGGCGAGCCTTCGCCAACGATTGGCCGCAATCGAACGAGCTCAGCAACGTCTGCTCGCCAATACCTACGGCTTCTCTGTACGCAGCGGTCAACCCATTCCCGATGAACGACTCGAGGCGGATCCGGCCGCCGAGCTCACTGTCGACGAGGCCCTCTCGGCCTTAGGATATAGCGCTGTAATTTTTGAGCCCCCGCCCAGTCCTCATCATCTCGACTGATCGAGATGATGAGAGTGCGGACGCTGGTCACTGGGCCGTACTTCGCTCATCGGTGGTTGACATCTCTCCACTCCGAATCTCGAATTCAGGGCTGACGAGGGACCTTCATCGCCCCCTGCTTCGGTACTCGTCTCAGCGAGATTGCGCAGCACGCCAACCCGTGCCATCATCAGCGGCGGGTCGTATCTCGCTAGGAATCAACTGCATTATGGGGTATCCATCTGACTGCCACTTGCCAAGTGGCTTAGAGGGCCACCCAATAGCGACGAAATGGGACGCCCTCGTTATCCAGGGTAGTTTTTTCCAGCTTCCCACCTTGGCTCTCGATTACCGTGGCCGAACCAATATTGTCGTCGTCGCAGGTGAGCAGCACGGAAGACACCCCACGCGCCGCCATTCGTTGTAGCGCCTGTCGAAGTATCTCAGTTGCATACCCGCCCTCGATGACGGCGTAGCCAATGTGACCGCCTCGTGTGCGCAGGTACTCGTTGAGCTCGTAGCGAACTGACACTCGCCCCACCAGCACCTCGTTCACAACTGCGGCGAGCATCTCACCGGGGACGTGGCCTGTGGGGAGATTGCGCCCATGACTGACGTCGTTCAGAAGTTTCAAATACTCATCCCACGGTTGACCGTCATAGTAGGAAGTCAAGAAGTCGAACGAGGTTCCTTTAAAATCTTGCCACGCTTGCACCGCGGCATCTTGATCACTTGGCTCGAACGGTCGGAGTACTAGTGACATTGAAAAAGCCTACCTATGCCACTTCACGGCGACTCGCCATGGCTTGTCTGCGAGGAGAGGTCATTTTCTGGGGCAAGCATCTGATGAAAGTCAATCTGGCGGCAGTTGGATGGATACCCCCTACTGCGTTTAGCTTTCGCTCGCGGGAGTATGACTCTCGAGGAAATCGTAGATTCCCACGCGGTCCACACCGGTGAAGGTTCCCGTAGGGATCGCCGCGAGCAGTGACGAGTTGAGTTGCGCGCTCGGTAGGGCCATGCCTTCCCAACGACTCGCGAGGGAATCTGTTGGTCGTCGACAACATCTCTCATCGGGGCACGTTGATTTGAATCGCCGCTTGGTGTCGCGACCACGGAACCACCGCGCGTCCTCGAACGTCGTACCGAGACTGACCGAAAATGCCCCCGAGGACGTATTTTGAATGCTCGAAGTGCACCAATACGTACCCGCGGGCTTGTCGGAGTACTGGTGATACGGAGTCAATTGATCCTCCATGGAGAACACCTGACGCGCCGCCCACCAGCGACAGACGATCTGCCCTTCGACCGAGCCGAGAGCGTCGGTGGGAAAGACGACATTGTCATTCTCGTACGCCTTAGAGATCACACCGCTGTCGTGAACCTTCAAGAAGTGCACCGGCAGCCCCAAGTGATGAGTCGCGAGGTTGGTGAATCGGTGCGCCGCTGTCTCGTAGGGGACCGCGAAGGTGTCGCGCAGATCCTCCACGGAGAGCTCTCGTGCGGCCTTGGCGGCGCTGAGATATTGGACGGCACTGTCCTCCGGGATGAGGAGGGCCGCCGCTAAATAATTGGTCTCGACGCGCTGGCGAAGGAGCTCCTCGTAATCCTTGGGTTCCTTCATCTCGAGCACGTGCAAGGCGAGCGCCTGCAACAGGGCGGAGCGCGGGTCGATACCGCGCTGGTTCACCGGTAGGTAAATCCTCCCGTTGCGGTGATCGGTGATGCTGCGAGTTGATTTCGGGAAATCACTCACGTAGTGCAGCGAGAAGCCAAGGTGGTTCGCTAACTGGCTGGCGCTTCGTTGCGAGAGCGGACCACCATGGTGATCGACGAGGCGCAGCAGATCTTTGGCGATGTCCTCGAGATGCGCAAAGTAGTTGTTGCGACTCCTCTGGTCCAGGCGAAGAGCGGTATTAGCGCGTCGAGCGATCTCGGGGGTGGCCGCGCGCTCCTGGTGCAGTCTTTGGATCTCATCGTGCAGGGCCAAAATCGTCGCCATGGCGTCATCGCTCAGGGACTTTCGAATCGCCAGACTGGGAATGTTCAGCGAGGAGAAGACCGCTCCACGTTGCGCACGATCAAGAGCGATTTCGAGGCCGGCGCGCCGACTGGGTGGCTCGGCGTTCATGAGGGCTTCGACGGTGGTCGCCAGTACCGAGGCAATTTGGCGAAGTTCACTGAGTTTGAGTTCCTTACGACCATTCTCCACCAGTGATACCTGCGAGGGCGCTCGACCGAGTCGCTGGGCCAGCTCCGTGACGGTGAGGCCTTGGGACACGCGCCGTTCTCGAATGCGCCGCCCCATCGCGAAGGCCATCGATGCATCTTCATTGAATTCCAATACTGGGACTTGGGACATAGCGAAATAATAGCGATATTTCGCAAGACAGAAAAAATAGTCTTAGTTTGTTCATTTTTGCTTGATTATTTCTGATATCTCACCATGTCTCCTGTTACGTTGACCCCATCACCACACACGAAGGGACGAAAATGCAAAAGCTACCCATGGGGTTTCAACCAGGCGATCAGACCCAGACCGAGGAGGCACTCGAATTTGATTGGGCCAATGATCCTCGCTGGGAAGGTGTGCGACGCGACTACCGGGCCAAGGACGTCCTCGCTCTGCGCGGACCCGTCCGCGAGGAGAAGACTCTGGCCGTGCGCGGCGCCCAGCGACTGTGGCAACTGATCCAAGACAGCAAGTCCGACTCCACCCAATGGGTGGCCGCCCTCGGTGCGCTCACTGGCAATCAGGCCGTCGCCCAAGTGCGCGCGGGACTCGAAGCGATCTACCTCTCAGGGTGGCAAGTCGCGGCTGACGCGAACTTGAGCGGCCAGACCTACCCCGATCAGAGCCTCTACCCGGCGAACTCGGTTCCTGCCGTGGTGCGGCGCATTAATAATGCTCTCCTGCGAGCGAGTCAGATCGAATTCATGGATGGCAATGTCGACAAGGACTGGCTGGTGCCCATCGTCGCCGACGCGGAAGCCGGATTTGGTGGACCTCTCAACGCCTTCGAGCTGATGCTCTCGATGATCGACGCCGGTGCCGCGGGCGTGCACTGGGAAGACCAACTCGCCAGTGAGAAGAAGTGCGGGCACATGGGTGGCAAGGTCCTCGTTCCCACGGCCCAGCACATTCGCACCCTGAATGCAGCGCGTCTGGCCGCGGACGTCGCGAATGTTCCGACCCTGGTGATCGCCCGCACCGATTCCCTCGGCGCCAACCTCTTGACCAGTGACGCTGACGAGCGTGATCGTCCATTCTTGACCGGCAGCCGAACACGAGAGGGATTCTATGAGGTCAAGAATGGACTAGAAGCCGCCCTCTCACGTGGATTGGCCTACGCCCCCTACGCCGACCTCTTGTGGGTCGAAACCTCAGAGCCCGACCTGGCGCTCGCGAGAATCTACGCCGAGCGACTCAAGGCGGAGTTCCCCGACAAGATGCTGGCGTACAACTGCTCACCGAGTTTCAAC
Organism: Acidimicrobiaceae bacterium; assembly: GCA_013044265.1. Lineage (GTDB taxonomy): Bacteria > Actinomycetota > Acidimicrobiia > Acidimicrobiales > RAAP-2 > RAAP-2. The sequence goes on from JABEUQ010000093.1 coordinate 6,726, forward strand.
TGGAAGCGTCACCTCGATGACACGCAAATCGCGAGCTTCCAGCGCGAGCTGGCCTCGATGGGCTACGCGTTCCAGTTCATCACGCTGGCGGGTTTCCACTCTCTCAACCACTCGATGTTCACCCTCGCCCAGGGTTACAAGGATCGCGCCATGAGTGCGTACGTGGAACTACAAGAAGCCGAATTCGCGTCCGAAGCGGACGGGTACACCGCCACCAAGCACCAGCGTGAGGTCGGCACTGGCTACTTCGACCGGGTGTCGTCCACCCTCAACCCCGACAGTGCGACGCTAGCCCTCGTGGGCTCCACCGAAGAGGAGCAGTTCTAGTGGCACCCGCATCACTCGACTCCTTGCCGGGCAAGGTGCACATCACTGGAGCGATGTCTGAGCGGTTCGATGAGATCCTCAGCGATGAGGCCATCGAATTTCTTCGAGAACTCCATGTGAATTTTCACACCACGCGACGTGATCTCCTCGCCCAGCGTCACGAACGTCGCGAGTGGATTCACGGCGGTGGCCGCTTCGACTTCTTGACCACGACGAGTGCAGTGCGACACGACTCGGCGTGGCGTGTCGCCGGCGCCGGACCGGGCCTCGAAGATCGTCGTGTGGAGATCACGGGTCCCACCGATCGCAAGATGACCATCAATGCCATGAACTCGGGTGCACGGGTGTGGCTCGCCGATCAAGAAGACGCCACCAGTCCGACCTGGAGCAACGTCATTGGAGGACAGATCTCGCTCTACGACGCCATTCGGCGCAACATCGACTACGTCGCGCCCGATGGTCGTGCCTACATTCTCGGTGAGGACACGCCCACCATCGTGATGCGTCCACGGGGCTGGCACCTCGACGAGGCCCACCTGGACTTCGAGAATTCCTCGGGCGACTGTGTTGCGATGTCGGGTTCACTGGTGGACTTCGGGCTCTACTTCTTTCACAACGCGAAGGAATTGATCACTCGAGGGCGAGGACCCTACTTCTATCTCGCCAAGACCGAGAGCCACCTCGAAGCACGACTCTGGAACGACGTCTTCACCTTCGCCGAGGACTACGTCGGCATTGCCCCCGGTTCCATCCGTGCGACGGTCCTAATCGAAACGATTCCCGCGGCATTTGAAATGGAGGAGATCCTGTTCGAACTGCGCGAACACTGCGCGGGGCTCAACGCCGGACGTTGGGATTACATCTTCTCCATCATCAAGGCGTTCCGTGACCAGGGCGATGAATTCGTTCTGCCCGATCGGTCCCAGATCACCATGACGGTCCCGTTCATGCGCGCCTACACCGCACTGCTGGTCGAGACGTGTCACCGTCGAGGGGCCTACGCCATCGGTGGAATGAGCGCTTTCATCCCGAATCGACGCGACCCCGATGTGACGTCACGAGCGATCGAGCAAGTGCGCGCCGACAAGCGTCGCGAGTCGAGCGAGGGCTTTGACGGCACCTGGGTCGCCCATCCCGATCTCGTGCCCATCGCCATGGCCGAATTCGACGCCGTGCTCGAGAGCCGTCCCCATCAGATCGATCGCGTCACGACACCGTCGGGCACGACGGCCAAAGATTTGTTGAACCTGAAGATTGAGAACTCCTTCGTCTCAGCCTCGGGAGTGCGGACCAACGTCTGGGTGGGTATTCGCTACATCGAGAGTTGGCTGCGCGGTGTCGGCGCGGCGGCGATCGACAATCTGATGGAAGATGCCGCCACGGCTGAGATCTCGCGCTCTCAGATATGGCAGTGGATCCATTCAGCGACCACCACCAACGAGGGAGAGCGCATCACCGAGGCATACGTCTCCTCGGTCATCACGAGCGTGATGGAACAGATGGAGAGATTTCCCGGTGACCGTTTTGAGGACGCCGTCAATCTCTTCGAACAGGTCGCCCTCGGCGAGGCTTTTCTGCCTTTCCTCACTACGGCGGGCTACGAACTCTTTCTCCAGTAGAAATCTCGCCGCACGAATGGGTGCGGTCCGCTATGAGTACCCGCGGAAGCGCCGGTAACAACGGTGGCGCTCACGCGGGTACTCCGGCGGCAATTTTGAGTTCTCCCTCAGGTCAGGTTCCTTCGGGGACTCTCGAACTCTGAGACTACGTTCATCGTGCGGTTCAGAATCTGGATGACAGCTCCGCGAGCTGACTTCCAAAATGAACTCTGCACCACGGTCCGGATTCGACAGTCGACGTAGGTCCTTGGCTACCACCATCAGGTATCGCTATACGATCGCACAATGGACCTATTCACACCATCACCCGATCGCTACGACTCAATGACCTATCGACGTTGCGGACGAAGTGGGCTCTTACTACCCGCCATCTCCTTAGGGTTGTGGCACAACTTCGGTGATGATCGACCGATTGAGACGCAACGAGCCATTCTTCGCCGGGCCTTTGATCGAGGAGTGACCCACTTCGACCTCGCCAATAACTACGGTCCGCCCTACGGCAGCGCCGAGACCAACTTTGGAAGGATCCTGCGCGAAGACTTCTCTTCACTGCGTGACGAACTCATCGTCTCGACCAAGGCCGGATGGGACATGTGGCCGGGCCCCTACGGCGATCTAGGTTCACGCAAATACTTGCTCGCCAGCCTGGATCAGAGCCTGAAGAGGATGGGTCTGGAGTACGTGGACGTCTTCTATCACCATCACTTCGACCCCAGCACGCCCCTGGAGGAAACCTTGGGCGCGCTCGACACCGCCGTGCGTCAAGGCAAGGCTCTCTACGTCGGCATCTCCTCGTATTCCGATGAGCGTACGGCCGAGGCCATCGCGATTCTGCGCGGCCTGGGGACACCCCTACTGATTCATCAACCTTCCTATTCAATGCTGAACCGTTGGATTGAGAATGGTCTCTTGAACGTACTGGGCACTGAGGGAGTCGGCTGTATCGCCTTCTCACCACTCGCCCAGGGCATGCTCACCAGTCGTTACCTCGGTGGCATCCCCGAAGATTCGCGGGCGTCGAAGAATACATCACTCTCAACGGAGATGCTGAGTGACGAGAACCTGCGCCACATCCGCAGTCTCCACGAGATCGCATCGCACAGGGGTCAGACGCTCTCACAGATGGCTCTGGCCTGGGCGCTGCGCGACGAGCGCGTGACTTCGGTGCTCATTGGCGCCAGTAGCGCCCTTCAGCTGGACGAGAATCTTGATGCGCTCACCCATCTCTCATTCACCGCCGACGAATTGGCTCTCATCGATCGCTACGCCGTTGAGGGGAACATCGACCTCTGGAGAGGCCCCTCGACGAGTTGAGCCGTGATGGCGAGTAGATCGCGGCGCCCTGCGCGCCTCTGCAGTGCGGCCGTATTGGTTCCACTCACCCCGGGAAATCCTCACTTGTCTCGATGGTGCGAGCGAAGTATCGATCGATACTTCGCTCGCACTGCGCAACAACTGACTGCTTCGCGTTCGAGATGACTAGTTGTCGCCTTGACCGCCGGACGAGTTCGTTTCCGAACTCGAACCATCACCTTTTTCAGAACCCTTGCCCGACGCTCCGGTTGTGGTGTGGGTCACTGGACGCTTCGCCGCGATCGTCATCACTGTGGTGGGCGCAACGCGACGAACGACGGGGGCCTCGGGTCGACTCGATGATGTCTGAACGCGAACGACGGGAGCCGGACTCGGCGCGTAGTAGTGGATGTTGGCCTCGGCGGAAACCTGGTTCTTCAGATTCGCCAGCTCGGTCTGCGCGGCGACAATCTCCGAATTGAGTTGTTCGGCCTGGTTGGCAATCGAAGTGATGGCGGGCGTCACGTAGTCTCGCGAGGGCGAGACGCTCGAGAGCGGCTTAGTCGCCGCCGAACTGGACCCCGGAACATAAATCATTGCGGCCGCTCCCCCCAAGGTGGCGCTCGTCACTACCGCAACTCCGACCCAACGGATAGGTGTTCTCATGATTTCTCCTTATTCATCTGTCTAGAAACTGCCGGTACTGCACGCCACGACTTCGCGACATCAATTGCGGACGCGCCACTCGTGTCGAATGGCCGATTCGCCACCCTCCAGGTCATCTCGACTCGCCGCATTTGCATGATTCGAGTATCACCGTCGTTTCTTGCCTCCAGATGAGGTTCACATGAGAGAAACCTCATCATGTCCGCTTCAGCGATTGGTCTGAGGCATCACTCTCGCGGGCCAACTCGCGAGCGTCCGCGGCGCCTTCGCCACGGCACATCGACCCCACTTCTCTCGTTTGAAAGTTAATTTTTAGCGACCGCCCCCCGTGGTGCGACCGTTGCGCACGTCAATGCTGCACACGGCGTGAGGAGTCCAGTGGCCACGCGACGCGCGAATCACGAAGGGTCGATATATCAACGCAACTCCGATGCACGCTGGATCGGCGCGGTGCGAATGGGGCGCGCCACCATTGGCAAAAAATCCGCAAATACGTCTCGGCGACGACGCGAGGCGAGGTCGTCACGAAACTCAAGTTGCTACAACGACAGATCGATGACGGGCTCTTGCCCAAGGATGGCAACATCACGTTATCGCTACTCTTCGAGCGATGGTCCCAGGATGTCATGCGACACCAGGTCGAAGAGACCACGCTGAGCAACTACATGTCCGTGGTCCGACATCACATCCTGCCCGCGTTGGGTCACAAGAAGCTCGTCGAACTCAACGTCAACGACATCGACCGATTGCTCTCCACGAAGCGCGACTGTGGCCTCGCACCCTCGACGGTACGGCGCATCCGCACCATTCTCGCTCAATGCCTCGATCAGGCCATCCGCTGGGGTCTGCTATTCAAGAATGTGGCCTCGTTATCACGCACACCGAAGTCGATGCGTACTGAGGGTCGCACCTTCTCCCGCGACCAGGCCCACCAGTTCCTCAACGCCACCCAGGGTAACCGTCTCGCAGCGCTCTACGCCTTGATGCTCTGCACCGGGCTACGCCGCGGCGAGGCTCTGGGGCTCATGTGGCCAGACTTCGACCGCGACACCGGCATCATCCGCGTGTCGCGGCAGCTCAAACGTGATTCGCGTGGCCTCGTCACCAGCGATACCAAGACCTTTCGGTCTCGGCGCGCCGTCAACCTTCCGCGGCCAATGATTCTCGTGCTCCTCGAACACGAGCAACGTCAAGTTCACGAGCGTGAACGGCGTGGTGCGCGCTGGAGGGATTCGGGGTTCATCTTCACCACCGGCAACGGAGCACCCGTCGACCCGCGCAACTTCTCTCGCGATTTTCGAAAGGTCTGCGATGCGGCAGGCCTGGGGCATTGGCACCCGCACGAGCTGCGACACTCCGCGGCGAGCTTGATGCTCGCCCAATGGGTGGCACTGCATATTGTCAGCCAGGTCCTCGGTCACTCGTCGATTCGTATGACCTCTGACGTCTATGGCCATCTGCTCGAGCCCGATCGCCAAGGAGCCGCCGAGGCCATGGGGGCACTCTTGTGGGAGGAGAGTGACGACGCTGCGTCTCAGGACTCGCCCCGCTCAGCGCCACCGCAATAGACGCGAGGTTGCTATCTCGACTCGGGCCGCGCGATGGGCGTGAACCGCGGAGCAACCAGGATGGACGGGCGCCAGCTGCAGCTCGTCGTCACACTTCGCCGTAGCGACGAGGGACTGAGCATGAATGCATGCCTTGCGCCGTCTCTTCGGCCGTGGATCGTGGTACATCTCTCACGCCGTGGTGAGATCGAGTGCGGCGAATTGATACCCGCGTCGCCCCTTTCGACGCTCGTCGAGGAACCTCTTGGTGCACAGTGAGGGCGGACGATCGAAGCTTCCTCTCTCCAGTGAACCGTTCGAGCACGCCAGAGATGACGAGCTGTTCGCCCCTGCGCGAACTTCAGCGTGAGCAGACGCACGAGAGAGATACGTGGACGCATCGTGCGACGTGAACTCAGTGCGTCAAGAGTTGTGCCCAGCCCAGGGCCAACGTCAGCGTGGCGAGCGCCGCCACGGTGATCAGGACCATCATCCAGAACCAGACCACGATTGATCTCGTGGTACCCGTCAACGACACCAAACGCTCCGTGATGCTCGAGGACTCGCGCTGCGCGGTGACGATGCCCATACGCCGCCGCACGCCACGACAATCCGTGCAGTTCGCGCACCCCGTGGGCGCGCTCATACTCATGCAGCCACGCCGAGTCTGCCAATTCACTCAAGCGATGTGACGCGAATGAGTGCAGGCTCGCCAGGGCGACGAGTAGAGACAGCATCGCCGCCACGATTCGTCCCGTTTGAGAAGTCTGGGCCCCCAGGGAAATGGTGAAGAGGAATGCTTCACCGGTGAGAACCATGGTCGGCATCTGCCACAACAGGGTGCCCCATTGTTGACGGCGACTCGCGACGATGGCGTACTGTTCGATCTCGCCGGGTGATTCCCCAAGTTCAGGACTCTCGTCGCTCACGAATCTCCCCGCAAATGTCGTCACGTCGCTGGCGAAATTTCGCCCCACACCTCGCCATCGTGGCTCTCGGCGAATCGGGTCGACGCCACCCGCGAACGAGGGTTGCCACTCAATCGGATCGAGACGTCCTCCAGGTATTGCCCCGGTCCACCGTCCCTACTCGCCCGATTCGACTCCAACCAGGCGAGCGATCAGCATCCGCTGCATCTCGCTGGTGCCTTCGCCGATCTCGAGGATCTTCGAGTCACGGTAGTGGCGTGCGACCGGGCTCTCGTTCATGAAGCCCGAGCCGCCGAAGATCTGCGTGGCGTCACGCGCATTGTCCATTGCCGCGTTACTGGCCACCAACTTGGCGATGGACGCCTCCTTCTTGAAGCTCCGCCCCGAGAGCATCCTCGCGGCCGCGTCGTAGTACGCACATCGTGCGACGTGCGTACGCACCTCCATGTCGGCAATCTTGAAGGCGATCGCCTGATTGCGACCGATACTTCGCCCAAAGGCCACTCGCGAATTGGCGTAGGCGACACTCTCGTCGACGCAGCCCTGGGCCGCGCCCACGGCGAGGGCTGCGATGGCGATGCGTCCCTCGTCCAGGATCGAGAGGAAGTTGGCGTAGCCGTGTCCGCGCTCACCCAAGAGATTCTCTTCGGGCACGCGCACGTTCTGCAGCGACAGGGGGTGAGTATCCGAAGCGTGCCAGCCCACCTTGTCGTACGCTGCGTCGACGACGAAACCTTCGCTGGGCACTTCGATGAGAATCGTGCTGATGCGATGACGCGAGGACTCCGCGTCGGTCACGGCCGTCACCGTCACCAGGCGAGTGAGCGTGGTGCCCGAATTCGTGATGAAACTCTTGGAGCCATTGATGACCCACTCGCCACTTTCGAGACGCGCGGTGGTGCGGGTGCCACCCGCGTCAGAACCCGCGTCGGATTCGGTGAGGCCGAAGGCTCCGAGCGACTCGCCCGAGCAGAGCCGTGGCAACCAGTACTCCTTCTGGCGCGCAGTGCCGAAACGAAAGACCGGCATCGCGCCCAGGGAGCACGCAGCCTCCAGGGTAATGGCCACGCTCTGATCGACTCGAGCCAGTTCCTCGATCGCCAGGCACAGGGTGAAGTAGTCCCCACCCATCCCGCCGTACAGCTCGGGAAAGGGGAGGGCGAAGAGTCCCATCTCGCCCATCTGTCGTACCACCTCGTAGGGGAAGGTCTTGGTACTGTCGTGGTGCGCCGCCACCGGGGCCACCACGTGGCGGGCGAAATCCGCCACCGTGCGACGCAACATCTCTTGTTCTGGACTCAGATCCGTATCGATCATCGCTTCTCCTCATCTCGTGCTAACTCAGTACTTCGCGGTGACGTTGGCCTCACGCACTCGAACGATCACCCGTTGAAATTGAAGGGTCGCTCTCGTCGATTACGAGACTGCGCACGCGCGCCACGACCTGATCGAGGGCCACTTGATCACCCACGCGTACTAGGAGCTCAGCGACCTCGCCGGCGAGCGGGGCTCGCAAGGGGTACTCCATCTTCATCGCCTCCACCACCAGCAGCGCGTCACCGAGTGAGACCGCGTCGCCGGGCTTCGCGCCGACGTGGATGACCACCCCGGGCATGGGTGAACGCAGGTCACCATCGTGCACCACACTCGTCTCGTCGCTGCGCCGAGGGGGTGTCACCCGCCACCACGACGTCGAACCACGGTGCGCGATCCAAGTGAGCGCTCCCTCGATCGTGACGAGCACGATAAACGTGCGTCCGCTCACACTCAGCACCAACTCCTGCACGTTCCTCGCCACCGGGCGCGACTCGAGACAGCGCACGTTCAACGCGGGAGCTGCCTCGCCCATGGTCAGCCGCAGTTCACGCCAAGTCCCCTCGATGTCCAGAGTGATCGGACCCGCCAGCGAGGTCTGCACATCGAAGTGCGTCGAGGCGTGTTCGCCCAGTCGCCATCCATCAAGGACGTCGAAGCGTGACGGCCCCGACGAACACCGTTGCCGGTCCAGTAAGTGCGCTACCGCGAAGGCGCCGGCGCACTCGACTAAGTCCTCATCGGTGCGGGTGTCGGTTCCTTGCTCGAGGAACCGTGCGATCAGGTTCGTATCGAGCGCGCCGGCGCGCACGTCGGCGTTGGCGAGTAGCGCGCGCAGGAACGAGGTATTGGTGACCACCCCGAAAGTGACCAGCTCACCCAATGCCTGATCGAGGCGGTCAAGGGCCTGATTACGGTCCGCGCCGTGCGCGATCACCTTGGCGAGCATTGGGTCATACGTCGTACCCACGTGACCGCGCGCCAGCAGGGAGCTATCCACGCGCACCCCTTCGGCGAGCGGCTCGCGCAGGAACAACAGCTCTCCCCCCGTCGGCAAGAAGTCGCGTGACGGGTCCTCGGCGTAGATGCGCGCTTCGATCGCGTGTCCGCGCAGTCGCACGTCATCCTGGGAGAACGACAATTCCTCGCCCGCCGCGACGCGCAGTTGTTGTTCCACCAGGTCCAGTCCCGTCACCATTTCGGTCACGGGGTGCTCCACCTGGAGACGAGTGTTCATCTCCATGAAGAAGAACTCGTCGGGGCGCCGTGAGGAGACGATGAACTCGACGGTACCCACCCCGCGATAGCGCGCCACCTCACCCACTCGCAGGGCCGCACTCGTGAGATCGCGACGCGACTGGTCACTCAAGAGGGGCGAGGGAGCCTCTTCGATCACCTTCTGGTGACGTCGTTGGAGGGAACATTCACGCTCGCCCAGGTGCACGCCGTGCGAGAAATTATCCACGAGGATCTGCACCTCCAGGTGGCGCGGATCCTCGATGTAGCGCTCGATGAAGAGTGTGTCGTCGCCGAAGGACGCCGCCGATTCGCGTCGAGCCGAGACGACTGCGTCGGCGAGCGCCTCGGGTGAATGCACCAGGCGCATCCCCTTGCCCCCTCCGCCCGCTGACGGCTTCACGAGCACGGGGTAGCCGATCTCTTGGGCCACTTGGCGCAGTTCGTCGTCGTCCATACCCGCCTGCGCACGCCCCGGCACCACGCGCACCCCCGCGTTCGCCACGGCCGCCTTCGCCCGGATCTTGTCGCCCATCATCTGCACCGACTCAACACTGGGTCCGATGAAGACGACGCCGGCGCTCTCGCAGGCGCGCACGAAGTCAGCGTTCTCCGAGAGGAATCCGTAGCCGGGGTGCACGGCCTGGGCCGCGCAGCGCGTGGCCGCCTCCAGGACCCGATCGATATTGAGATAACTCTCTCGCGCGGTACTCGGCCCCAGACGTATCGCGAGGTCGGCCTCGCGCACGTGGCGCGCGCCTTCGTCCTCGTCGCTATAGACCGCCAACGATCGAATGCCCATCTTGCGCAATGTGGAAATGACTCGTACCGCGATCTCTCCACGATTGGCCACCAGCACGGTATCGAACACGTCGTCCCCCTACATCCGAAAGACGCCGTAGGCGACGTCGGCCAGGGGCGCATTTGCGCAGGCGCTGAGTGCCAGGGCGAGGACGGTACGCGTTTCGAGGGGATCGATGATGCCGTCGTCCCAGAGTCGCGCCGTCGAATAGTAGGCATTACCCTGGGCCTCGTAGCGTTCGCGGATCGGTCCTTTAAAGGACTCCTCGTCTCCCTCGTCCCAGTGCTCACCGCGCGCTTCGATCTGATCACGGCGCACGCTCGCCAGCACCGCCGCCGCTTGTTCGCCACCCATCACCGAGATGCGCGCGCCCGGCCACATCCATAAGAAACGCGGTGAATACGCGCGCCCGCACATCGAGTAGTTCCCCGCGCCGAAGGAGCCGCCGATCACGACCGTCAACTTGGGCACGCGCGCGCACGCCACCGCATTGACCATCTTGGCCCCGTGCTTGGCAATGCCACCCTCTTCGTACGATCGACCCACCATGAAGCCGGTGATGTTCTGCAAAAAGATGAGCGGGATGCGGCGCTGGTCGCAAAGCTCGATGAAGTGCGCGCCCTTGAGGGCCGACTCCGAGAACAAGACGCCGTTGTTAGCCACGATGCCGACCGGGTGTCCCTCGATATGCGCGAAGCAGGTCACCAGGGTGGGGCCGTAGAGCGCCTTGAACTCCTGGAAGCGCGAACCGTCCACCAACCGCGCGATCACCTCGCGCACGTCGCTGGTGGTTCGCGCATCCTTGGGGATCACGCCGTAGAGATCATTGACGTCGAGGAGTGGTTCCTCGCGCTCCCTCATCGTCCAGGGTGCACTGGGGCGCTCGCCGAGTGTGGAGACGATGCGGCGCACGATGCGCAACGCGTGGGGATCGTCGTCGGCCAAGTGGTCCACGACACCGCTCACGCGCGCGTGAAGCAGTCCCCCGCCCAGGTCCTCGGCCTCGACCACCTCGCCGGTCGCCGCCTTCACCAGGGGCGGCCCGCCCAGGAAGATCGTGCCCTGATCCTTGACAATGACCACCTCGTCGCTCATCGCGGGTACGTACGCGCCGCCGGCCGTACACGATCCGAGCACCGCGGCGATCTGGGCGATACCGCGCGCGCTCATCTGCGCCTGATTGAAGAAAATGCGTCCGAAGTGGTCTCGATCAGGAAAGACCTCGTCCTGTAGGGGCAAGAACGCCCCCCCGGAATCGACGAGATAGACGCAGGGTAGGCGGTTCTCGAGGGCCACTTCCTGGGCTCGCAAGTGCTTCTTCACCGTGAGTGGAAAGTAGGTGCCGCCCTTCACCGTCGCGTCGTTGGCGATGATCACGACTTCGCGACCCGCCACACGCCCGACACCGGTGATCACACCCGCGGCGGGAGCCTCGTCATCGTAGAGACCATTGGCCGCCAGAGGTGAGAGCTCGAGGAAGGGACTGCCCGCATCGAGGAGTACGTCCACGCGATCGCGCGGAAGGAGTTTGCCGCGACTCCTGTGACGATCACGACTCTGACTCGGTCCACCGAGCGCGGCGTGAGACAAGCGCTCTCGCAACTCGGCCACGAGCGACTCTTGATGGTCGCGATTCGCGAGGAACTCCTCGCTGCGTGAGTCGATGCGGGTCTTCCAGGTTATGTCGTCATCTAAGTCGGACACCGCCGACGAACTCCCCGGAATTGGCCCCACTTCGCTAGGTTAGTGATACTTGGTGGTCGTCGCGAAACGGGCCGTGGAATTGCGGGCGGAAGCGTTGGTTTGACCATGAACATGCGTCGCCGGCGATGAACGCCGGTGGTCGGCGCGGAGGGAACACCCCGGCACGAAGGTTTCAGGGCCACTCACTCGTGAGCACCTACTATCAACTCTGACGCAGCATCGACGAGTAGTGAGGTGATGATGACGAGTGAACACGACAAGGTCGTAGAGCAGCGCGGCATGTGGCTGGAGGAATTCACGGTCGGCACCCTCTATCGACACCGACCCGGTCGCACCGTGACCGAAGCGGACAACGTCATTTTCTCCACCCTGACGATGAATCCCCAGCCACTGCACCTCGACGCCGCGTGGTCCGCCGGGCAGTTCTTCGGCCAGCGCCTCGTCAACAGTCTCTTCACCCTGTCCACCATGGTGGGCCTCTCGATCAATCAGCTCACGCTAGGCACGCTGGTGGCGAACCTCGGATTCCGCGACGTGACGTTCCCCCAACCCGTCTTCATCGGTGACACTCTCTACGTCGAAAGCCTCGTCGAGAGTGTTCGACCTTCGCACAGTCGCCCGGGTGAGGGCGTCGTCGAAGTCGAGCACATCGCGCGCAATCAAGACGGCGCGGTCGTGGCTCGGTGCCACCGTGCGATGCTGGTGCTATGTCGACCCGTCAGCGCGTAACGGCGTGGAGCCCGCCCGGGGCGGCCTACCTCTTTTGCCCCGCGGACCGGCCCGAGCGCTTCGCTAAAGCCGCGGCGGCGGCCGACGTCGTCATCATCGATCTCGAAGACGGGGTGGCACCCGAACGACGCGACGAGGCGAGAGACAACATCCTGGGTTCGAACCTTGATCCCGCCACCACGATCATCCGCGTGAATCCCGTGACGTCACTGGAGCACGAGCGTGACGTAGCGATGCTGACGACGAGCGCCTACTCCACGATCATGCTGGCCAAAACCAGTAGCGCCGACGAAGTCGCTGCACTGAGTCACTTCAACGTGGTGGCGCTCTGTGAGAGCGCCGAGGGGATCGCCGCCCTCGACGAGATCGCGGCGTGTGCGCACGTCGTGGGCCTGATGTGGGGATCCGAGGACCTCGTGGCCTCCCTCGGGGGGTACTCGAGTCGTCACGAGGACGGATCGCTGCGTGACGTCGCACGCTACGCCCGCGCCCGCACTCTCATCGCCGCGCGCGCGCACCAGTTGGTGGCCCTGGACACCGTGTACTTGCACTTCGAGGACCTCGACGCCCTCTTCCTCGAGGCGCGCGATGCGGCGGCCATGGGATTCACGGGCACCGCCTGCGTGCACCCGACCCAGGTCGACGTCGTGCGCAGGGCCTATTCACCCAGCGCCGAGCAGTTCGCCTGGGCCCAGCACGTGCTCGACGTCGCCCAGGGGCGCGAGGGCGTCTTTCGGGTGCAAGGCCTTATGGTGGACGGACCCGTCCTCGCCCAGGCCCGTCAGATCATGAGCCGGGCTCACCAGCCCTAGACCCACGCCCGACTCCTTCGTCGCGGCGGTGCACTCAGCTCTCGAGCCCCAGGATCAGTTCGGGCTCAGTGCACGATTGGACCTCTTGCACACTGACGCCGGGAGCAAGCTCACGCAACACCAGTCCCGCTTCCTCGACGTCGATGACCGCAAGGTCGGTGATGATCCGGTGCACGCAGTGTCGCCCCGTCAGGGGAAGCGTGCAGTTCTTGACGATCTTGGCTCCCCCGTCGCGTGAGCGGTGCTCCATCATGACGATCACGCGCCGGGCACCGTGCACGAGGTCCATCGCCCCGCCCATGCCCTTGACCATCTTTCCCGGAATCATCCAGTTCGCGAGGTCGCCGCGCTCAGAAACTTGCATCGCCCCCAACACCGCCACGTCGAGGTGGCCCCCACGGATCATGGCGAAGGACGTCGCCGAATCGAAGAAGGAGGCACCCGCGAGCACCGTGACCGTCTCCTTGCCGGCGTTAATCAAGTCCGCATCGACGGCGTCCTCCGCGGGATATGGACCTACTCCCAATATCCCGTTCTCGGCGTGCAACACCACGTGCAAGCCCTCGGGCACGAAGTTGGGCACGAGAGTGGGGAGGCCGATGCCCAGGTTCACGTACTGACCGTCGAGGAGTTCGCGCGCCACTCGCTGGGCCAGTTGGTCGCGGGTGAGCGCGCTCACGATGACACCGTCCTCTTCTCGATGCGCTTGTCGACGTGGGCCACGTGCACCACGCGCTGGACGAAAATCCCCGGCGTGTGCACTTCGCGCGGATTGAGGTCACCGGGCTCGACGAGTTCTTCGACCTGGGCGATGGTGATCCGCCCAGCGACCGCGCACAGGGGGTTGAAGTTTTGGGCGCTCTCTTCGTAGACGAGGTTGCCGTGACGATCGCCGTAGCGAGCGTGCACCAGAGCGAAGTCAGTGCGAATGGCGTGCTCCAAGACGTAGGAGCGACCCTCGAACTCACGAATCTCCTTGGGCGACGACGCGAGAGCGACGCCGCCGAGACCGTCGTAGCGCAGGGGCAGCCCGCCTTCGGCGATCTGCGTGCCGACGCCGGCCGGCGTGTAGAAGGCGGGGATACCAGCGCCCCCGGCACGCAGGCGTTCGGCCAGGGTCCCCTGGGGGACCAGCTCGACTTCGAGTTCGCCCGCCAGGAATTGGCGTTCGAACTCCTTGTTCTCCCCGACGTACGAACCAGTCGTTCGGCGAATGCGACCGGCCGCCAAGAGGACGCCGAGCCCCCAGCCGTCGACGCCACAGTTGTTACTGACCGTCACCAGTTCCTTGACCCCCGTGTCCAACAGGGCTTCGATGAGGGCGCCGGGTATCCCGCACAGGCCGAACCCTCCGACGCTGATCGATGCGCCATCGTGCACGTCCAAGACGGCGTCACGCGCACTCGCAATCACCTTGTCCAACATTCCCCCTTTAACCGCACCCACGTCGCCAGGTGCCACTGCTGATACTAGAGACCGCTTCACTGCGGTGCTCGAGTGGCCAGGTCATGTGCGAGTTGAATCGCCCGCTGCCGCCACGCACGCCCACGACGACGCGGGAGCGTGACGCGTCCGTGCAGTGACAAAGGACCCTGATCGCGGCACCGCGCGCCTCGTAGGATTTCGTTGGTTCCCAAGTTCATCTCCGACGAGAGAACGAGTCCTACGAACCCGTTCGACGTCGAATTTCGAGCGTGGGAAATGACAGTGTTTGAAGGCGCCACGCCGGTTGCTCTCAGACCACGTTCCCTCGCCCGTCACAGGTCGTGCCCGCGAGCAGTGCAGCGGCATCTGGAGAAGGAGAATTGACCATGTCGAAGAGGTTCGAAGCAAAGACCGCCCTCGTCACGGGAGGGGCATCCGGGATTGGCAAGGCGGTCGCACTGGCGTTGGCCGGTGGTGGCGCCAACGTCGTGATCAATGACCTACATCGTGAGTCCGCGCAGGCGGTGGTGGATGAGATTGAGGCGGCCGGTGGGCACGCCGTTGCCGTCGCCGGTGACGTCGCCAACCCCGAGGACGTGAAGGCCGCGGTGCACATGGCGGTCAGTAGTTTTGGCGCGCTGCACCTCGCCTTCAACAACGCCGGCATCGGCGGGCCGTTAGGACTCATCACCGATATCACCATCGAGGGCTACCACCAACTCATGAACGTCAACCTGCACTCGGTCTTCTACGGGATGTTCTACGAGATCCCGGAGATGTTAAAGGCCGGTGGTGGAGCGATCGTGAACACCTCGTCGATCCTGGGCCTGGTGGGCGAAGCAACGGCATTGCCCTACGTGACTGCCAAGCACGGTATCGCCGGTATGACCAAGGCCGCCGCCCTGGGCTACGCCAGCCAGGGCATTCGTATCAACTCGGTGCACCCGGGATATATCGACACGCCGCTACTCGCCGGCATTCCCCAGGAGATGTACGACGGCCTGGTCTCGCTGCACCCCATTGGGCGCCTCGGCACCAGCGAAGAGGTCGCGAAGTACGTCGTGTTCCTGCTCTCCGACGACGCCGCGTTCATCACCGGGTCCCAGGCGGTCATCGACGGTGGCTACACCACGAGGTGAGTGAATCTTCACGTCGCGTCCCGCAATAGCCGCTCGCGCGCCGTGAACGTCGCCTCGCACGCTCAACGAAGGAGATGGTCGTCATCGAAGAGAACTATGCCTCGATGCCCTCACCTCACCCGCCCGGCTCCTATGGTGGAGAGCATGGCACTCAACTTGCAGGGACTGCGCACAGTTATCTACCCCTCTCCGGACCTCGACGCCGCCAAGGCGTGGTGGACTGAAGTATTGGGTGAACCGCCCTACTTCGACGAACCGTTCTACGTGGGTTTCAACGTGTGCGACTACGAGTTGGGATTACTACCCGACGGCGACGCCGAAGATGGTCCCCTCGTCTACTGGGGCGTTGACGATATGCAGGCCGCCTTCGACGAAGCGATCGAAGCCGGCGCCGGCATCTTCGAGGCTCCGAGCGACGTGGGTGACGGGATCATCACCGGATCGGTGATCTCCCCGCAGGGTACGGTGATTGGTTTTATCTTCAATCCCCACTCGACATTGGAGTGATGGCGCCGTCGCGTTGATTAGGACGCAACAGGAATCTGCGAGGCGACCGTTTCGGGATTGGTGCAGCCCACCAAGAGTTCATCAAAGTCGGTGCCCTCGAGAACAATGCGCACGCCGCGATGCTCAGAGTGATGGATGGCGCCGAAAATCTTGGCATTCTTTGAGGTGTACGTGCCCACCGCCATCGTCCCGGGTAGTGCGGCGCCAACCTTCATCCCGTGGATGTAGTCAAGCGCGTTGTCGACTACTTCGACGGACCGGATCGATGTCAGTGGCACCGCCACGTCGCGGTGCACGGACTCGAGTTTCTCCGACATGCTCAAGCGCACGACCAGTTGGTCGTCGATAACTACGCACTCTGCCATTCTCTCCTCGCTTCTCCTCAGCGCATCACCCGACGACCGCCTCAGTGGTCGTGTTGGTCACACCGTATTAAAGGTGACTGGTCGCGTTGCGCTCCTCGATGGCCCACGGTGAACCGTGAGAGTTCACCAAGTCGAGGAACGGGTCAGCGGGTAGAGCCTCGGGCCCGAGGACGCCCGCTCCGGACCAGACTCCGGAGTCGATCAATTCGAGAGCGATGACCGGGTTCATCGCGGTCTGCCACACGACTGACTGTGAACCGAACTCTTGCATGGACCAGGCATTGTCCACCACGTGATAGAGGTACGTCTCGCGAGGTGCGCCATCGGTGCCCTTGCCCTTCACCCACGTGCCCGCGCACGTCAGACCCGACATGCGCTCGCCCAGTTGTGCGGGGTCCGGGAGGCACGCGGCGACCATGTCGCGCGGGGCCACTTCCACGCCCCCGACGCGAATCGGCTTGGCCGAATCGAGACCCAATTTGTGCAGCACCGAGAGCACCTCGATGAACTCATTGCCGAGTCCGTACTTGAAGGTGACGCGCTGCGCGTCGAGCCAGCGCGGGATGAGCAGCACTTCCTCGTGTTCGACGTTCACGCACTCCACTGGACCAATGCCGGCCGGGAAATTAAATATCTCGGGTTCGGAGAAGGGAGCCGTGGTGAACCACTCCTTACCCTTCTCCCAGATGATGGGTGGGTTCAGACATTCCTCAATGGTCGTCCAGATCGAGAATGAGGGCGCGAAGTCGTACCCCTCGACCATGAGATTTGCGCCGTCGCGCACGCCGATCTCTTCGATCGAAGAGAAGAGATGGTCCGCGGCGTAGCGCGCGAAGATGTCCGAAAGCCCGGGCTCGACGCCAATGCCGCACAGGGCGAGGAGTCCGCGCTCCTTCCACTGCTCGGACATCGCGAACTGCTCGTCGCCCAGCTTCACGCCCGTGAGTTCATAGGGCTTGGTCGGGTGCGGGTGCGAGAGCGACATCGCCATGTCGAGGTAGGTCACCCCGGCCTCGAAGGCGGCGCGAAAGACCGGCATGACGAATCGGGGGTCGAGGGCGTTGACCACCGCGTCGATGCGCTCGCTGCGGATCAAGTCGACCATGGCTCGCTCGTCGCGACCATCGAGTTCAAAGGCGGCGAAGCGCTCTCCCGCGCCTTGCACGGCGCGCTGGGCTCGCGCGACGTCGTAGTCCGCGATTCCCACGTACTCGAACAAATTCCATTTCGCCGCCGTGCGCGCAATTGCCGTACCTACGCCGCCCGCTCCAATGACCAATACCCGCATCTCTAACCCGTCCTCGTTCGTTTGCGGTGCCATCACCCGTCGTCCCTCGACGCAGCCAGACTCCCTTGCTATCCAAGCACAACTGCACGGACCGTTACGGCGCGTCGACTACCGCTGGTGTGCGTCCAAATCGCTCAGGTACTTCTCGTAGGCCGCGACCACTCGCTCGAGGTATCCAGCGATCACGCGTTGATCGTCCTCGCTGGTGTCCTCGAGCGCCGCGTCCACCGCCATGATCAATGGCATCACGACCGCCCAGGCGGCCTCGGTGGCCGCGGGCGTGGGCTGGACCACCAGGCGGCGGCGATCTCCCGGATCGGGGAGGCGCACCACGTGGCCCATCGACTCGAGTCGGTCGACCAGCACCGTGGCCGAAGAGGTGGTGATGTGCAGGCGATGAGCGATTTCGCTGGGCCCCATGGTCTCGTCGCCCATCAGATGCGACATGGCGTTGAAGTCGCTGCGACCGAGACCCAGGGCGTCGGCCATCTCGAAATCGGCACGTTCGGTGAGCTGCAGAATCCGTCGAACGAGACCGGTGACCGGTCGCACCTCGGGAATAGGTCGCTCATCCATCTTATCGAGCATAACGCACGGTACCTAGATAATCTAACTATAATATCTAATAATCAGTTTATCGAGGAGTATTTATGCCGTCAACCGAGCGTCATTTCATCCCCACGCCGCGACGTACGCGCGGCGCCCTGGGCTTTCTCCTGCTCTTCGTCGTGGTCGTCGGCGCCGTGATGTCCTTCGCGGCCCCGTCCACCACTCAGCCCAGCGCCGTCGACGGGCTGCCGCACTCGAGTCAGTCCTGGGTGGCCAGCCAACTCCAGTCCTCGCTGCCCCAGTCGCTGAGCCAACCGGCCATCATTGTCTTCGTGCGCAGCGATTACCGTGCGCTCTCGGCCAGCGACGTCGCCGCCCTCAACGCCCGCAGTGCCGCGATGGTGCGCGCCGTGAGCGACACGGCGCCGCGTAGCGCGGCGTCCCTACTCGGCGCGCTACAGATCAGTCCCTCGCGCGAGGTGGCCTTCTTCGCCCTGGCGGTACCCACCGCACCCAGCAACAACGCCGTCTCGGACCGGGTCGTGGCGCTGCGCAAGGAACTGCACCTGGTCCTTCCCGTGGGAGTGGTCGCCTACGTCACCGGGGCCCCCGCCTTCACCACGGACCTCTCCAAGGTCTTTAACGGCGCGAACACTACTCTGCTGCTCGCCACCGTGCTGGTGGTGGCCCTGCTCTTAATCATCACCTATCGTTCGCCCCTGCTCTGGCTCGTCCCGCTGATCGTGGTGGGCGTCGCTGATCAAGCGTCGGGTCAACTCGCCGCTCACCTGGCGCCGCACCTAGGTATCCGCCTCGACGGCTCCTCCACCGGCATCGCCGAGGTACTGGTCTTCGGCGCCGGCACCGACTACGCGCTCTTATTGATCGCGAGATATCGCGACCAACTACGCCACCAGGCGGACCGCTTCGCCGCCATGCGCGTCGCCGTCTCGCGCACCGGCGAAGCGGTGCTCGCCTCGGGCACCACGGTCACTATCTCGCTGGGACTCTTGATGCTCGCTTCGATGTCCTCGACGAGGGCCCTGGGATTCGCGGGCGCGCTGGGCATCGTGATCGCCATGGCCTTCGTGCTCCTGGTACTGCCCGCGGCCCTGCTGGCTTGCGGTCGGGGTATCTTCTGGCCACTGGTGCCACGAGTAGGCGAGACCCGCCACAGTGACGGTCGCCTCTTCGCTCGCGTCGGCGCCTTCGTCGAGCGGCGCAGCACAGTCGTGGCGGTCGGCGGCGCCGTGATGCTCCTCGCGGCGTCGACTCTCGGACTCGGGCTCAAGGTGGGTCTCTCCACCACCCAACAGTTCACCGCCACTCCCGAGAGCGTGACCGGCCAGACGATTCTGGCCTCGGCCTTCCCCGCCGGCAGTTCCGACCCGGCCATCATCATGACCCGCACCGACCACGTGGGCGCCACCCTGGCGGCGGCGCGCCTGGTCGCGGGAGTCACCAGCGTGGTCGCAGGTCCCCACGACCCCACCTGGAGTGAACTCGACGCCACGTTGGCGGCCTCGCCCGGTTCGCCGGCCTCCTTTAACACCATCGACGCCTTGCGCTCGGCCCTCGCCCACGTTGGCGGCGCTCACGCCGCGGTGGGCGGCGACGTCGCGGTGTCCCTGGACGCCGCGCGCGCTTCCAACAACGACACGTGGCTCCTCGTCCCGCTCATCTTGCTCGTCGTGATGCTGGTCCTGATTGGCCTACTACGCTCGCTCGTCGCCCCGCTGCTCCTACTCGCCACGGTGGGACTGTCGTACTTCGCGGCGCTCGGCATCAGTTGGGTGATCTTTCAGCACGTCAACCACTTCCCCGCCCTGGGCACCGGCACCGCGTTCTACGGATTCCTCTTCCTGGTGGCACTGGGAGTGGACTACAACATCTTCCTCACCTCGCGGGCCAAGGAGGAGACCGTCCTCCGGGGCACCGCTCAGGGGATGCTGGCGGCCCTGCGCTCGACGGGGGGCGTCATCACTTCCGCGGGTATCCTCCTCGCCTCGGTCTTCGCGGTGCTGGGCATCTTGCCCCTCATCCAGCTCACCCAGATTGGCATCATCGTCTTCGTCGGGGTGCTGCTCGACACGCTGCTCGTTCGCACCGTGTTGGTCCCCGCCCTGGCCATCTGGTTGGGCGACCGCTTCTGGTGGCCCAGTCGACGCGAGTCCTCAGCCCCCGTCGAGCGTTAACGGCGAACGAGGCGCCGCGGGGGGCGGTTCTCACGAACACGCAACCGCTCGTTAGGCCCCACGCTCGCGGTGCACAGCGACCTAGACGATGCGCTGCACGCGCCAGACGCCCGACCACGTCTCGCCGGGCGCCAGGGCGATGCGACCGTGCCCCGAGCGCAGCGCGTCCGCGGGCGCGGTCATGGGTTCGAGCGCGAGCGACGTGCGTCGACGCGGAGGTGCGAGGGTGTCGGCGCTGAAGGCCTGGAAGTAGGGGTAGGACTCGTCCTGGCTCACCTGGACCTCGTGACCATTGGCGTCGCGCAAGGTGGCACGGAACATACCCGACTCGTCACGCTCGAGATCGCCGTAGGTGACGTCGAGCGCCACTCCGTCCACTAGACGAGGCTCACGAAAGTCCAGTTCACTACCCTCGACCGGGACGATCTCGCCGGTGGGCAGCATACGCGAGTCGATCGCCACGTAGGAACGCGCGGGGATCGTCAGCCACGACCCATCGATGTTCCCCGTGGTCACGGCGAAGTACGGGTGATACCCCAGGGAGAAGGGAACCTCCACACCGTCGAGGTTCTGCACCCGCGACGTCACTCTCAGGCCCCACTCACCCAGTTCGTAGGTGACGGCGAAGCGGGTGAGGAAGGGGTAGTCGGGTAGTGGGTGCAGCACGAGTGACAAGGTGCAGTGGTTCGCTCCGACCTCGTCGATGCTGAAGGGTCGCCAGCGCGCGAGCCCGTGATTCAGCGTGGATTTGACAACGTTGTCTGCACCGACTTTGGCCAGTCGCTCGCCGTAGCTCCACTCCCCCGAGCTCAGGCGGTTCACCCAGGGGAAGCACACCTGGTTGCGACACGCGTCGGGAAGCTCGTGCGCCTCGAAGCCCTCGACCACCGCAACACCCCCGTGGTCGTACCTGCGCAGGGTCGCTCCCACCTCGGTGATCACTGCGGACTGGTCCTCGAAGGTGAGTTCGATCTGTCGTCCCGATGGCTTCATTCGTCATTCCTTTTGGGCTAAATCAATAATTTAGGTGAATTTCGCGGCACCCGTCGACTCCACACGCGCCGCGAGAGGTCGATCCGCATCGCTCACCTGACGTCGGGGACCACGGTGGCCCTCGAATTGGCGAGCCCCGGCGTCTCGCCGTCGTTACCTGACGCCAGAGATCGCGTGGTGCGCGCGGAGGTCTCGCTAGATGACTCGCGCGCGGCGCCGGCGGGGCCCGCCCCACTGGGAGCACTCGACTCGGGGCACTACGTATGAGACAACGTACGTACTCTTTAGGGAGTCGCCTCGCTCGACGTTCGCACTCTCGCGGGGTGAGCCGGTGTCGACGCTCCCGGCGAGACGGCTCGACGGGTTCAACACTGAACTACGGAGCGAACTCGCCGCGCCGCGACTCGGGTACGAGATCGAGATAGTCCGACGAGTGATTCTTGATGTACGTTGCGACGAAGGAACACGTCGGTAGGACCTGGAGACCGCGGGAGCGCGCCTCACCCAGCACGTGAGCCACCAATTGTGACGAGAATCCCCGCCGAGCGAAGCCCTCGGCGACCTTGGTGTAGGACAGAGTCATCGTGCTCGAACGCACCTCGTAGACCACGATCACCGCCAGGACATCGTCCACCAACAACTCGTAGCGGTGCTCGGCCTCGTTGTCACGAATGACTACTCTCGTCGGGTCCGCGTCCATCACCACACGCTCACGAGCCCGGTACCGAGGAGGCGTTGATCTGGCGCATCAGGCGCCGCGCGCTCGCACTCAGCGCGACCGACTTGAACCACACCGCGCGCACCCGTCGCTCGAGGGGTAGGTCGGCCACCTCGACCGCGACCAGTCGACCCTCGCGCACCTCGCTCTCGACGGCCAGCTTGCTCAGGATCCCCGGTCCCGCTCCCGAGGCCACCGCCGACTTGATGGCGGTGGTCGAGGCGAGCTCCACCTGAACGTTCACGCTGAGTCCGTGCGCCGCGAGGGCGTCGTCGAGAACCTCACGGGTCCCCGACCCGGGCTCGCGCACGACGAGGGGTGTGGCCGCCAGGTCGCTCGCAGCCACCGTGAGTCGACGCCGCGCCCAGGGATGTGACGGGGCCACGACGACCACGAGGTCGTCGCTCTGCACCACCCGCGAGGTCAGCGCCCGCGGAGCGTGCACGCCCTCGACGAATCCGAGGTCCGCTCCACCGCTCTCGATCACCTGGACGACATGATGCGAATTGCCCATTTCCAAGGACACGATCAGCTCGGGGTCGCTCGAGCGCAGGTGCGAGAGCCATCCTGGCACGAGGTACTCCGCCACCGTCAAGGAGGCGGCGATGCGCAGGTGCGTGTGTCCTGCCACCTCCAGCGCCTGCGTCGCCAGCACGAGTTCGCGCATCTGTTCGAGGACGTTGCCGGCCCACTGTACGACGGCGACCCCGGCCGACGTGAGTTGGGCACGACCGCGCGAGCGGTCGAGTAGTTCGACGTTGAGGATCCCCTCGAGAGCTCGCAAACGCACGCTGGCCGCGGGCTGGCTGATTCCGTGGCGCAACGCGGCTTGTCGGATGGAGCCGAGTTCGGCCACGCTGCGCAACAGATCGAGTGAGCGAATATCGGGCACCGGCTCGGGAAGAGGCATAATCAAATGTTATACCTGATTAATCAAAGTCGCACTAGCAGCGACGGCGACGGCGTCCGAGACTTAAGTCGTGATTGATGCCACCCCCGTCCTCGCTACCTCCGATGCCGACACCACTGCGCAGCCCCCGCGTCGTGCGCTCACCGACTTCCTCGGACCCAACTGGTTCGCCTCGGTGATGGGCACCGGCATTGTCGCCAACGCCGGCGCCCTGCTCCCCTTCGACGTGCCGGGCCTGAAACTCTTCGCCCAAGCCGTGTGGGTCGCGGCGGCCGCGCTGCTCGCGGCGCTCATCATCGCCACCGCCGTGCACTGGGTGCGCTCACCCCAGGTGGCGCGAGCCCACGGTTACGACGTACAGATGTCACACTTCTACGGAGCACCACCCATGGCATTCTTGACGGTCGGCGCCGGCGCGATCCTGGCCGCGCACTCGCTACTGGGACTTCGTCTCGCGGTCGATCTCGACTGGGTGCTCTGGAGCGTCGGGACGCTCACGGGGCTCGTCACGACGGTGATGATGCCCTATCGCCTCTTCACCCAGATCCACGTGCGACCCGACGCGGCCTTCGGCGGTTGGCTGATGCCCATCGTTCCCCCGATGGTCTCGGCCTCGACGGGTGCGTTGTTGATACCGCACATCGCCTCCGCCTCGGGTCGCGCCACCTTCTTCTACGCCTGTTTCGCGATGTTCGGCATGAGCCTCATCGCCGCGCTCATCATCATCACTCTGATCTGGTCGCGTTTGGCGCACTTCGGCTCCTCAAATTCCGCGCGCGTGCCGACACTGTGGATCGTCCTGGGACCCCTGGGACAATCGATCACCGCAGCGGGCTTGTTGGGTCAACAGGCCCACCTCGCCATCGCGGCCCCGCTGTCGACGGGCATGGTGGTCTTCGCCGTCCTCTACGGCGTGCCCGTGTGGGGCTTCGCCATGCTGTGGGCGATGATCGCGGGGGCCTTGACCATCCGGACCTGGCGGCGTCACCTGCCCTTCTCGCTCACGTGGTGGAGTTTCACCTTCCCGGTGGGAGTGACGGTCACCGGGACCATCCGCCTCGCCGGCCAGACCGGTCTGGCGGCCTTTCGTTGGGCGAGCGCGGCGGGCTATGTCGCCCTGCTGGGAGCCTGGCTCCTCGTCTTCGCGCGCACCGTGGTGGCCACCCGGCGAGGCACGCTCCAGCGCCCACCGGCCTTGGGAGCAACGACCCCACCGGCCTTCAAGACACCGTTGGTCGAGGCCGGCGCCACGGCGTGATTAAGACCACGAGGGCGGCCGGCGAACGCTTCACCGACCGCCCTCGAAGCACCGCGTATGTGGGCGCACCCGACTACGAGCCCGAATACCCTCCGGCCGCGAGACCGATGATGCTCGCGTCATAGGAGGCGTACGCCAGGGCCAGGTTCGCGTCGAGGATCTGGTGATTCTGGGTGACGAAGACCGTCGTGTTGTCCGGGTAACCCTGGGAGCTCTGGACGAGCACGACTCTCTCTACGGTGGCGATGCGCGTCGACCAGTTGGTGAGTCGCGTCACGTAATTGTTGTAGTGGTTGAGGGCGGTGTGGTAACCCGCCTGACCCAGGAGCGAGTTGGTCTCGGTTTGGAGCATGGCTTCGTTACCCTGCATCGTCGCCACCTGAGTGGCCACCGTCGACGCCTCGATCATCTCGAAGACCTGGGGGGTCATTACCGCGTAGACGCGGTTGTCCTTCAACATGGCCGCCTGGTCCGATCGCAGTTGCGCCCAGGTCGTGTCGCCGGGGACCTTGGCGATGAGTGCGTTGATGCTCGCTTGCTCGGTCAGCAGGCGTGCCTGGAGGGCGGCTTTGGCGCTCGCGTTCAACGCCGTCGCGGCGCTGACGTCAGCGCTGAGGTGAGTCAATTCGGTCGCTCGGTTGGCCAATTGGACCTCGAGCGCCTTTTGAGCTGTCACGAAACCGGCACCGGGAGCGGTCGAATCCGCCGGCGTCGTCGTGCCCGTCGAACTGGCGAACGCCACCGAGGGAATGCTGATACCCATAGCGGCGACGAGTGCCAGCACCGCTATGGATCGGGTTGATACGACTTTCATGGGGTCTCCTCTCAAAGTGTTGTCCTCCACGGTAGGAATCGCGTCTGTGAAGGCCATGACAGTGTCGTGTTGGAGAGGTGAGAAGTGCCTCAGAAATAGCAAAGAATCCACTCCGCGTCGAGTTCGACGCACGCGGTTCTCACCGGAGTGCTCAAAATTATGTGGGCCGGAGTGCCCCAGTGCTCTCGTTCACCTCGCGGCGGACCACTGGTCGTCGCGCGAGCGCGGTCACTCGACGCCATTCTCGATTGACGAGGGGGGCCGGTCACCTCGCGGCGTACCGAACCCCCCTGCGTTCTCTGGTGAGACGAATGCTCACCCGCGAGGCCTTAGGCGTCGCGACGAACCATCATCCACATTCCCACCGCGAGTGCGACGAACGCGTAGCCGCACAAGACGGCGAAGCCGGTCCAGGGGCTGAGCGAGGGTCCGCTGCCCAGCACGTGGGTGACCGAGGTCATCGCGTCACTGATGTGAAAGGGCAGGTACTTGGTGACGGGCTGGGAGATCGATGAGGGTAGCGCCTGCACGACCAGCGGCAACACCAGAAGAACACCCACGTAGGTCGTGATGGCCGCGGCGGAGTGACGGATGATAGTGGCGAGTCCTAGGGCGAAGAGGCCGAGGACCGTCAAGACCAGCCCGCCGCCCACGACCGCGCGCAACACGCCCGGCTGGGACAGCGCGGCGTGCGGCGCGGGACTGGCGAGCAAGGATTGACCCAAGAAGAATGCGCCGAAGGACAGGACCTCGCTGACGATCAAGCCAACAGCCGCCATCGTCGTGATCTTGGTGAGCATCACCTTGGAGCGATTGGGTACGGCCATGAAGGTGGAGCGGATCGTGCCGGTTGAGTACTCGGCGCTCATCACCAAGATTCCGAGGACGCCAATCACTAATTGTCCAAAGAGCATGCCGCGTAGCGACAATCCGGTCGGGTCGAAGGTCTGACGCTCGAACGCGGACATGGTGTGCCAGCTGCTCGAGACCGTCGAACCGGCAATCGCCGCGACCCCCAGCGTGATGCCCGCGAGAGCGAGAATCGTCCACGCAGTCGAGCGGACGCTCCGCAATTTCGTCCACTCGGCGCGTAGGGCGCTGGTGGTGCGCACGCGAGCGTGCGAGGCCGGGGCCAAGTCGCTCGAAGTGTAGGTAAGGGTGGTGGACATGGTTTCTACTTTCCTGAGTGAGTGGAGGGGAACAAAGTGCTCACCGGCGTACCGTTGGTGGCGCCGTGGGGACTATCGTGACCGCGGTACTCGACACTGTCGCGTGTGAGTTCCATGAAGGCTTCTTCGAGTGAAGCCATCTGGGGCGACAACTCGTGCAGGTGCAGGCCGGCGTCGCCGGCCACGGTGCCAATAGCCGCCGCGTCGAGGCCACTCACTGAGTAGCTGCCGTCGTCCTCGGCGACAACGTGCGCCCCGCGCTCGAGCAACAACACCTCAAGTGCTTGGGCCTCGGGTGAGCGAACGCGCACGTACTGACCCGAACTCTCGGCGATGAAGTCATTCACCGAGCCCGACGAGATGAGTCGACCGCGACCGATAACGACCAATTGCTCGGCCGTCAGGGCCATCTCACTCATCAGGTGACTCGACACGAAGACCGTGCGGCCCTCGGCGGCGAGGCCCTTGAGCAGGTTGCGCACCCACAAGATGCCTTCGGGGTCGAGCCCGTTGATGGGCTCGTCGAACAGCAACGTTGGCGGATCGCCCAAGAGCGCCGCGGCGATGCCCAGACGCTGGCCCATGCCGAGCGAGAACTTGCCGACGCGCCGGTTCGCCACCGCCGAGAGGCCGACCATCTCTAAGACGTCGCTCACTCGTTGACGTGGAATGTCATTGGTCTGAGCCAAGAAGAGCAAGTGATTGAAGGCGCTGCGACCCGGGTGGATCGCCTTGGCCTCGAGTAGTGCTCCGACCTCACGCAACGGCAGGCCGAGCCCGTGATAGGACGCCCCGTCAATGGTTGCGGATCCCTCGTCGGGGGCGTCCAGGCCCATGATCATACGCATCGTGGTGGACTTGCCCGAACCGTTCGGTCCGAGGAAGCCGGTGACGACTCCTTCTCGCACTTCGAACGACAAGTCGTCCACTGCCACGGTGTCCTTGTAACGCTTGGTGATGCCTTCTACCTGAATCATGCGTCCTCCTCTGAGCGACCTCTGGTGTTGCGTCACCACGGGAGTGACGTCGATACATAAAGTCTGGTGCGCGACCAAGGCGAAAATCATCGACCGCACGGCCATTTCTTTTCGCTTCGCGAGATGTAGGTACGACTCAGATCGTGCCCCGCACGTCATACTTGCGATGGATGCAGAATCACGACTCGGGGCCCATGCGCTGGGCCTGGGACTTCGCTAGCGTCCAAGTGTGGCCCTCAGCGCGACTTCGTCGTTACCCCGTCCCCCCTGGCTCGAACGATTCTCGGCGCGCCAATGGGTGTTGATCGACTACGCCATCGCCATCTTTTTCACCACGGGTGCGTTGGTGCACCTGTTCGTCTTTCCCCGGTTCCCCACCAGTACGCCATTCGCCGTCTCGCGTTGGGTATTCGCGCCGTTCTACCTCTTAGCGACGGTGCCAGTAGCTTTTCGTCGCCGCTGGCCCGTCATCACCTTGATCCTCACGAGCGCGGCGGTCGCGGTCACCACGGTGCTCGGACACTCCCTCGCTCCGGCCCCTCTCATCGCCCTCCCCCTCTATTCGGTGACTCTGACGTACCCCCGACGCCAATCCATCGTCGCGGTGGTCCTGGTGGAGGCAGCCCTGGCGGTAGCCGTGGTGATCGCCTGGTCCCTCGGGCGCGCCCAGGGTGACGTCACCTTTAACTTCTTCTTGGCCGCCGCCACCTGGTTCATCGCTGACTCCATCGCTACTCGTCGCACGTACTTACGGGGCCTGAGTGAACAGCGAGAGGAACGCCAGCGTCTCGAGATCGAAGAGGCGCGTCGGGCCATCGTCGAAGAGCGTATGGCCATCGCCCGCGAGTTGCACGACGTCGTGGCGCACAGTCTCAGCGTGATCGCCATCCAGTCGGGTGTCGGACGTCACGTGCTCGACACTCAACCCGACGAGGCCCGTAAGGCGTTGGCCGCAGTGGAGTCCACGAGCCGCTCCGCCCTCGAGGAATTGCGCGGTGTGCTGGGTGTGCTGCGACGCGGCGACGACGACCCGGTCGCCACCTCGCCCACGCCCGATCTCAGCGACCTCGAGGAGCTCGTCGAACGTATTCGTGCGGCGGGTGTCCCGGTGCACGTGAACGTGACCGGTCGGGTGCGCGCGTTGCCCCAGGGCCTCGAGCTCACGATCTATCGCATTATCCAAGAAGCCCTCACCAACGTCGTGAAGCACACGGCGAGCGCCCCCACCGCAGTCGAGGTGGACTACTCGAATGACGAAGTGGTCATCGAGGTCCGCAACGAAGGCACACTCGCAACGCACGAGCCGTCCTCGGTGGATGTGCCCGCGACACGAGTGGGAACTGGGCACGGCATCATCGGCATGACTGAACGAGCTCGATCCTTTGGCGGGACCTTACGCACCGCGACACTCGACGATGGAGGGTTCCTCGTGAGCGCTCGTCTACGCACCAAGGACGTCTCGTGACGATCCGTGTCGTCGTGGCCGACGACCAAGCACTGGTACGCGCGGGATTTGGCGTACTGGTGAACTCCGCGCACGACCTCGAAGTGGTGGGCGAAGCGAGCAATGGCGAGGAGGCATTGGCCGTCGTTCTCGCCACCCAGCCCGACGTCGTGATGCTCGACGTACGTATGCCGGTGATGGACGGGCTCGAAGCTGCTCGACGCATCAGTGCCTCGACCTCGGGATCGGCAACGAAGATACTGATGCTCACCACTTTCGACCTTGATGAGTACGTCTTCGAGGCTCTGCGCGCGGGCGCGAGCGGTTTTCTCTTAAAGGACACGCCCCCCGAAGATCTTCTGAACGCTCTTCGCGTCATCGCCAGTGGCGAGGCGCTACTGGCGCCCAGCGTGACGCGTCGACTCATCGCCGAGTTCGCGAGTCGCCCCAACACCACGTCGGTGGCATCGACGGATGCGCTCGAAGAGTTGACTGAGCGCGAACGCGAGGTGATGATTGCGGTGGCTCAGGGTCTCTCAAACGCGGAGATCGCCGAGTCGCTACACATGAGCGTTGCGACCGTCAAGACTCACGTGAGTCGCATTCTCACCAAGACGTACACCCGCGATCGCACTCAACTCGTTGTGCTGGCCTACCAGAGCGGACTCGTCACGGCGACGTGAGACCGAGCCCACGTCGCCGTGACGAGTTGGCCAGTCTAGGAACCCGACAACGCGGTGCTCGTGGGCTGCGCGGCGCTGCTCGCGGCACCAGCCTCACGGTGGTGCATGCGCGGGGCGCGCACCACGAGGAGGGCGGTCAAGAAAGCGAGGAACGCACTCAGCGCACCAACGCGCAGCGCAACGTGAAAGCCCTGTACCGTGGCGTTGATCTGTGCCTGCGCCGCACTCAGCGTGCTCGACTGCGTCAATTGGTGAGAACGCACCGTCGCCGAAACTGTCACCAGTACCGCCAGACCCAGTGAACCACCAATCTGCTGAGAAGTGTTCAAGAGGGACGAGGCGAGACCCTGTTCGTGGTTCTGCACCGAGGACACCGCATTGAGCGTCAGTGGTACGAAGGAGAAGCCCATGCCGAGTCCGAAGGTCACGAGCGGTCCTAGGACGTGCCAGTAGCTCGACGTCGGGGTCAGGAACGACGCCCACAGGATGCCCACCGCGACGAGGAGCGGTCCCGTGGTCAAGAAGATCCGCACACCGAAGCGCTTGATCTTCTTCGAAAGGAACACACTGGTCCCCGCCACCATGATGGGCACGGGTAGGTAGGACACCCCCGCGCGTAGCGAGCTGTAGTGCATCTGTTCTTGGAGGAACTGGGTCAAGAAGAACAGGAGCGACAGCATCGAGGCACCGATCAACATCATCGTGATGTAACCACCGGCGCGGTTACGGTGCCGCAGGAAATGGGGAGGGATGAGGGGTTGCTGACTGCGCCGCTCGATGAGGGCGAACACCACGAGCAACACCACCGCGGCGGCGAATGCTGACAACGTGCTCGCCGCGCCCCAGCCCGCCGTCGGCGCATGCACCAAACCGTAGACGAGGAACGCCACGCCACCCGAGACCGTGACCGCGCCGGGGACATCGAGTCGCCCACCGTGTCCGTCAATGCGAGGTAGGACCAAGGGGGTGGCGATCATCACGACCACGCCAATGGGTACGTTGACGAAGAAGACCCAACGCCACGAGGCACTCTCGACGAGCGCCCCACCCAGGATCAGTCCCAGTGCTCCACCAGCCGCAGTCATCGCGGCGTAGACCGCCATGGCGCGATTGCGCGCGGACCCCTCGGGGAACGTCACCGCGATGAGGGCCAGTGCGGTCGGTGACGCAATGGCCGCACCCACACCCTGGAGCGCTCGCGCTCCCACCAAGAGACCCTGCGTCGTTGCTACGCCGCCCAGGAGCGACGCGAGAGCGAAGATGCCAATACCGATGAAGAACATGCGGCGGCGACCGAAGATGTCACCAACTCGACCACCCAGCAGTAGCAACCCTCCAAAGACGAGCACGTAGGCGTCAATCACCCACGTCAAGTTCGTCGTCGAGAAGTGCAGGCTCGTTTGAATCGAGGGCAACGCCACGTTGGTGATTGTGAGGTCCAACATGACCATCAACTGCGCGGCCGCAATGAGGACCAGTGCCAGACCACGACGATCGTGCGTGGACTCGGCGGAGTTGAAGTCGGTCATAGCGTCACCTCATCGGCGTTGCGCTGAGCCCAGAACAGGACTGACACGTCTTCGGTGTCCCCGTCATCGGAACGAGTGTCGAGCCGCTCGAGACGGTCGATCGTAAAACCGTCGAAACGGTCTTCGAAGAGCGACTCCTCGAAGAGTCGTTCGAGCACTGGTGGTCCAGATTTACCTAAGGCGTCGACGTGGTGACCCACGATGAAGAGGTGACCTCTCGGCGCTACCGCCGCAGCGGCGCGCTCAAAGAAGAGGTCGCGCTGCTCGGGCATGAGGTGGATGTTCGCAACCACCACGAGATCGAAGGATGCGGGTTCGGCCACGTAGCCCAAGAGGTCCGCCTGCTCGGTGTGCAGAGTCAGGCCCTCACTCGTCGCCTGTTCCAGCGCCATATCGAGTCCGACGCGCGACGCGTCGACTCCAGTGACCGACCAGCCGGTGCGCGCGAGCCAGAGCGCGTTACGGCCCGTGCCACAGCCCAGGTCAATGGCGCGTCCCGTTGCCAGTGGGCTCACCAGTTCAACCAGCAGCTCATCGGGGACTTGGGACCACCCGTGTTCGCGGTAGCGCCGATCCCACATGGGCCCGATCGCCTCGCTATTGTCTTGCATACTCATGAGTGCTCCTCACTCTGCTCGTTATTGACTATTTCTTCTTCGACGCCAATGCCCTCGGCACGCTCCAGGTGTTCGAGCAACTCGCTGAACACTTGCAGTTGCGACGGCGATAACTGCGATCGCAACGTGCTCTCTTGGTGGTGCACGAATTCGTCCAGTCGGCCCATCAGGGCCACGCCCTGTTTCGTCAGCGTCACCGTGCGCACTCGTCGGTCGTCGTCTCGAGTGGACGTAGCGACCCATTGTCGCGACTCCAATCCATCGACGCACCGCTTCACCGCCATCACGTCAGATTTGAGTGTTCTGGCCAAGGCGCGCAGTGCTTGGTTCGGGTGGTCTCTCGTGGCGCGCAGAATCGCCGCTTGGGGTGGCGTCAAGCCCAACGTCTCGAGTTCACTCGCCCAGCGCTCACGGCGTACCCGGACCAACCGACTGAGGCGAAAACCGACGCTGTCCTCCAAGGAGATGCGAGTCGCGGGTTGCGCCGCCTTCGCGGTAGCGGTGGCCTTAGCTCGGGCCTTTGCGACGCCATGTGATGAAGTCATGAATCGAGTGTAGCACAGATTGTAACATTTGTTACAATTAATTCGATAGTGGCGACGACGGGCGCACCGACGTGATTCGATAGTCCTAGGTTTTTACGTCGCCCGATGATCGAGAGCGGCGGCGAAAACTCCACGGTGAGTTGACCACTAATGGTGCTTCGAACGTCGCGTCAGGATTGCTCCCCGGGTGACGATGAGGCGGGCGGTGAGGCTCTACTGAAGCCTCCGGCAGATTATGTCGGGCACCCGACCACTTGGCCGGAGGTGCCGACAGGCGATCCGTCAGGTGATACATCGATTCCTCATAATTGACGCGCCATCCATGAAAGTCTGGCCACGCCTCTTCGGCCGTGCGCTCCATGACGAAACCCACTCGATGCAACATCGCCACGGCTTCTTGGAACTCCGCGAAAGTGAGTTGGATCGGCTGATCGGGGCGAGGATCGAAGTTCACTTCCCAGCCCAGTGACGTGGCGATGCGATTGGTCAACGTGAACCCCATACGCAAAACCAGTCGCGCGTGCGAGGGTGCGCTCGAGGGAGAGAGAGCGAGTTGTAGTGCCGCGGCGTCCAGGACCGCGAGCAAACCCAGCATCCACGAGAGCCAGGGCTCGGGAGAGCGAAAGAGCAAGAGGATCGGGTAGGTACTGTGACTCTCGGCGACGTCGGCGGCCCAAGTCTCCCAGTCCTTATAGAGATCAGGGAGGGTGTCCAAGATACCCACCAATTGATGGCGCGCCAATAGTTCAGGCCCCCACGCGGGTGCCCCCGCGCGACTCTCGAGCATCGCCACCAGCGCTTCACGCCGGCTGAACGCGCCGTAGAGGGTAGGGAGGTACGCGATTTGCAAGGCGACCACGATGACCCACGTGGCACCGGCCCAAATATCTATCGCCGTGTTCGTAGGCCCACCCACGTGAATGGTTCCCACCGTGAACAGCGACGTGAGCGCCTGTTCGATCCCCCACCACAAGGAGTGCGTGGTAGGCATCAACATCAGGCCGAAACCCAAGACCAACGATGCCGCCCAGAAAAGTATCTGACTCAACAGCGCCACCGGCGCAGTCGGAGCCAAGATAGCGTCTCTCTTCTCGTAGGTCCGCGCTAGGTGCGAGAGCCCCACGAAGACGAGGCGCACCGAACGGTTCACCAACAAGGTCAGGCGTTCGATGCCGAAGGGCTGGCGAGGCAGGACTAAC
The DNA here is from genome assembly GCA_013044265.1 of Acidimicrobiaceae bacterium. Classification (GTDB taxonomy): domain Bacteria; phylum Actinomycetota; class Acidimicrobiia; order Acidimicrobiales; family RAAP-2; genus RAAP-2. The sequence goes on from JABEUQ010000093.1 coordinate 40,028, forward strand.
ACAAAGAGTGTGCCCGTGATGGTGGTCACCACGATGGCGAGACCGAGAATGAACTCGAGGACGTACACCCGTATCTCCCGTATATATCTCTAACGAACGCGACGGCCCACGCGCGTTAGCGTCATCGTAGACGGGAGTGCCAGGACTTCACCTGCCCGCGTGTCGACTCGCGTGCGCGGGGCCGTCGTCTCGCAGCACTTCACGAGACGCTCTTGACGCATCGCTCAACGCGACTGCGAACTCCTCAGCTGTGACCGCTCTTGAGCGATCGACCAAAGAGTGGCGCCAGTAGACACACGTTGGCCATTCCCGCCAACAACGGAATCACGCCCACGATGGAGAGTATGACCCATCCACCACCCCCAACGAAACCAATCACGATGAGGACCACCCCCGCGATAATTCGAGCCACACGCCCCACACTCGAACCCAGCCATTCAATAATCTTCATTCGCCGATCTCCTTCGTCTCGCCTTCGAATGGTCACCCACCTGATGCCACACCATGACTTGAACCTATACCCCCGGGGGTATAGGTTCAAGATGACGAAGGTCCCAAATTCATCGCTAATCCCCCGCAAATGATCACGTTCCTACCCTCCAAGGCTAATTACCCTGATCACGATGCTCTGAATTACCCGTCGGCTGCCTACTTCGGGTCCAGTAATGCCCCACGACCGCGATTATGGTGAGCGCTGTGGCTAACGTCATCGAGATTTACGCCGACATCTGGTGTCCCTTCGCGCACGTCGGGCTGCGCGCGGCGCGACGTGCGCGCGAGCAACTTGGTCGTTCCGACGTGATCTTCTTGATTCGTCCCTGGCCACTCGAGTTGGTGAACGCCGGGCCCCTGGATCCTGGGGTGACCGCCCGCCACGTGCGCGAGTTGCGCGAGCAGGTCGCCCCCGATCTTTTCACCCACTTCGACGAGAACTCCTTTCCCACTTCGACGTTGCCCGCATTGTCACTGGCCCTGGCCGCCTACGAGAAGGACTCCGCAACGGGTGAGGCCGTGAGCTGGGCGTTGCGCGACGCCCTCTTCGAGTCGGGTCGAGACATCGCGAGCGCGCACGTGTTGGAGGACATTGCACACGCCTTCGCCGTGCCCGCGAGCGCTCCGAGCGACGCCGCCGGGGTCATCCAAGAATGGCGGCGCGGACAATCACGGGGCGTCAAAGGTTCACCCCATTTCTTCTGTGGCGCGAGTGACGCCTTTTGCCCGGCGCTCGACATCTCGCGCATCGGCACGGGCGACCTCGCCCTACGTGCCAATGCCGAACGCCTCCGGACATTTCTTGAGTTCTGCTTGAGCGACGATGAGGCGCGGGGCTGAACGGCGACCCGGCGACCAGGCGCAACACCCGCGCGCCCGCTCGTCATGTACGTTGAAGCTATGGCCGAATCCCTGCCTCCGATCGCGGTGCTCTTGAAGGAGGCTCGCGACGCCTACGGCGCGGTCATTCGACGCGAGGTCGAGCGCAAGGGGCTGACCCCCCTGCCGCCGAACGGCGCCTTCGTGCTCGGCGCGCTGCACTACGGTTTGACGCGCCGCGACATCATGCATCAGCGCGACCAGGCCCTCGACAAGAGTCGCGCGTTGTCCCAACTCTGCGAATGCGGCTACCTGCACGACGAGCCCGATGGGTTGCACCTCACTGCTTCGGGTCGCGAGTGCGCCCTGGCGATCGCTGATGCCACTTCGGCGCTGACGACTCATTTGAATCAGGCGCTGGGCGATGAGGGGTACTCCCATTTCATCCTGGGCCTGATGACTTTGATCGACATCAAGGAAGAGATCGAGCCGCACTAGGTCCCGACGAACCCTTGGCGTGGGTCGGCCTGGCCGTCGAGGACGAGGCCCATTCGGCCGTCGCCGCCGCCGGAATCGCCGACTACCTGTCAGAGATCACGGTGCGCTGGGGTGACGACCAGTTCGGCACTGGACCGACCGGATTGGCCATTCGTAACGGCACCTGCCAAGTCATCAAGAACCTCCAGCGCTCCAAGAGATGCGGCGCGTGGCGAGAGGGAGTGACGAAATACGAATTGCAATCGGCGTGCGCCTGCGCCTGTGCCGCAGCGATGGCAGTTGGAGGGGCGGACACGCCATCGTCACGCGTATCATGGACCCCGAACTGAGATTCGGTCTGGCCTTCTCGCTCTCGGAGAACGTGGAGCCCGAAGCCGACCGGCGCGTGGCCGCCCTCGAGAGACACCTCTGGCGTATCGCACGCGAGATCGATGACGCCGGTGTCGGGCCGGGTCCTTCTCAGGTCCCCAGCCTCGACGCCATGCCGGGGCTCAGCGAACTCTTCGCGCGACAAGAAGATGTCTTGAACCGTCTGCTGCGCGGAGAACGCACCGCCACGATTGCTCACGACATGTTCATCAGTCCCAGCACGGTGCGCAACCATTTGTCCGACATCTTCAAGAAGATGGATGTCCACTCCCAGGGGGAACTCCTCGAACGCTTACGCGCGGACGAACTTCGAGATGTGCGTGGAGTGTGAAGCCTCGTGGGCAACGACTCGCGATGGCGGGACTCCCAGTGAATTAGGACCAAAGACACGGTGGTTGTGCCACTTTCACACTGCTCATCCAGGTCACAGCGATATACAGTGACAAGGGTCCACGAATCCGCGAAGGATGAGGGGCCGGTGACGACTTTTATCAGGGGGACGTTCGGTGGAACCAACGAATGATCAGGATCCCAACTATTTTCATCAGGTAGTTGATTGTCAGTGGGCGTGTCCCGCCCATACCGACGTGCCGGGATACATCCGGCTCATCGCCCAGGGTCGTTTTGACGACGCCTACTTGCTCAATCGTGAGTCCAACGTCTTTCCGGGAATCTTGGGTCGAGTCTGTGACCGCCCGTGCGAACCGGCGTGTCGGCGTACCCGCGTCGACGGCAACCCGGTCGCCATCTGCCGCCTGAAGCGCGTGGCCTCGGACTTGAAGGGCGATATCGCCGCCGCGCTCCCGAGCGCACCTGACGTCAAGAACGGCAAGCGCGTCGCTCTCGTGGGGGCCGGACCGGCATCCTTGAGCGTCGCCAATGACCTAGTGCCGCTGGGATACGACGTGACGATCTTCGAGAAGTACGACAAGGCCGGTGGCCTGATGCGGGTCAATATCCCCGAATTCCGCCTACCCAGCGAAGTGCTCGACGCCGAGACCCAGGCCATCATCGACATGGGAGCCACCATCCACTACAACTCGCCAGTCGACTCGATGCGCGAACTGCTGGCCCGAGACTTCGACGCCGTCTTCGTCGGAGTCGGCGCGCCCAAGGGCAAGGAGCTCGAACTGCCGGGTCGTCACGATGACGCTAGCGGTCATATCTTCATCGGTATCGAATGGCTCAAATCAGTGGCCTTCGGTCACATCGAATCGATTGGCGAGCGCGTCCTCATCATCGGCGTGGGCAACACGGCAATGGACTGCTGTCGCACTTCGCGACGCATTGGCGGCGTGGACGTCAAGGTGATGGCGCGTCGGCCCCGCGAGTACTTCAAAGCCTCACCCTGGGAACTCGACGACGCCGAAGAGGAAGACATCGAGATCACCGTCAATCACTCGCCCAAGCGCTTCGTCATCGAAAACGGCAAGTTGTTGGGCATGGAGTTCGACGTCGTCGAATGGGACGAGGGCGCACGCCACTCCACCGTGCGCGAAACGGTGATCATCCCCTGTGACGACGTGATCCTGGCCATTGGACAAGAGAACGCCTTCGACTGGGTCGAGCGCGACCTCGGCATCGAATTCGGTGAGTGGGAGACCCCGGTGCTCGACGAGGTCACCCTGCAGTCGACGCTGCCGCACGTATTCTTCGGTGGCGACGCCGCATTCGGCCCCAAGAACATCATCTGGGCCGTCGCCCAAGCCCACCAGGCCGCCATCTCCATCGACCAGTTCTTGCGCGGCGAGGACGTCAGCGTGCGTCCCCCGGTGGGTATGACGCTGGCGAGTCAGAAGATGGGCATGACCGAGTGGAGTTACCACAACGAGTACAACCCCTCGCCTCGCCAGAAGATGCACCACGTCGAACTCACGAAGCGCTTCGCAGCGATCGATCTCGAGGTGGAGCTCGGCTTCGACGCCGAGCAGACCGCCCACGAAGTGCAACGCTGCCTCAACTGCGACGTGCAGACCGCCTTCAAGGCGAACTTGTGCATCGAGTGCGACGCCTGCATCGACATATGTCCGGTGCGCTGTCTGACCATCACTACCAACGGTGACGAAGCGGACCTGCGCACTCGGCTCAACGCCCCCTCGGTCAACCCCGATCAGGCGATCTACGTCTCGGCCCCGCTCCCCCAGACCGGACGCGTCATGGTGAAAGACGAGAATGTCTGCGTGCACTGCGGGCTCTGCGCCCAACGCTGCCCGACGGCGGCGTGGGACATGGAGAAATTCGAACTCGACATCCCCTACGCCGGCCAGTACGACATCCTGGGCAAGTCCCGTACCGACAACATCCTCTCGAGGAGCTAGATATGACCACCACCCTGCCCCAACGCCACGAGAGCGAAGCGGCGAACTCCAAGGTGAACAACTTCGCCCTCAAGCTCGCCAACGTCAACGGCACCGGTTCGGCGAGCGCCAACTCATTACTGATGCAGGCGATCTTTCGCATGGGCATTCCCGTGTCGGGCAAGAACCTCTTCCCCTCCAATATCCAGGGTCTGCCGACCTGGTACGAGATCCGGGTCAACAAGTCGGGGTACACCGCGCGCGCCCTGGACTACGACCTCATGGTGGCCATGAACTCCCAGACCTACGCCGACGACATCGCCGAGGTCGCTTCGGGGGGATATCTGCTCTACGACTCGTCCTGGCCCCTCGACACGGAGCTGATGCGCGAGGACGTGACCTTCCTCGGCGTGCCGCTCGCCAAAATGTGCTTGGAGAACTTCTCTTCCTCGCGCGAACGCGTGTTGATGAAGAACGTCGCCTACGCCGGAGCCCTCGTGGGGCTACTCGACCTCGACCTCGACGTCATCGCGACGTTGTTGACCGAGTCCTATTCGCGCAACGAGAAACTACTCGCATCTAACCAGAAGGCGCTGCGCCTCGGCTACGACTTCGCGAAGGAGAATTTCAGCTGCCCCCTTGAGTTCCACGTCGCGCCCATGAACGAGACGGCTCATTCAATCCTCATCGACGGCAATACCGCTAGCGCCCTGGGCTGTCTGTACGCCGGAGCAACCGTGGCGGGCTGGTACCCCATCACCCCGGCCACGGCGCTGATGGACAACTTCACGGCGCTGTGCGCCAAGTATCGTCGTGAGCCCGTCGACTCGGTTGTTGCGGGTGCGCCGGATTCTATTCAGAACAACTACCTGATCCTGCAGGCCGAGGACGAGATTGCCGCCATTGGCATGGTGCTCGGCGCCTCGTGGAGCGGAGCGCGCTCCTTCACCTCCACATCGGGACCGGGCATCTCTTTAATGAGCGAATTACTCGGACTCGCCTACTACACCGAGATCCCCGCGGTCATCTTCGACGTACAGCGCACCGGACCATCGACCGGCATGCCCACGCGTACCCAACAGGCCGATATCTTGCTGTGCGCCTACGCGAGTCACGGCGACACCAAGCACATCTTGTTGTTCCCGGCCAACCCCCACGAGTGCTTCGAGTTCGCCGTCGCTAGTTTCGACCTCGCTGAGCACTACCAGACTCCAGTATTTGTCTTGAGTGACCTCGACATTGGAATGAACGACTGGGTCGTGCCCGAACTCACCTGGGATGACCACTTCGTACCCGATCGTGGACGGGTCCTTGACGACAAGGACTTATCAGAGATTGCTGAGTTCTTCCGCTACGCCAACGCCGACGATGACTTCGTCGCTGCGCGTACCGTGCCAGGTTCGGCCGAAAAGGGTGCCTACTTCATCCGTGGTTCCGGTCATGACAAATTCGGTAAGTACACCGAGGCGCCCGCCGAATACCAAGAGGTGGTCGATCGCCTGAAGAAGAAGCACGCCGCCGCCGCGCACTCGGTGCCCGCGCCCATCGAAATTCGCCGCCCCGGTGCCACTGTGGGCATCATCACACTCGGCAGTTGCGACCTCGCGGTGCGCGAAGCTATTGATGAACTGAGCGCGCTCGGCATCGAAGCTGACTTCTTGCGCGTGTGCGGCTTCCCCTTCGCGCCAAGTGTGCGTGAATTCGTCGAGAGCCACGAACACTGTTTCGTCGTCGAGCAGAACCGCGACGGGCAATTGCGATCACTCATCTCGCTCGAGACCGAAGTCGACATCAACCAGATGCACCCCGTCCTGCACTACGGAGGTTTCCCCCTCTCGGCAGTTCAGGTCGTCACTGCCGTCACCGAGAAGTTGGAGATCCGCTCATGAGCTCACCCACCAAGCCGCTCATCCCTCTGGCGATTTTGCCCAAGAACGACCTGGGGCTGACCGTGCGCGACTACGAGGGCGCCATGTCAACGTTGTGCGCAGGCTGTGGCCATGACTCGGTCACCGCCGCCATCACCCAGATGTTCTTCGAACTCTCGATGCCGCCACGCGACATCGCCAAACTCTCGGGTATCGGCTGCTCTTCGAAGACCCCGACGTACTTCGTACGCGGCGCGCACGGCTTCAACTCCGCACACGGGCGTATGGCGACCATCGCCACCGGTGCCAACGCCGCCAATCGCGAGTTGACCTATATCGGCATCTCGGGCGACGGCGATTCGTTGTCGATTGGCATTGGGCACCTCTCGCACCTCATGCGACGCAACGTCAACATGGTCTACGTCTTGGAGAATAACGGCGTCTACGGACTCACCAAGGGCCAGTTTTCGGCCTCGGCCGACATTGGTAGTCGCTCCAAGCGTGGGGTGCCCAACGTCGTCGCGCCCATCGACCCGATCATGTTGGGTCTCTCAATGGGCGCGACGTTCCTCGCGCGCAGCTTCTCGGGCGATAAGGAGCAATTGATCCCACTGCTCAAGGCAGCGGTCGCCCACAAGGGCATGGCCCTGATCGACGTCATCTCACCGTGCGTGACTTTCAACGACCACGAGGGTTCGACCAAGAGTTATCGCTTCATGCGCGAGCACGAAGTCAAGGAGATCGAGACGGACTTCGTCCCCTGGCAACAAGAGATCTCAATGCCCCACGTCAAGGATGACGCACGCGAAGTCATCATGCACGACGGCTCGGCGGTGCGCTTTCGCTCGGTACCTGATGGATACGACCCCCACGACCGTCAGAAGGTCGAGGAGTACATCCGAGAACGCCACGACCGCGGCGAGATCGCTACGGGACTGCTCTACGTGAACGAGAACTCTTCGGACGTGCACGAGATGAACAACACCCCCGAGATCGCGCTCTCCAAGGTGCCTTTCTCCAAGCTCTGTCCGGGTTCCTCCGCTCTGGCCAAACTCCAAGAGGACTTCCGCTAACCACCAATCGCTGCGGGACCGGTGACTTCGCGGTGCACCGGTCGGCCATAATGAAGTAGTGAGTCGTCCGCGCCAATACTTCGCTAGTGCCGTGGTTGCGGTGTTGGCGTCGCTCCTCGTTCCCTCCACTGGCGCCATTGCGGCCAGCGCACACGCGGCCAGCGCACCCTGCGGGGCATCAACAACCCACGCCCCCACTCACGTGGTGTGGATCGTGTTGGAGAACGTCGGGTACTCAGTCGTGGGATCTCCGAGCGCGCCCTATCTCAATTCGCTCGCGAAGAGTTGCGGACTCGCCACGAATGATGTGGGGGTGGCACACCCGAGTCTGCCCAACTACATCGCCCTCACCTCAGGCTCGACCCAGGGAATCGTGGACGACGACGAACCGAGTTCACATCATTTGAACGTCGCGAACATTTTCTCCCAGCTCCAGGGGGACTGGCGCGCCTACGCCGAATCAATGCCGACGCCGTGCGATCGCGTCACGAGCGGGCAGTACGCCGCGCGCCACAACCCGGCGGTCTATTACACCAACCTGCCCACGTGCGCTCGCAACGACGTGGCGCTGCGCACCCCACTGAACCTCTCGGCTGCTTTCACGATGATCACCCCCAATGTCTGCAATGACATGCACAGTTGCCCGGTGGTGACCGGAGACGCGTGGTTGAAGAAATACGTGGCGCTCATTATCGCGAGCCCGCAGTACCGTGCCAAGAATTTGGCGCTCTTCATCACCTTCGATGAGAGCAACCAGTCCGCGTCGAACCAGATTCCCACGGTGGTGGTCGCCCCTTCGGTGCCCCGCGGCGTTCGCGTAGGAACTCGATTCACCCATTACTCGTTGCTGCGAACGACCGAGGCGCTGCTGCACCTACCCTTCCTGGGTGGTGCGCGCAGCGCCGCGTCAATGCTGAGTTCTTTTCACCTCTAGCGAATCAGTGCGCGACCACCGGTACGTCACCGGCCTCGTGCACGGGCGCGCCCGACTTCAGGACCACCGCGGCGGCGATCGCGCCACCCAGGAAGATCCACGCCGAGATCATGAAAGCGGTGGTGTAACTGTGCACCGCGGCCATGCCCTCGTTGAGAGGCGTGTTCGACTTGCCCACCATGAACGACGTGGCGGCGCTGGCGGCCAAGGTGTTCAACAATGCGGTACCGATCGAGCCACCGATCTGTTGTGAGGTGTTGACTAACGCCGAGGCGACGCCCGCGTCGTGGGGTGCGACGCCCAGGGTAGCGGTGTTAAAGGACGGGGCGAAGATGAAGCCCATCGCCAGACCGATCACGATCAGTGGCAACAAGACGCCGCCGGTGTAACTGGAGTGAATAGTGACCTTCGAGAGCCAGAAGAGTCCTGCGGCGGCCATTGCCATACCCAGGGGGATCAACGGCCGCGGTCCGACCTTGGGCAGGAGCATGATGTTCGAAACCTGTGCCGTGAATATCAATCCACCGATCATCGGTAAGAACGCCAAGCCAGTCTTCACCGCCGAGAAGCCGAGGGTGAGCTGCATGAAGTAGGTCAAGAAGAGGAACATGCCGAACATGCCCACGCCGGCCACGAGCATGGCCAGGAGTGATCCCCCGCGGTTGCGGTCAGCGATGACGCGCAACGGTAGCAGCGGGAACTTGGTGCGGGTTTGCACGAAGAAGAAATAGGCCAGCAGGACCGCGGCGACCACGAAGGAGCCAATGGTGTAGCGGTCGTGCCACGACGTGGTCTCGACGTGGCTGAATCCGTACACCAGCGCGAAGAGGCCCAGAGTGACCGAGAGGACGCCCTGAATGTCGAGTGGATCGTGGTCCGTGCCGCGGTCGCGCTTCAACAGGGGCATCGCACCACCGATGGCGACGGCGGCGATGATGACGTTGACCAGCAGCGTCCAACGCCACGACGCGTACGTGGTGAGCACCCCACCCAGGATCAGTCCAATCGCGCCACCCGCACCCGCGACAGCGCCGTAGATTGCGAAGGCCTTACCGCGCTCGCCCGGATCGACAAAGGTAGTTGTCAACAAGGCCAGCACCGCGGGCGCCAACAAGGCACCGAACATGCCCTGGATCGTGCGCGCGGAGACCAGCATCGTGAAGTTCTGAGCCAGTGCGCCAAAGGCCGAGGCGGTCGCGAAGCCCGCCAGCCCGATGATCAGAGCATTCTTTCTGCCGATGTAGTCCGAGATGCGACCACCCAGTAGGAGAAGGCTACCGAAGGCCAGGGAGTACGCGGTGACGACCCACTGGCGGTCGGCGTTGGAGAAGTGCAGCGCGTGCTGCGCCGTGGGCAAAGCGATATTGACGATCGTGCCGTCCAGGATCACCATCAACTGGGCTATGGCCAAGACGCCAAGGATCCACCACCGCTGACGGTGTGCGCGATCATGGTCGGTCTCGGTCTTCGCCACGGTGGCACCCGTTTCTTCGAACTCTGTAGTCTCCACGACTATTCTCCCTCAACACAACAACCGGAGTCCATCACTCCGCTTATATCCACTATAGCGATATATGGAGGAAGTCATTCCACTTACGTCGAATCCCCTGTACAGTGGATGTGGGAGCACCGCATGAGCATTGAAACTGAACATCACGATCGTCCGCTTCGCGCGGACGCCGAGCGTAATCGCACCAAGATTCTTGATGCCGCGGCGAAGGTCTTCGCCGAGCAGGGTCTTGACGCCACGCTCGATGAGGTGGCCGCCGCCGCTGGAGTCGGCGTGGCTACGGTCTATCGCCGTTTCCCCGATAAGGATGCCCTCATCGGCGCTTTGTTCGACAACGCCGTCGACGAGATCGCCAATCTGGCGAGCGTGGCGCCGAGCCGGGGCAATTCTTGGGATGCCCTGGTCTGGTTCCTCGAAGAAGCCCTGCAGCGCCAGTGCGCGAATCGCGGACTGCGCGAGGTCGTCGTGGGATCCACGTACGCCCTGGACCGCATCGAAGCGGTGAAGTGTCGCATCGCGCCGGCAATTGATCTACTCGTGGAGCGTGCTCAGAGCGATGGTTACCTGCGCACCGATGTCGTCGGTGCGGATTTCCCGATCATGGAGATGATGATCAGCTTTCTCGGAAACATGACCGCCACCGTGGCACCCGACTTGTGGCGACGCTACCTCACGATCATTCTCGACGGCCTCATGGTGTCACGCGGCGCACCCAGTGCGCTCTACGTGGTGCCGGTGGACACGATGTTGGGTGAGGCGTTGCGTTCCGCGCACCGTCACGCTCGTCGATCCCTGTGACGCACGCGACTCGCGGCGGAGTAGCGAGAGGTTCGAGAGTTCATCGATGCTCTCTCGCCACAACTACGACTGCGAACCCGAGTAATGACCTCATCATCTTGGCTACCAGGTGACCCCGGTCAACTCCTCAGAGACCTCCCACAGTTTCGAAGACAGGTCAGCGTCGAGCGCGCGCGCAGCGGGCTGAACTACTTTCGGGGTCCCGCGAAGTTGACCCGGACCGCGAGGTCCGAAGTACTCTCCCCCGTGAAGTGCGGGGAAGGCCGCGGCGCAGAGTTGGGGCAGCGCCCCGCGCTGAGCACTCTGGGCCATGAGGTGAGCACTCCATGACGCCATTGTGCCCATGAGGCCGAGGGAGGAGGACGCTTGGGTGAAGAGGTTCGTGTTCGACCACCCCGGGTGCGCGGCGACCGCGATGAACGACCAACCACCAGCCGCGCGGCGGCGCTGAATCTCCTCGGTGAAGAGCATGTTGGCCAACTTGGAGTCGCCGTAGGCGTCGCGTGAGGAGTAGGGAACCTGGCCGAGACAGCGACGTCGAATCTCTTGTAGGGAACCGTCCCCGAAGGAACCGTAGCGCTGGTAGATGCTCGAGACCGTTACCAATCTCTCAGTAATGAAGTCCTTGATCAAACCCGCGAAGGCGAAATGACCGAGGTGATTGGTTCCGATCTGAGATTCGAAGCCGTCAGTCGTGAGTTGATAGGGCGTCCACATGACACCGGCGTTCAAGATCACCACGTCGAAGGCGTCACGCACGAGCTCCGCGCCACGGCGCACGCTCGACAAGTCAGTCAAGTCCATCTCGAGCACGTCACTCGCGCCACCCGCCGCCACGACCGCTTGCCCCTTCGCGAGGTTGCGCGCGGTAATGGTGACGTGGGCACCTCGCGAGCGCAGCGCCCGCGCCGTGGCTTGTCCCAGACCACTGGTGGCGCCGGTCACCAGATAGCGGCGTCCTTGTTGGGGGGCAATGCTCGCCTCGTCCCATCCTCGAGGAACCTCCAGTAGTGCGCTCACGTTGGACCTTCCTCTGCTTGGCATTGATGCCCCCTACGAGCACCTTATGGGTCGAGCACCGCCTCAGTGTTGGGGTATTCGAGCCCGCGCTCGCCACTCACCGACAGCCATTTCCTGACGTCGTGCAGAGAGAGGCCCGCTCAAGGAGTCATCATTGGACAAACGCGCGCCAACTCTCGCGCGTTGGTCCTCAGTGGGCCAGCTGATGGCGCTGGAGCTTCGATCGTTCATGTTGGAAGACGAAGAAGTTGCGCTCCGCGCGTGGCGTGACTGTCGGAGTTCGCGTCTCGAATTCCTGACCTCGCACTACGAGGGACCGCCTTGGCCCGAGTATCTAGAACTGACGACTAAGTATCGAGCAGGTTCCAACCTCCCCGAAGGGCCCGTACCCGACGCCAACCTGGCCGCTGTCGTCGAAAGGTGGCTCGTCGGCCGGGTGTCGATGCCCTTCCAATCCACTGAGTACCTCGCGACACATGGCGGCCACATTGGCTACGCGGTGATCGAGGAGCACCGTCGCAAGGGATACGCCACGCAGACGCCGCGACCAGCCTCGGAGCTCGAAATAATGAACGAGGTATCGCCCGTCCTCCTCGCTTGTGATGATGACAACGTCGGCGCAGCCGCTGTTCGCGAACGTTGCGGTGGGACCCTGGAAATCGTGGGACCGAGCGTTTCGCCTCCATCACTACAACACCGCCCATATATTTCGCTCGCTCGAAGCGCCCACTTCTCTGAGCGACGACGACTTCGGATGGGTTCGAGAACACCCTGATCGCACGTTCACCCCTCACGAATTCCTCGGTTGAAACAGATAATTTCGGTTCGGCTAGTTTGAAGAGACGAAATCACGGAGCTATACGAATGATGAAGAAAATTCTTGCGGCCACAACCACCCTCTGCCTGGTGGGATCCCTGACAGCCATCGCCAGCGCGAGTGCCGCGACCCCCACGTCACTCAACGGCCTCACGGGTGCCCAGATCGAGGCCGTCGCGCTCGCGCAGATGAGAGCCGCAGGCAGTTACACGATGACGGTGACGAGCGCCATCTCGGGCTTTACGGGCACGTCGACCACTTCCTCCACTTTGACCAGTGGTATTCGACACGACGTTGTCAACGGTCAACGCGGCGAGAAGATCTTCGTCAACGGCGTGGTGTACGTCAACTTGACTACGGCGCTGGAAAAGATCTACTTCGGCAAAGTCATTCCAGCCTTCTCGAACAAGTGGATCTCCTTCACTCGTGGTCAGCCCTACTACAGCCTCTTCTCAACCACCATGGCTGAGTCGACACTGGCGCCGATCCTGAAGTTCCGAGGAGCGCTGACGGTCTCGCCTCCCCTGACCTACGACGCTCAACGTGTCGTAGGCATCTCGTCGGCCGCCAGCTCATCCACAGCCGCATCGGGAGTTCTTGAGACCCTCTACGTCGCCGACACCCCGCCATTTTTGCCCGTGGCCCTGGTGATCACCGCGCACTCGTCCCCGGCGGCGAAACCCATCGAAACAATCGTCTTCAAGGATTGGGGTGCGCGCGTCAAGGTGACTGCACCACGTCACTTCACCTCGAGTTCGAAGTTCAAACTCCCCTAGGGCAAGTGTCCTTTGGCGAGTGCGCCAGGAACCACGACCGACACCGTACAGTCGTGGCCACCTCAAGTGATTTGACCGACGCCGAGGAAAGATAATCGAGTCCCTGTGGGTGACTCCTCCAAGCGAAGCCCAACTCGAAAAGAACGTACGCCGTATCCCCCCGTGACGGGGCCCGGTTTCGCAACCGAGTACTCACACGAACCTTGGTCCGCGGCGTCCGATGGTGAGCCGACACTGTTGGGCCACGTGCGTGGCTGGGTCCCAGCGCACCGGTGGGTCTCAAGAGGACATACGTAGTTGGTCGAAGCCGTTTTTCACTACGACTTCATGACGACTTGTGGAAAGAACTGGCTCGCGGGCTATTCTCGTGTGACATCCCGTGCTCCGAAAAGGTCTCCAACCCCATGAAGAAGGCTCTCAACGTCATCGCCGCCGTGGTCATTGCCACCCTGGTGATGGGTGAAGCAGCCAGTGCGGCATCGTCATCCTTGACCTCGAACTTTGCGAACATGTCCGCAGCTCAAATCGTGAACCTGTCACTCAGCAATGCTCAGGCCACTGGAGCGTGTACCAATACCTCCCAGGGCACCGCTGTGGGCTACACCTTTGGATCGACGACGAAGTCCAGTATCGATCAGGCCCAGCAGTCGACCCACTTCAATAAGTCGACCGGCCAGGTGCTCCTCATCAAGGGGCGACTATACGTCAACGAAAGTGCCGCACTCATCTCGCTCCAGTTCGGCAAGGCCGACCCGAAGTGGGCCAACAAATGGATTTCAATCCCGAAAGGGAACTCGTCCTACGTACCCTTATCTTCCGGATTGTTGTTCTCGTCCATGATGAGTCAAGTTCGTCCAACGGGCACCTTGCACAAGAGCAAGCTCGGAACACTCAACGGCGTCCTAGTCATCGCGATCGCCGGGAGCGCCAACCCCGAACTAGGGCTGACTCGAGGAGTCGAGACGCTTTTCGTCGCGGCGAAGGCGCCGTATCTCCCAGTCAAACTCCTGGCGGGCGGAAGATCCCAGGGCGTACCCACCTCGTTGACGGTGACTTTCTCGCACTGGGGACGTCACCTCTCGTACAGCGTGCCGAGGTTAGTCACGCCCATCTCAGCGACTGACCTGCCCTAGGAACTCACAATGACTTCACTTCACGCATCGCGTAATCGAATGTGGCTCCAGCCCCACGGTGCGCGTTTCATAACCTCCCTCGTTGCGGTGGCGAGCTTGGTGCTCAGCCTCGGTCCCGTGTCACGGGCCAGCGCGGCAACCCCCACCGCCTTCGCGTCCGAATCAGGTCACCAAATTATGTCCACTGCTCTTTCTGACGCACTCACGAAATCCAGTTGCACGTCATCCACAGCGACCAAGATCTCGGGTCAGTCCTACTCCTCGACCACCAATTCGGCAATGACCACTGGGCAGCAAACCCTGGTGATCGGTAACGCTTGGACCATCGTTCGCGTGTTCAACGGTGTGGTCTACATCAAAGAGAACGTGACCGCCATGCAGGAGCAGTTTGGTGTCAGTGACCCCAAGGCCGTCAATCGTTGGATTGCAATCCCACGAATCGACTCCAACTTCGCGCGTTTCAATACCTACATACTGTTGCCTTCGATGTTGAGTGAAGTCACGCCGTCGGGGACCCTAAAAACAACGTCGACCACCACGCTCAATCACGAAAAAGTGGTGGGGGTCACCGGCAAGCCCAACATTCATCTGGGTCTCGCTTCGGGCACCGAAACGGTCTACGTGACGACAGCGGCGCCGCACGTACTCGTTGAGATGGTGGCCTCTGATATCGTGCAGGGACAACGCGAGACTTTCGTCATCACCTATTCCAACTGGGGCATGAACTTTCACATCGTCAAGCCGAGCCCGGTAGTAGATATCTCGACCACGAAATTGCCGAAATAGCAGCGAACCAGCGCGACGAACTTCGTGGGTGCAACGGTGTTCGCCTACCGCGCTACCCGCGCCGACGAGCCCAGGACTGACGGTGACCACACTGAGTGCACGTCGAACGAGGTAGACCGGCCATACCTTGGAGTGAGGCTTCGCATTTCTCACAACGCGTGGAGATGGATCCCTTCCCGGACTTGGGTCGCGACCAGAGGAAGGAAGTGCCGATGCCCAGAACGCCGAGGACCAGAAGAACATCGCCGCCAACCTTGGAGACTGCATCGACACCAAGGAAAAGTGCGAAGTAGATACCGAAAATTAACCACATCAAGGGGCGGCTCTTGATGATTTTCTAGATGAGAGGTGGCGTCATCAGTACCTCGCGATGTGCATCATTGGTCAACGCGTCAATTCGGCGGGCGAGAATGCGGGACCGTGCCCGGGAATAATCGTGAGGGGTTTCAACGCCAGCACCGCCGCACGCGAGGACTCGAGCAAGCCCTGATCGAATGCTCGGGGGTCAACCTCGGGACCCTGGACTGACCACCAGAGGTGGGTGCAGACCACGAGACCCTCGTCGGTCATGATCAATGTCGAAATGTCTTCTTTCGTATGTCCGGGGGTATCGAGCAAAGATACCGACGGGGCGCCCTCAATAACATCGGTGCGATCATCCCAATGGTCGTTGAAGTAGATAGCCCACACGTCGTGATACCGCGCGTTGAGGAATAGCGCGGCGTTCAAGGTGTGGTCGGGGTGGTGATGCGAAAAAATGACGTCGGTCACGTCATCCTCGTGAAGGCCAAGGGCGTGCAACGGTCCGAGGATTTCCTCACGGCTGACCACCATGCCGGGGTCAATGATGATGATTGCATCATTCTCGCGTACGAGGATCACGCTCGAGGCCACGCGCTCGTGCACGTAACCATTGGTCAAGACATCAACGACGGCGCTCAAGATCGACTCCTAACTAATCTGGGCTGATGCTACTGCCCGACGGCTCCGCCCCTGTTGACGGGCCTAGATTCCGATGATGAGCAACCACCAAAATATTTGAATCAAAAGATATTTAACTGGGACATAGACTGTATTGACGCCGTACCGAGACGATCGTCTCGAAGGCACGAAGGGGCAGAGCATGAACGCGACACCCTCCTCCGCAATTTCTCCACCATGGCTGATTCAAGGTGGTATGGGTATCGCAATCTCGAATTGGCGACTTGCCCGGGCCGTCGCCAGCGCCGGCCAACTCGGTGTGGTGTCGGGCACGGCCATTGACACCGTGTTCGCGCGTCGACTCCAGGATCACGGAGTTGACGATGCCCTGCGCAGCGTGCTCGAAAAATTTCCAGTGCCGGGCATCGTGGAAGATGCGCTGCACCGATTTGCCGAGGTGCGTCGCCGTGCGGGTACCCCCTATAAGAGTCTGGCGATGTTGACTGAACGTAGTCCTCGTCGCGCATTCGATCTCGTGGTACTGGCGAGTTTCGTTGAAGTGGCCCTCGCGAAACTTGGCCATAGTGGTCTCGTCGGTATCAATCTGCTCACGAAAGTCCAGATTCCAACGGCGGCCTCTCTCTGTGGCGCCGTCATGGCAGGGGTCGATTACGTCATGATGGGTGCGGGGGTACCAACCCATATCCCTGGAGTCATCGATGACATCTGTCACGGGCGTCGCGCCACACTCCCCTTCGCGGTGACCGGTGCCGCCAGCGACCACCCGGCCTCCTCGCTAACTTTCGACCCCACCCCCTACCTCGGCTCGACCCCACTGCAGCATCCAAAGTTCGTGGGCATCGTGTCCTCACACGTCCTGGCCACTGCACTCTTCAAGCGCAGTAATGGTCCAGTGGACGGTTTCGTCGTCGAGCGCCCCAGCGCGGGTGGCCACAACGCCCCGCCACGTGGTGCCTACGCCCTCGACGAAAAAGGTGGACCCATCTACGGCCCGCGTGATGAGATCGACTTCAACGTCGTAGGTTCGCTCGGTGTGCCCTTTTGGATCGGCGGTGGCGTGACCTCATCAGCCGACGTGTCAGACGCCATCGCTCTGGGCGCCACCGGGGTACAGGTAGGCACAATGTTCGCCTATTGCCAAGAATCTGGCATGGAGCCCGAGCTGCGCCTCCGCATCCTAGAAGACCTCAAGGGGCACTCCTTGGCGGTGTCAACGTCAATCACGGCATCGTCCACCGGCTACCCCTTCAAGGTCGTCGACGAGATCGGGACTATCGGCGACCCCGACGTGTACGCCGCGCGAACACGTAAGTGCGATTTGGGATACCTCCGTGAGGCCTATCTCGACGACAATGGTGCGACGGCCTACCGTTGCGCGGCCGAGCCACTCACCATCTATCGTCGTAAGGGCGGAAATGTCGACGACGCCCAATCCACTACTTGCTTGTGCAACGGACTCATGGCCACCTGTGGGCTAGCCCAAGTACGGCCCGACGGCTACGTTGAACCCGCGTTGGTCACGAGCGGTGACCGAATCGAAGACGTTATCGTTCTGCTCCACGATCGTGAGGACTTCAGCGCCCACGACGTGATTGACTGGCTGAACCCGGCGAACGACCCGTGCAACGTGGCATCCCTGATCGAGCCCGTTTCGACCTCGCCCCAACCAGTGGTCGGCGTCACGGATGATACCCCCATGGGTATACTGTCTTAGTCGTTCCACTACGCTGGGACGTACACAGCGAGGAGGCCGTAATGGCGACAACTGAACTCACCACCGAGAACTTCGAGGACGTCGTATCGAGTAACGACACTGTTTTCATTGACTTTTGGGCCGCGTGGTGTGGACCATGCCGTAGTTTCGCCCCGACCTACGAGAAGGTTTCCGCTCTGTATCCTGACGCCATCTTCGCCAAGGTCGACACCGAGGCGCAACAGGCCCTCGCGGCATCGTTCAATATCATGTCCATCCCCACGCTGATGATTATTCGTGAGCAGGTCGTCATCTTTAGCCAGGCTGGCGCACTGCCGGAATCGGCACTGATTGATTTAGTGCAAAAGGCATCGGCTCTCGACATGGAAGAAATTCATCGTCAGGTAGCTGAGGAGCAGGCCACTCAGGGCAGTCAGGCCTAATTCTCCACGACAGATACCCCTTATCACGAGGGGACCAAGTACCCATATCGCGATATTTATCCTTAGGTCACCACTTTGTCCTGCGACACTAGAAGCACGAGAAAGGTGTCGAAATGGAAGTTGTTTCCTTAGCGGTTATTGGTGAGCGTCTCGGGGCTCTTTCACCGAATGAGCCCCGCATCGTCGTCTCAGGGAACTTCGCAACGCCGTGGGAGCTAGTGAACCTCGCCGCCGCCACTATTCCAATTTTTCGCTTCTTCGTCTTGAACCCACAGACGGGTTGGCCACGGCGCGAGGGCATCATTACCGAAACGCCCTTCGTGGGCACCGGTGTTCGTTCCGACGATGACCTGAAGTACCTCCCGATGCGTCTGTCCCTCGTACCACGCCTCTTCGCCACCAGCCGTCCCCCCGACGTCGTGATGGTGCAGACATCCAGCCCACGAAATGGCAAGGTGTCTCTGGGTATCGAAACTAACCTTTTGCCCGCCGCTATTGAAGAAGTACGCCGCCGTGGTGGTCTCGTAATCGCTCAGATTAATCGTCATATGCCGTACACCTTCGGCGATGCTGAGATCGTCGTCGATGACGTTGACTTGGCCATAGAACTTGACGCCCCCCTGCCTTCGCCGAGCGAACGCCCGTTGGATGAAGCGGCCCTGATCATTGGAGAAAATGTGGCCTCGCTCTCGAATGACGGGTCCACGCTGCAACTCGGTATTGGACAGCTCCCCGACGCGGCCCTGGACTGCATGCACCATCGTCGCCACCTCGGTGTGTGGTCCGAAATGGTCAGTGACGGAATAATGAAACTCGATCGAGCCGGCGCCATCGACGTGAATCGAGTGATGACGAGTACGTTCCTCTTCGGTAGTCCCGAAATGTACGAGTGGGCCGACGAGAACCCCCGTTTGGTCATGCGCCGCACCGAAGTCGCCAACAATCCCGCCCGCATCGCCGAGCAGCCCGGAATGCTCTCCATTAACACCGCACTGCAGGTCGACCTGTACGCCCAATCCAACGCCAGTTTCGTGCGCGGAAGGATCTATTCGGGTTTCGGTGGACAACCCGACTTCGTATCAGGAGCGCTGCACTCTCGCGGTGGCCAAGCAGTTCTGGCGCTACGCAGTTGGCACGACAAGTCCGACGCATCGAACATCGTGCCCCTCCTCACCGACCCAGTGTGCTCCTTCCAGCATTCCGTCATCGTCACCGAACAAGGCATTGCGCCAATCTTCGGCTTCTCTCAGCAATCCCAAGCTCGCTCGATGATCGACCACGCGGCACACCCACGGGCGCGCGAGGAATTGTCACTCGCAGCCCAAAAGATGCACCTGCTCGGCTCGGACTGAATTACCAGTTCGCGATGGTCGCCGCGCCCCGTGTCGCGATCAGTTCAAAGAGGCTCTCGTCATAGGCGAAGGGCGAATCGTGCACTGGCCAGTGCACGACGACTTCATCGAAACCGAGTTCACCGTAGCGCCCGGCCCAGTCCAGGAATGCCTCGAGTGATGCCATCGGCTTCTCGTCACCCTCAAAATTGAGGAATACTCGATGGATCGTCGACACGTCACGTCCGCGTCGCTCCAATTCAGTGTTCAACCTCAGCACCTGCTGTTTCACGGCGTCGTAGGTGGACAAATCTTCGCTCGCGTTGGGAGATCCCAAACTGACCCACCCCTCTGCCAACTCCGCGGTGAACGCGAGGGAACGTGGGCCCAGGGCACTCAAGTACAGGGGTGGTCGCGGCAGTTGCCAGGGACCGGGAATTTGCCTCGAGTCAACCACCCGATAGTGCGGGCCATTGAGCTGCGAACGTGGTTCGCGCAACAACTGGTCGAGGGCGCGAACGAACTCCTCGAATCGCTCGTGGCGTTGTTTCGAAGACCACGACTCCTGGCCCAGTACTGAAGCGTCGAAACCGGTCCCACCCGCTCCCACTCCCACGATGAGCCGACCCCGCGAGATGTCATCGAGGGCAATGAGATCTTTGGCCAGCACGAGGGGGTGACGAAAATTTGGCGACGTGACCAGTGGACCGATTCGTAGTCGCGAGGTCACCGTGGCCGCGGCCACGAGAGTGGGCACCATCGAGAACCAAGGTTTCTCTCGAAATGTCCGCCACGATAGATGATCGTAGGTGTAACCCGCGTGCAGTCCCCACTCTTCAGCGCGCTGCCAGTTCAATCGCCCTATCTCCCAGCGCGCACTGGGCAAGATGACAACGCTCAGTTTCACACTGCGATGCTAGGCCGCGCGAGAAACCCACGCCATTATCGAGCCGAGAGAGTGATGAAGTCGCGTGAATACTTGACGTCGAAGAACCGTGCGGGCGTCTGCTGCATCGTTGGAGTAAGGATTCGCCCGTTGCCTGGTGTCGCGTACCCAGTGGGAGTCGAGGGTTGGTACGTGGCGAAGACCGGCCACAGCGGGTTCATGTCGAGCACCATGGCGCGCACGGCCCCGGCGCGCACCAAAATCCGCGCGAGGTCGACGATATTCATTTGACCTTCGACGTACACGAGGGCACCATTGGCGGTAATGCCCAGCCCGGAACGCGGTGTGTCGATTTGATTATTGAGTGAGTAACCCCACCTGGCGACGTCAGTGGTCTGCAATCCGGCCACGGGCGCCCCGTGATCGACGAGCAAGGTTAAGTTCTGTCGCACCGCGACCACGTTCGGGTTCATGGCCACATCGCGTCCCCACTGTCCGAGGGTAATCGAGCCGTTGCGATAGATCACGATTGAGGCGGCACCATTGACGAGCGGAGCGACGAGGTGACCCTCACTGAGGTATCCACCGTGTGAGTCCTTGAGTAAAAACCCTCCGCTGAACGCCGCGACCAGGGTATGCGCAGCCGAGTGCGATACGGGTGCGGTGTTCTTCCAGAAGAAGCCTCCGGGACTTAGGCTGCCCGAATACAGACGCGCGGTCAGTAGTTTCGGATCAATCCACGCCACGCCCGCAACCGTGATCCCGTTGTCCAGGGGTCGGATGGTCGTCGTGAATATTGCGCTGTGGCCCTGCACCGTACGTCCCGCAGGATGATAGACACCTTCGCCAGCCATCGCGGGCAGGATGAACGGAGCCAGATTCGTCGGGCTCGGCAGAGTCGACAAGGCGACTCCCGACGTCGCGGGGACTCTCACCTTCGGCGTCGGAGACGACGCGGCGACTGGTTGGGTCGAGCTGGACTTCGTCGTTGCCCTCGTACCAGCGAGCGCGACCGCAACGACACTCACCGTCGCCACTGTCGCGACCGTCACCACTGTCGCCACGCTCAGCAAGCGGAACCTCATCGCAACACCTCTTGGACGTGGCAATTGAAGAGATCAAGCGGCGCGGAGTCAAATTCACGAATGGTCAATCGAACAAAGTTCACCGAACATTTTTAGTTCGGGGCTTTAAGAACGCACTAAGACCCGCACGAAGATTTGTTGACAATCCGCACGAAGACAATTCCCCACCAGATTCTTTCATCAATAAATAATCGTAATGGTGAGTGTTTATGCAATATGAACGGCGCCATGATCGCGAAAGAAGTGCCGCACTCAGCCGATCATCACCACGACTCTTCCCACTCCCCGCAGTCGACCAATTCGACCATTGACCGAAGAATTTACACCTAGATTTCCAAGTAATTCTCCCAAAATATCCGCGTGTCTCGGTAGAATTCAGTGGTGCTGGCCACCGCTGTTCCCCTCGGGCTGAAACTCGCCATTCTCTTCGTCGCGGGCTGTGCCGCGGGCATCTCCAACGGCATTGCCGGAGGTGGAACTTTTCTCAGTTTTCCGACGCTTTTAGCATTGGGAATACCTTCGCTCACGGCTAATATGTCATCGTCAGTGGGCATCTTGCCCAGTACTTTCGGTGGAATCAGAGGATTCCGCCACGAACTCAAAGTGCACCGCTCATTGCTCAAGGAATTGGTCCCCACGTGCGTCCTCGGTTCGGGTGCGGGCACTGCACTACTGCTGATCGGCAGTAATCACACATTTTCCTTAGTCGTGCCATGGCTAATTGGTATGGCGACAGTGCTCTTTGCGATATCTCCGCGAGTCACCAAACTTCTCGCCAAGATGGACCGTAATCAAGATTCCAATGCCGTGCGGCGACGATCACTCTTCGTAGGTATCTTCATTGCCTCGGTGTACGGCGGATACTTTGGCGCCGGTCTGGGAATCGTCTTACTGGCCGTGATGGCCCTGACCCTTCCCTACGACATCAATGTTCTTCAAGGATTGCGCGTCGCCTTGTCGCTATTGATCAACACCATTGCCGGCATCGTCTTCGTCGTCCGTGGCCACCTCGCACTGCAGGCCGTACTGGTGCTCTTGGTGGGAGCACTCGTCGGTGGCTGGCTCGGTACGCTACTCATCCGACGTCTGTCCCCCAAAGTCGTTCGCGCGATGGTGGTCAGTATCGGAACAATTACAACGCTGAAGTTGGCATTCAGCGCGTAGCGGCCGTGCGCTCGGCTACTTCGACGCGCGTAGTCGACCAATCACGTCGTCAACGACACCGCTGGTTGTGGAGTCGCCCCCCAAGTCAAAGGTGCGAAACCCTTCGGCCGCCCCTTCCAGGGTGGCGTCGCGCAATCGTGTCCCAGCGTCGCGAAATGATGCGTCGCCCAGTCGTGACGCGGCCTGGTCCAGAAGGGCGGCACCCGCGAGCAACATGGCCATTGGATTGGCGACATTCTTACCCTGCAACGAGGGTGCCGTTCCGTGGGGCGCTTCAGCCATCGCAACTTTGGGACGAAGGTTCTCGTCGAGTGACAACAACACTGATTCCGCACCGGCGATTGATCCGAACATCGCCAGTACCAAGTCACTCAAGCAGTCGCCGTCACGGTTGAGAGCCGGAATCACCATGGTGCGTTCGTGTATCTCAGTCATAAGTCCGGCGTAGGTGGAGTCGATCAACGTCGGGCGATAGGTCACGCTGGGGTGGCGAGCCGCGGCCGCATCCATCTCCTCTTTCAGCATGCCCTCATAGGTCGGTGACACGGTCCACTTGGGTCCGCCGTAGACCAATCCACCGCTGGCCTCAGCCGCTACGAAGGCGTACTCGGCAACACTCGTGCAGATGGAGCGCTCGATTCTCTCGGTGCGCCACGCGACCTCGTTGCCAAGTCCCGCTTCACCATCACGACCCTCGTCGGCACCATACGCGTCACCCACGGCCATACGAACGACGATGATCGGAGTGTTGGTTCCCACCACGGGGGGGGTGACACCTGGAATTCGTCGTCCGGTGCGCACGATAACCGAGCCACCGATGCCCTCACGCAAAAGTCGGTTCGGCGATCCAACCCCACCAATCTCCGGGGGAGTCACGGTCGCCGCCTTGAGCCCCAGACCGGCCTGGACCATGGCCGCCGCGGCCTCGCGCACGACCTCGTTTTTGGTCCTTCGACGATTCTCGAGCGAGAGGTCGTAGTTCACGAAATGCAGGTTGACCCCGAGTAGTTCAGGGGTCATAGCGCGAAGGGACTCGACGAGGAGTTCCTGGCCCGTTTCGTCGCCGTCGCAGACAACAATGGTGGCAGTTGAGTTGGTCACGCAACAGAGTCTACGCGAGGATTTTGGGCGACCCTGGCGACGACTATTCCTTGGGAGCGCGCAATGCTGCACCGCCACCCAGAAATGATTCGACGAAAATCGGGTTGTTCTGCAGGTCGCCGGGTGCGCCTTCGAGGACTACGCGACCACCACCGAGTACGTACGTGTGGTCAGAGATCCGCAATGCCGCCTTCGCACGCTGCTCCACGAGTAACACGGTGGATCCGAAGTCAGCGAAGCCGCGGATGTATTCCTCGAGTAGCTGAGTCGCCACAATTGGCGCCAAGTTGGCTGTCGGTTCGTCGAGCACCAATACTGAAGGCGAGAGCATCAGCACACGGCCCATTGCGAGCATCTTGCGCTCGCCGCCCGAGAGTTTGCCCGCCTTGCGCGACATCATGACCTTGAGCTTCGGGAAGAACTCGAGCACGGCATCAATTCGCCCATGGATCTCATTGCGTTTGAGCAAATAGCCACCGATTTCGAGGTTCTCCTTCACCGACAATGGTGGAAAGACGTCATCAATTTGAGGTACGTAGCCCACACCAATCTTGGCCACTTCCTCAGGGGGCATGTTTGTAATGGTCTTCTCGCCCACTTTGACTGATCCGTCGAGCACTTTGACAACACCGACAAGCGACTTGAGTAACGTCGACTTACCCGATCCGTTGGGCCCAACGATGGAAACCACCTTGCCCGGTGTGGCCTCGATATTGATGCCGCTCACGATGGCTCGACCGTCGTAGCCAGCGGCCAGACCGGTAGCGCTCAGGATGAGGCCCTTCTTTGAAAGTTCAACCGACAAGGTATGCCTCCACTACTTCTGGCTTCTGACGAAGTTCCGACATGGTTCCCTGGGCCAGAACTTGACCCTCCGCGAGGACGATCACCGGGTCGCAGAATGCGTCCATAATCGAGAGTTCGTGTTCCACCATGACAATGGTCATACCGCCGCGACACAGATTGGTCAATTGATCGCCAATCCTGTGCGCCAGATTCGGGTGCACTCCGGCCATGGGCTCATCGAGCAGCAGAATCTTGGGTTCAGCGAGCAGCGCGCGCATAATCTCGACGAGTCGACGCTGACCACCTGAAAGTCCACCGGCGTAGGAGTCGGCGTATTGCGTCAGTCCGAATCCCTCTAGGAGTTCCTGGGCCCGCTCGATGTTCTCTCGGTCTTCGACACCCCAGTATCTCTTTCCGCGAATGGATCCCCAGAAGGTATCGCCGGACTGATGAGGGACTGCGCTCACGAGGTTCTCGAGCACGGTCAGCTTCTTGAACTCACTCGCCAACTGGAAAGTGCGCACAATGCCGTTTTGTGCGCGCTTATTCGAGGGCATCGACGAAATATCTTTACCTTCGTAGAAAATCTGCCCTGACGTGGGTGCCAGAGTTCCGGCCAGCATCGCCAATGTGGTGGACTTTCCGGCGCCATTTGGTCCGATCATGCCCGTGAGTCGACCTTGCTGGATCTCAATCGAGACGTCCGAGACCACGGTGATGCCGTTGAAGACTTTGGTCAGTCCCTTGGTCGAGAAGATCACGTGTTGGTCATTGTTCGTCGGCTCGAGGTGCAGCAACCGATGCAGGTCGACTTTGTGCAGATCGCCAATCTTGATGAGAGCATCATCTTGCTCATCAGCTTTGGTGGGCGTGGGCGCTGGTGCACCCTTATTGCCACTAAGAATCCGACGTTTCTCCGGCAAGATGCCGTTGGGTCGGAACCACAGGAACAGCACGATCAGTAAACCAATGGCCACCCACTCCAGAGCGGGCACCAGCGCCGGATTCCCCACTGGCGGCAAATAGCGAGTGATCTCTTCGAAGCCCACCGGCACCAGAATCGCACCGAGCACCGCCCCCTTATGGTTACCCGCACCACCGATAATGATGGCGGCGAACAGGACAATAGTCTCGGCGTAGCCCCAGGCACCTGGCGCCCAGAGAGTAATGAACTCGACCAGGATGGCGCCAGAGAGTCCGGCGATCATGCCACCAACGACCAGCACGCTCATGCGCTGCATGCGCAAATCTTTGCCGAGGGAGTCAGCCACGATGTCATTGTCACGCATCGCGCGAAGTGAGCGACCGTAGGGCGACTCGGTGATGCGCTTGACGAGGTAATAGGCGCCCACGGTGAGGATGACGGCGACGAGACCGTACGAGAACTGGTAGCTCAAACCCTGTGGGTTGAAATGACTCTGAAAGGGAGCTGGCACCAATGAGATTCCCGCCGCTCCATTAAAGAGGGGCACGTAGTTGGTCGCCAGCAGATTGAGCAGCACCGCCGAGACCAGGAGGCCCACCGCAGCGAAGTCGCCACGCAAGCGCTTGCCCACGATGAAGACGAAGGGCACGGCCAAGAGTCCGCCCGCCATAGCGGCACCAATCCACGGGAACGGCCAGGGTAAGTGCCAACCGAGCACGTACTTTTGGAATCCACCATTTGATGAAGCGGAATTGGGCATCGACAGAACAGCGGCCACGTAGGCGCCCACTGATTGAAAGATGATGAAGCCAAAATTGGAGACACCGGCCACGCCGAACTGCAGACTCAGCCCCAGACACGCCATGGCATCCACCGCCGCGTACACCATGATGATTGCTATGTAGTAGCCGTAGCTGGACATTAGTTCGTCTTCTCGCTTCCAAAGATTCCAAAGGGGCGGAACATCAACATCACGATCAGGGCTATGAACGCGATCACATCTTTGTAGTCAGGATTGATATATGCGGCACTGATCTCAGTCGACAGACCAATGATCAAGGCGCCAAACATCGCGCCGTAGGGCTCGCCCGGCCCGCCCAGGAACATCGCCGCGAGTAACAAGACGATATAAAGCTGGGCGCTCGTGGCTTCGAAGACGCCAGCGTTCATCGCGAAGACCGTGCCCGCCAGACCGCACAGTGCACCAGAGATTAGCCACGTCGTAGAGATGATGAACTGCGTCTTGACCCCAGAGTTGCGAGCCAGATTCTTATTGGCCGAAGTTGCGCGCATCGCCTTGCCCAAGCGTGTGTACTTGAGCAGACCGTGCACGCCCACCAGCACGACGGCACATATCCCAATGACGATGAGCTGCAGACTTGACAACAGCAGACCGGCGAAGTGGAATTCCCTCCCCTGGTTCTGGGAGAAGGAGACGTAGCCACCGCCGACAATGGCCTGCAGACCGAAGGTCCCCATCAAGTCAATCCCGAGCGAAACGATGACCACCGTGATTGGCGCAAGATTGCGCTTCTGAAAGGGTGTATAGACGAAGCGATTGAGTACCCACGACGCGATGGCGCCGGTGAGGACTCCCCCGATGAGTGCCACCCAAGCATTGACTCCGTGCTCGTTGACGTAGTACGTCACGAATGCACTGTTGATCATGATGGACCCGTAAGCCAGGTTCAACACGTTGGTGACCGCAAACTGCATGGTGAAGCCGACCGTGGCGATAGCGAGGACCGCCGCCGATATCAGGCCGAACCCAAATGATGACATGAAGACGCTCAAGGAGAATCAATGTTCCTTTACGAATCGAAAGTGATTACTACAGACCGACTTTGTTGCAACGGACATCAATGTTGAACCCCACGCGGGGTAGATCATGTTGGCGACGTGATGGCCACGACAACGTAGTTGCTGTCGTGGCCATCACCGCCCAGTGTTAGAACGCCTTCAGACTGTTGAGCAGAGCCGCGTTCAGGGTGCCGGCATTAACCGTCGTCCCGGCCGCGGTGTAGTGCATGTCCTCGAAGGCCCCGAATGAAGTGTGGAACGCGTCGAAGTGATACGTACCACCTACACCCAAGTACTGGATCTTCTTGTGGGCCTTGAGCGCAGCCACGCCCGCCGTGTAGGACGAAACCACCGTCGCACCAGGAGCACCCGCCGTAATCGTCAAGATGTCGTTCTTGTAGACCGAGCCCGAAGTTGAGCCCGACATCACCATTGCCAGAGCGGCAATGTTGATGGCGTCGTACAAGTGGACCATGCCAGGGGCTTGCAAGAGCGTCGCCACATTGCCGATGCCCTTAACTTTGCCCGCCTGAGCCATGACCAACTTCGAGAACAACGGGTACGCCGGAGTATTGCCGGTGGAAACCTGATTGTCCGCGTCGAAGTTCTTGATGAAGTTCTGCAGACCAACGGCCTTGGTGATTCCCGCGAAGAACGTCGGGTCAATCATGGCCGAGGTGCCGATGATTGGAATCATCTTCTTACCGTTGAGCTGGTAGACCTCACTCAGTAGCGCCACTCCCGCTGCACCGAGTGCCTCCATCATGATGGCTTGAGGTTTCGCTGCGACGATGGCCTGAGCTTCTGATTGGAAGGTGGTGGCGTTGATGTCGAGTGTCTGATTAGAGACGATGGTCATGTTGCCAGCCTTCGCGATTGCCGCTTCGGCGGGTGCCACGAACGTCTGTGAACCAGCGTCATTGCCGAAGGCCAGGGCAATCTTCTTGTAGCCCTTATTCTTCGCAATCGCCACCATGGCCACCGCGTCAGCGGCGTCCGGAGGAACGAGGCGGAAGAAGTACGGGAACTTGACCGCATCGAACTCCGACTCACCGGTCATGCAGAACGACACTGTCTTGTTCGAGCCGAAGACCGGCACAACCGTTGAAGCCTCGTCCGAGGTGCACCCGATCACGAATGCGATGTTCTTGGTGGTCGCGTACATCTGTCCTACTGCGGGGACGGCGTCCGCGGGGTCACCGCGTGTGTCTACGGTCTTACAGTTGATCTGATGACCCAGCACGCCACCATCGGCATTGATCTGTTGCGTCGCAGCGAGGCACGCAGTCTCGTAGATCGGTCCAAGTGCGGCGTCAACCCCAGTAAATGGCGCAACGACCGGAATCGTCAAAGTGACCCCCGACGAGTGCGGTTGAGCGCTGGCGTGCGCCGCGGTTCCCGGTAGTCCGACGGTAGCCGCAATCAGTGCCACGACAGCCACTAAAAGTGCCAACCTCTTACGCGTACGCGCAGCCGGATTATCCGACCACGTCAACGTCTTTCCATTCATGTATTCCCCCCCATAGTTGATTTGTTACTACTCACTGCATAAAGCAGAAATCAAAACTTTGTCGTGTCCGCCTTCAACGGCATCCACGGCCAATCCTCCGGAGCTCCCTCCTCGGCAACGACCTTGTTCGCGATTGAACCAACCCCCTCAATAAACACCTCGATGGTGTCCCCCGGGTTGAGCCATACCGGCGGCGTCCGCGCGAACCCGACGCCCCCCGGCGTGCCGCTCGCAATGACGTCTCCCGGACGCAACGTGGTGAATGATGAGAAATACTCCACAGCACGCTGGACGCTGACGATCATGTCCGACGTACGAGCATCTTGCATGACGGTTCCATTAAGAATGGAGCGAATCGCCAAGTCGTTCACGTTGACCTCGTCGTTGGTCACCAATTCTGGACCGATCGGCATCGTGCCCTCGAAGTTCTTGCCCGGCGTCCACTGGGTCGCGGCACGCTGCCACTCGCGAGCGGAACCGTCGTTCATGACCGAGTAACCCAAAATCGACTCAAAGGCGTTCTCCGCCTTGATGTAGCGGCCGCCCTTACCAATAATGATGGCCAACTCTGCTTCGTAGTCCATCCGCACGCTCAATGCCGGCTTGACGAAGTCATCGAAAGCGCCAATGACGCTACCCGCCCCGCGCACGAACGACTCGGGCCAGGTCGGCACCGCTCGTCCCCCCTCGATGGCGTGGTCGGCGTAGTTCACGCCGAGACACAAAATGCGCGGCGGATTCGGCGTGAGTGGTCCGAAGTCGGTACCTTCGTAGTTCTGCCCCGCTTGTACTGAGACACCACGCGCCACGTTCAGAGCCGCGTCACCACCTTCGGCGAGTCCGTTCAATGTCGCAAGTGCCTCATCGCCAGTGGCGTCAGCAAGGTCTACGTACCCCTGGCTCCCCTTCACGTGTAGTCGAAGTCCCCGCGAGGTCCTGATTGTCGCAAACCTCATTGGTATTCCCCCCTGGTTTTTTCAACCAAATTGGTTGAATTGGTTACATCTACGAATGCGTACTATATGGCCTGCCCCATGGATTGTCAATCACTAGGGATGAATTTTTTAAATATGTCAGTAACGCATTTGTAATATTGGTAGGATTGGTTTCATGAGAAGTCAACTCATTCATCAGCACCGGGAACTTGACTTCAGTCCGTCCTTCGCAGGAGGTAAATGATGACCACCGTGTCCAATGATCAGATGCGCGACGTGGCCGACAACATCTTGATGTCCGCTACTCACACGGGGTTGCGCAGCGGAAATCGACTGCCCACCGAGCGTGAGCTCGCTCACGCCCTCAAACTGTCGCGCACCACGATTCGCAATGCCATGGCCCTTCTCGAAAGTGAGGGTGTCGTCTCACGCGAGGTTGGTCGCGGGACATTCCTGCGGCGTGATCCCGACGTGGTCCTCGGGGTTGAAGTTGGTCATTCACGTGCCCACTCAGTGGTGGGCAACGTCAGTCCCGCTGATGTCATGAATGCTCGAATACTGATCGAACCAGCGGCTCTCGCGGCCACCGTAGAGAACGCCACTGCGAGCGATTTCGCCGAGATCGAACGCTGCCTCATCGGTGGCGAGAACGCGGCCGACTACGACGAGTTCGAACGTTGGGACCTCGCCCTTCATCAAGCGTTCGTTCGCGCTTCGCACAACCCTCTCATTGAGAACATGTATCACTTCATCGCCGAGGCCCGCCTCTCGGTGGCCTGGGGCAGTCTGAAGCGTCGTAGCGACACCCCTGAGCGCCGCGAACATTATTGCAATCAACACCGAGAGATCGCCCAAGCACTGGCCAACCGTGATGGCCGTAGCGCGCGCGAAGCAATGATGCGTCACCTGGGCTCCGTCGAAGACAACTTGCAGCGAGCGGCGCAGAGTTAAAGTCTCTTGATCTACACCACCGAATCGCGCACGTGAACGAATTGTTCGATGGCATGCTCTCGATGGACTGAAGCCGCTAACGCTACGGTCAAGGCAACCCGAGATTTACGCGCGTCTAGAGAACCACCGGATATCACGCCTCGTGACAGGAGATCCGTTTCGGAGCCCACGAAACCGTAAGTATTGTCAAGGACCTCCCCGGCGCCGGTCCGCGAACACAACACCACGGGCATCTGCGCTACCAGGTTTTCGACGTCGGGTGCCATGACTCCAGGCACATGTCCAGCACCGAAACCTTCGATGACCGTGCCACGGTACCCCGAGGCAGCGAGAGTGCGTAGCGTTCGCCCGTCATCACCGATCGCGCACGTGATGAGGGCGACACGTGGCACGTCCTTGAGCAAGTCGAGCGAGATCCTCGCAAGATGGTTGGGCCGCAGGACAACGCGCACCCGTTCCTCCTTCACCCATCCGAGGGGCCCGCAACTCGGCGATTGAAAAGTCGCGAGACTCGAAGTATGCGTCTTGCGTACGAACCGCGCGGCGTGCACCAAGTCATTCATCACGACCACGCACCCCAATCCACGCGCATCGGGTGATGCGGCGACCTTCACGGCCGCCAGGACGTTGCCCGGTCCGTCGGGACTCGCCTGGGTGGGATTGCGCATGGCTCCGGTGACGACAATGGGTGACGGCCCGTCGAGCAAGACGTCGAGCGTGAAGGAGGTCTCCTCTATCGTGTCAGTCCCCTGGGTCACCACGACGCCATCAACGCCATCTTTGAGACGGTCCCTAATGAGCCGAGAAAGAGCAACCACGTCGTCCAAGGTGATGTCGCCCGAAGGCACCTGACGAAATGACAGCGTCTCAATGTCAGCCACCTCGTGAAGTCCGGGCACCGAGTCGACGAGGTCCTGCGCCGTGAGCTGGGGTACCACGCCGTGAGCGCTCTGCGCCGTTGTAGAAGCGATCGTCCCCCCGAGGGAAACGACGAGTACGCGCGCGCGCCGATCTGTGTTTGTCAACATGTTGCCTCCAGAGTTCACACTAGATGCCTCGCCGCCGTGCACCAGAAACCCTGGGCTACTATCGCAACAAGGACACCCTCTTCGTTTCGTGCGACGAGAAGTCAACCAGCCAGAAGCAAGCTGACAAAGGAGTGCCGTGGCCGTCGTCGATCGCACCACCCAACGAGCGGACATTTCACACGTGCGCACACTGTCTTCCTTCAGTGTGGCCACCATCCACGAAGCCCAGGACCGCACCGGTCTCTTGGCCTCGCGTCTGCGACCGATCTTTCGCGGCACCCGAGTCGCGGGTACCGCTCTGACGTGTGAAGTGGCACCGGGTGACAACTCTTCGATCCACGTCGCCGGCGACGTCGCGCGTGACGGTGACCTCCTCGTCGTGACACCCACGAGTGCCTGCGACGACGGCTACTTCGGCGAGTTGTTGGCGACTCACATGGTGGCTCGCGGCGTCGTTGGATTGGTGATTGACGCCGGGGTACGCGACGTCGCCGAACTCCGTGACATGTCCTTTCCCGTGTGGTCGAGCGCCATAAGTGCGCGAGGCACGGTCAAGGAGACCCCGGGCAATGTGCAGGTGCCGATTGTCTGCGCCGGCGTCGCCATCGCTCCCGGTGACGTCGTCGTGGCCGACGATGACGGTGTCGTGGTGGTCGCTCGTGAGGACGCCCTCGAAGTGATTGCCGAATGTCGCGCACGCGAAGCCAAGGAAGCGGCGTATCGCAAACTTCTCGTGGCCGGTGAAGGGACTCTTGACCTCTTCGCACTTCGTCAGAAATTCCTCGACGCCGGTTTACGCGACATCAAGGAATAAACGACGGGATTCGTTTGAACTCGCACCACTACGGGCAAGGAAGATAATGGACTTTCACTCTGCTAGCAGTGAATTCTTCTCTGACGAGGAACTCACGAGTCTTGCCCTCAGCGCGGATCCACATCCCACCATCGACGCTCGCGTGGCGCCATGGCGGCTAACGAGCGGCGTCGGGAACGGGCTCCTGCCCGACTGGTACATGCCCGCGCCCACGAGTCGACACAGGGGAAAAGGCACCAAGGTGGCAATTGGCGTCATCGTTGCGAGCTTCGTACTCATCAACGCGCTCGGTCTGTGCGTCACCTACGGCTTCGTATCGGTGGCCTGACCACTTTGAGTAGCTCGTCGCACCACCGGCAACACCTCGCTCGCTAATAATTCAATCGAGCGGGCTGTCTCCTTGAAGGGCAGTCCTCCGAGTCCGATCTGGGCGAGGAAGCGGGTATGCCCCAGCATCTCGTACTCCCACAGCATCTTGTCAATAATCTCTTGGGGGCTGCCGCAGAACAGTGCGCCGTGCGGGGAGGCCCACGCCTCAAAGTGGTCGTGCGCTAGGGGTACGCCGCGCGCGTGGGGCATGTTGCCGCCGATGTATCGCGAGTAGTAGGGGTAAAAAACTTCGCGGGCGCCCTGTGATGACTCGTCGACGAAGAAATGGCTCGTCACTCCCAAGCGTAGGTCATCGCTCGCGTAGCCGGCTCCAAGTCCGCTCTGACGATAGAGAAGGGCAAGATCGACGAAACGCTCGGGTTGACCCAGAATGGCGAAGTAGGTACTCAGACCGTTGCGGCCCGCACGCACGACGCTGGCGGGAGTTCCCCCGACCGCAATCCAGACCGGGATCTCGCCCTCGAGAGCGCGCGGGTAGACCCCCGCTTCCTTCAACGGCGCACGGAAATTTCCCGACCAGGTGACGAGTTCTTGTCGATTTATCCGCAGCAAAAGCTCAAGCTTCTCTTCGAACAATTCGTTGTAGTCCTCCAACTCAAAGCCGTAGAGGGGAAAGGACTCGACGTACGCGCCACGTCCCGCGGTAATCTCGGCGCGCCCCTGCGATATCAGGTCGAGAGTCGCGAAGTCCTCGTAGACGCGCACAGGGTCCGAAGTGGAGAGTACGGTGACGGTACTCGTGAGGCGGATGCGCGACGTGGCTTCGGCAATCGCGGCCAGTACCACGGCGGGCGACGAGATGGCGAAATCGCGCCGATGGTGTTCGCCAACGCCAAAGACGTCAAGTCCCACTTCGTCGGCAATTTTGGCGAGCTCGATGAATTCGCGCAAACGCTGCGCGGGACTGATGGCTGCTCGCGTCGTCGAGCGCGGAACTTCGCCAAAAGTGAAGAGTCCTATCTCCATACCCGTACTCAACAGTTCAATACTCTCTCTAGCCAGGGGGACAATGCAGCCACGACCTCGGGAGCAAGGACGTGACCACCGCTCGTGCGATAGACCTCGAGTGAGGCACCCGACCTCTCGTGGAGATATTCCCAGGTCGACGCCATCAGCTCACGCGGCATCACGGTGTCATTCACTCCTTGAGCGTGCAGGATATTCACCCCCAAGAGTCGATCCGGCGTCGTGGGCACCCCCGCGTCGAAGGGGATCGTCCCGTAGAGCAACGCCGCGCCAGCGAATCGAACCGGGTCGTCAAGGACCAGGCCGGCGGCGAAAGCAGTGCCGCCACTGAATCCCACGAGGGCCACGGGTCTGGTCGCTGCGACACCGTCCAACCACCCACGAAACCAATCAATCGAGGAGCGCAGCGACTCCGGCACGGGACGACCAATGCCGCGATTCTCGAACCACGTGAACTGCTCGGGACCCAGCACGACCGGACCTCGCAGGGCGGCCAAAGCGTAGTGCTGGGATAGCGGCGCCGCCAGTGAGTTGATCTCGAGCTCATTCGAACCACGCCCGTGCAACAGGACAACAAGCGGGTCGCGCTGATCTGTCGAACCACTCCACAACACCGTCGGCGTCGTCATATTTCCACCTTACTGAGCGCACTAGTTAGTTGATGTTTCTACAATCATATCGCTATTTCGATGAAATGTCACCGACTAGGCATCCAGCAGCACGTACAGCGCATCGGGGCCCGCACTCTCATCGCGCTCAACGGCACGACCCTCAAATCACCGGAGATAAACCACCGTCAACGCTCAGGCCCACGCCCGTCACGTAACTGGCCCGCGAGGAGAGCAGGAACGTCGCCACGTCGGCGAATTCCTCAGCACGTCCATAACGCCCCAGGGGAATGCGCGCGTTCTTCGTCGCCTCGAGGTAGTACTCGTCGAGAGATTGCTGGTTCGTCGCCGCACGGCGAACCCACTGACCCGACTCGATGAGCCCAATCAGCACTGCGTTGACTCGAATACCCCTGGGAGCTACCTCGTGAGCCAGCGCTTTAGTAAACGCCAGCCCCGCCGCGCGCGACGCTGAGGTGGGCGTTGACCCGTTGGGCGGGGTGCGAGCTGAAATGGCCAGCACATTGACAATGGCGCCACCCGCCTCGAGGTGCTCCAGTGACGCTCGAGAGATACGTAGCGCCGCCAACACTTTGAGTTCGTAATCGTCGCGCCACTGCTCGTCGGAGGAGGTGGCCACGGGTGTGGCTATCGCCGCGCCCGCATTGTTCACCACTCCATCGAGGCGAGAGAACCGTTCGAGAGTGACATCAATGAACATCTCGCAATCGCTCGCGCGGGTGACATCGGCTTGTACACACAGAGCACCCGGTCCCAGCAGTTCCTGAGCGATCTCGAGGCGCTGTTCGTTCCGCCCGCACACCGCCACGTTCGCCCCCTCGGCCACGAGTCGTCGTGCGAGGGCCAGTCCGAGTCCGTCGGTTCCCCCGGTGATCGCTACGGTTCGTTCGTTGAGTTCTAGATCCATAGCGACATCCTAGAAAGTCGAAGTGATCAACCAACTAGTGCGTACGACGAATCTCCACCACGACGCCGAGTTGCGTCGACGCCGGACCCTGATATATCCCCTTGAGGGGCGCGACGTCGTCGTAGTCTCGACCGTGTCCGACGATGATGTGCCGCTCGGTTTCACGCACCCCGTTGGTGGGATCGATGCCCGTCCACGAACCCGAGAAATATTCCACCCACGCGTGGCTCTGCCCTTCAACCACGTCACCAACCGTAGGTTCGCTGGCGGGATAGAGGTAGCCCGACACGTAGCGCGCCGGTATACCCATCGCGCGTAACAGTCCAATGGTCACGTGGGTGATGTCCTGGCACACACCCTTTCGACGGTCCCAGGCCTCTTGGGCCGTTGCCGATACCGTGGTCGCCCCCGGCACGTAGGCAATCTCGTTGCGCACGTACTCTGACGCCGCCTCCACGCACTGGTGCACGTCGGCCACATTCTGCCAGTCCTCGATCTCCTTCTCAACGGTGCCCACGAGTGTGGTGCGATGTGTGGGTAGCAAAAACTCTGAGAAACGATCGGTCAATCGTTCACTGCGCAATTCACTCCAGCCCAGGGGTGATTCCAAGGTCGCGGCCCAACTCTCCACCTGTGACGTCGCCTCCACCTCGAGTTGAGGGTGATTCTCTTGAATATCGAAAACTGTCACGACCGTGCCGAAGTAGTCGACGTGTGTCGACACGGGGATCACTGGTCGCACCAGGATCTTCGAAGTCTGGACTGATTGGGTACTGAGAGAGCGCGGCGTCATTCGTGCTTCGTTATACGAGGCCTTCGCGAGGCCGTCGTAGGTAAAACCCGTATGGTGACGAATCGAGAGACCGAGACGTTCACTCACAGCCCCTCCTCCATGTGCCACACCACTGCCTCTTCGTGGCGAAAGTAACGATCGGTCACCGCGTCAGTGATACGAAAACACGTCGCTTCGAGCATCTCGAGGAGTTCGGGCAACTGGTCAATCAGTTGACGCGGATCAATGAATTCAAGCGTTCCTCGCGCGCGCGCCAACGCTTGGCGTGCCACGTCGCCGGAACTGATGCGCTGACTGATCGGCTGAATCTCGACGAGGCACTCATCGGCGAGATTGAGCGAATACAGTACTGAACGCGGGAAGAGCCGGTCCAGCATCAAGAACGCTGCCACGCCATTGGCGTCATTAATCTCACGCGTATTACGCATAAAGGCCTCCATGGCCCCCGAAGCACGTAGGAACGCCATCCAGTCCGGCGCATTATCCTCACTGACCACGCGCCCGCGTAGGAGACGTGCAGTCATGTCGATACGCTCGAGATTCCTACCGAGCACTAGGAACCGCCAACCGTCATCGTGGCTGAGCGTGGCGTCAGTGAGTCCGGCTAACAACGACGTACGCTCACGTACGTAGGTCAGATAGGTGGATGGACCGAGATCGCGCGCACGCTTTTCTCGCTTCGGTAACTCGTTACGCGTGGTGTTGAGCGCCACCCACATCTCCGAAGAGATGTAGTCACGACTTCGCCGCGCATTCTCAAAAGCCCCGTTGAGGGCTCCAGCAATCGAGTTGGGATTTTCGATGTCGTACGCGATGGTTTGCAGAGTTTCCGATGTCCGCAGACGCTCGGACTCGACTTCGATCCCCAGAATTGCGAAGAGTGAACGGCACGTCGCGCTCTCGTCATTGAAGGGGTCCTCCACCATACGGTGCACGTAGGAGTCGACGATCCGTGCAGTGTCATCGGCCCGCTCGATGTAGCGACCGATCCAAAACAATGACTCCGCGAGTCGCGAGAGCATGCCACGCTCACTCATTGTTCACCCTGCTCGAATATGTATTCATCGTTTTGACGTGGTGGGCCCGAATATCGCCGCGAACGCGCGCTCGCCGGGGGCACCGCACCGCGAAAGGGAATCGATTCGTCATTAAGAACCCAGGTGTCTTTGGACCCTCCACCGCGCGACGAGTTGACAATCAACTCACCCGCGCCCAAGGCCACACGGGTCAGTCCTCCGGGTAGAACCCACACTTCCTCCCCGTTGTTCACCGCAAAGGGCCGCAGGTCGATGTGGCGCGGGACGATGGACTCGTCAACGAACGTCGGGTGAGTCGAGAGTGCAACCGGTCGCTGAGCGATGAAATTACGAGGCGCGGACGCCACTTCTTTGGCCAACGCCTTGAGTTCGGTCTTGGTCGCCTGGGGCCCAATCACGATCCCCTTGCCACCCGAGCCGTCGACTGGCTTGACGACGTAGCGCTCGAGGTGACCCAAGACTTCAGCGCGTGCTTCGTCATCTTCGAGACGATGCGTTTCGATGTTGTCGAGTAGGGGCTTCTCTCCCAAGTAGAAGCGAATGAATTCGGGAACAAAGGTGTAGACAAGTTTGTCATCGGCCACACCATTGCCGATACCGTTCGAAATGACCACATTGCCCGCACGCGCCGCGTTGACCAACCCCGCGACACCAATGACGGTGTCCGGACGAAACTGAAGGGGGTCAATCCAATCATCATCGACACGGCGGTAGATGACGTGCACCGCACGCTCTCCGTTTGTGGTGCGCATGTACACGTGATTCGAACGACACACCAGGTCGCGACCCTCAACCAGTTCCACCCCCATCATCCGGGCCAGCAGCACGTGCTCGAAGTAGGCCGCATTGAAGACGCCGGGGCTCAGAACCACGATGACCGGGTCTTGGGCCTTGGCCGGTGCGGCCGCGAGTAGCGCCGCGAAGAGGCGCGAGGGGTAGGAGTCAACGGGATGAACCCGATGGTCGGAGAAAAGAGCGGAGAACGCCTGGGTCATCGCGCGACGGTTCTCGATCACGTAACTCACTCCCGACGGAATTCGCACATTGTCTTCGAGAACGCAAAAGTTCCCATGCTCGTCTCGAATGAGGTCGATACCGGCCACGGTGATGCGTACGCCATTGGGAGGGGTGATCCCGAAAGCCGCTCGGTTGAAGTGCGGACTCGAGGTGACCACTCGACGGGGCATGAGTCCCTCGTCAAAGATGCGACCTTCGCCGTAGATGTCCGCCAAGAACGCTTCGAGGGCCCGGACCCGCTGAGCGATGCCACGAGAGAGGCGATCCCACTCCAGGGCTCCGAGAATACGCGGCACCAGATCCAACGGGAAAGGCCGCTCCTCGCCGCTGTGGGCGAAAGTAACGCCGCGATCAATGAAGGTATGCGCGAGTTGTTCTGAGCGCAGGCGCAGTTCCTGGGGCTGATACGCATTGAGGTCGGCGAGGAGTCGTTCGTAGATGGGCCGGGGCTGACCAGGGGCGGAGAACATCTCATTCCATGCACCCGACACATCGTCTTCGAAAACCACTCCCATTCTCACAACCTAGGACGGCTATGTGTCCGGAGTATTTCTAAGTAGTAACGGCGATGTAACCGCTACCCCATTTTCCCTCACAACGGCGGGTAACTGCCCACTTCATTCAGAACCTCGCACGAGCGAATGGGAAATTGGGGTGCTGGCCAGGCTGAGTTGTAGAAATTGCTGGTAACGCTCCTCATAGATGGTCACGTTCTCAGAGTCGGGTGTGAATATCTCACCCAACTCTGAAGCCCCCTCGACGTAGGACCAGTCACTAATGAGTCCGATACTGATGCCGGCAATCACCGCGGCGCCGTAGGAGGCTCCAGGGTGCTCACTAATGGATATCAGGTCGTGATGCAAGATATCAGCGAGTATCTGTCGCCATAAGCGAGAACGCGACCCTGCACCAGAAACCCGTATGTCACCCAATACCAGCCCCCCTTGGGTGAAGACGTCGACGTGGGACTTGAAGCCGTAGGCGACACCTTCGAGGAAGGAACGATGCAAATCACCCCGCGTCGTGCCCAGGTGCAGTCCGGCTATCACTCCACGCAATTCCGCGTCGTGCAGCGGCGTCGTCTCGCCAAGGAAGTACGGCAGCGACACCAGCGCGCCAGGTCGTGAGACACGGGCCTCCTCGTCGAGACGAGGGAGCGGCACCGCCTCGAAGAGACTCTGCTCCCAGCGCACTACCGAACCACTGGTCGCCATCGATCCGTTCGGCAACCACGTTCCAGGAATTGGGTACGCGTCGAGGTAGAGCCGTCGATCCAAGAACAACTTCTGAGACATCGCGAAAATATCACCCGCATCCCCCAGCGTGATCAGGGCATCACCCGTAGTTACCAAACCAGTTGCGAACGCCGAAAGCACGTGCTCGGCCCCGCCGACCACGATTGGCGTCCCCAGTCGCAGTCCACTCGACGTCGCAGCTCGCGCGGATACTTCTCCTACGATCTCACCCGAGCGCATGACTGGTAACAGCGCGGGCCAAGTGATATTCATTGCTGTGCGAATGGCATCGAGGGGACGCAGCTGCAGATCGTACAAGCCACTCTCGAGCGCCCAGTTCTGTTCCACGTAAAGAGATGCCCCGAATTGCCGAGAGAGCCAGTCACTCGATCCCTGCACGAATGCCGTGCGCGACCAGATCTCCGGCTCATTTCTCGATAACCACAGAATCGTCGGGGCGACCGATTGTTGCGACAGAACCGAACCGGTGAGTGCCAGGAGATTAAGGTGCCCCAAGGTTCGCTCGAGCTCACGGGTCTCCTGAGAGGCCCGCACGTCGTTCTGGAGAATCACGCGTCGCAACGGCGTCCCGTCGGCGTCACAAACGACCACTGCGGGCGTGGTCCCCGAGACCGAGAGCGCCACCACGTCTGCACCGGATGCGCCAGCATCGTGCAACAAATTCGCAATCACCTCGCAAGTCACTTGCCACCACGTCTGCGCATCGACCTCGGCCCAGCCCGCGACATCTCGACGGGGCCCAACATTGTGCGAAGTACAAGCGACGATGCCTCGATCGGGGCTAACCAGCGTGCCCGTCACGCACGATGGACCCAAGTCGATACCGAGCAGGAGTGAGCCGGTGTCAGACATTCTGCCCGACTTCGCTACGGCCCCGGTCACCTCCAGGGTCATCTTCGCTCCAGCCAAAGATGTCGCGGCGCTGACGCGCTCGAGGACTCTGGGTTGGATCCGTCACGGCTCGAGCGCTCACGGCGACATTACGGTTTCCGGACGCCCCTACAAAAACTGTCATTGTGAGACCTCGTCTCAGTCGCGAATGTCCCCGACACGTCCGAAGCGTAGTGTGTACCGGCGCCAGCATCGCGGTAACTCTCGTTGAGCGAAGAATTGCCCGGCGCGACAACTCGCCCGTCAATCGAGACGCCCGCGAAACCCACACCAACATCAACACCTCCACTCTCGTTGGCGACACGAGAGACGGCGACACTCAACCGCGAGAGAGGACGGGGATTCACCGTTTCGATGTGAATCGCGTCTTTCAACCACTCACCCGCGCATCAACGGTACAGAACTCAATGAACGTCGCTCCGTTGCCAACGACGAGAACACTCTGAGGTCGACGACGCTCGACTCCGCAATGGGCGAAGCGTGCTCAACACGGGTCAAGCGATACCATCGGTAGCCGTCGCATCACCAACCGAGGAGGGTTCGTGTCATCTCCGTCTACGCCCTCGTCCCCACAAGCGACCACCCAGGTCGAGTTGACCACGCTGGCCCTCGGCAATCTCACGGGCGTCTTCATCCTCATTGGCGCGATATCTTCACTCTTTGGACCACTCCTCGTGACGTTCACTCACCACTTCTCCATCTCACTTGCCCGAGCCGGAGAGGTTCTGAGTATCTATTTCATTGGCGCACTGATTGGGGTGGTGCCGGGCTGGTGGGGGCTGAAGCACACCACTGGTCGCAAGGTTTTGACAGTCTCACTCATCACGGTGGCGGCGGGTACGCTCTGCTCCGGACTCGTGCACTCATGGCTGATCTTCCTAGCGAGCATCTTCCTCCTCGGGTTGGGATTCGGTTCACTCGATATGGGTCTGAACGTATTGCTCTCACGTACCGCAGTCGAGGGTCGCGCGCACCGGCTCAGCTTCGTCAATGCGGGCTACGGCCTGGGCGCGGTTATCTGTCCGTTGCTCTTGGTGGTGGTGCACCCGGGCAATTTTCCCGCGGTGTTCGTCGCCATCTCGATCATTGCACTCCTTCTCACCACCTTCAACAGCGGCGTACACGCTCCCGCCCTAAAGGCCGAGTCCCTCCAAAGCCAGATCAGCGCTCGCAGGGCCCAGCGTTGGCCCATTCTGCTCTCCTTTATTGCGGCCTACATCTTCTACGTGGCCCTGGAGACGAGCGCATCGGGCTGGATATCCTCGCAACTCCAGCGTGGTGGCTACTCGGCGTCACTGGGCAGTTTCATCACCGCCGCCTTTTGGATGGGGATGACCATCGGACGCAGTCTGGGAGGGACGCTGCATCGAATCTTCAACGAGCGCAAACTCATCCTGGGTGGATTAGTTCTAGCTATTTTTGCCGACCTCGGCGCAACGTCGAATCACCTAGCTCTCGTGACGTACCCACTGCTTGGTCTGATCTTGGCGACAGTCTTTCCAATGGGACTGATGTGGTACACCCGACTCCTACCCCACGACAGCGATGGCATCTCACTCATTTTGTTCGCGATGATGGCCGGCGGCGTGATCGGCCCAGGTGGCGTGAGCCTGCTGGTGTCACACTTCGGCGTTCACGTCATCCCCTACACCTTCGCGGGTTTGGCACTCATCGACGTCGCCCTCTTCGCCAGTATCTTGCGCTTCCAACCAGTCGAACTGACCTGATGCGGTCCGCCCGACGGGCGGACCGCATCACGCACTACAGGTTCTGCTGAATCTCCACGAGGATGGCGTGGCGGTCCTCCTTAGAGGGCATCTTGAAGTATGGGGCCTTCTTGTACCAGTACCAGACCATCGGGACCAGACCCAGAGCCATCGAACCCAGACCGACGACCTTGGTCGTGGTGTTCAAACCGGGAATGACCTTGAAGAAGACGACGGTCATAAAGATGGCACCGAGTAAGGGCCACAGTCCCATGAAGATGAAGTTCTTCACCGACTTAAAGAGTTGGCGACGGTACAACACGATGACCGAGAAGCCCGCCAGTGCGTAATAGATGCAGATCTGAATACCAATCGCCGAGTAACCGTCTTGGAGGATGTTGTACACCGATCCGATGTACTGAGAGCCCACGAAGAGTGCCAACGAAATGACCGTCACCACCACTGTCGCGACCATGGGAGTGCGACGCGTCGAGTGCACGTGACCGAGTGCCGCGGGCAGCGTCTTATCACGACCCATCGAGAACATCGTGCGCGTGACTTGGATCAGCGTCGTTTCGAGAGTGGCAATTGTTGACAAGAGCACCGCAACAACGATGAGCTTGCCGAACCACCCCGGTGCCACTAGTTGACCGAGGCGCGCCAAGATATCGGCCGAGTAGGCGGAGTTCGCACCCATGTCCTTGGCCGGAATCACCATCGTTGAACCAACGGTGAAAACTTCGAACAGTAAGAACACCACGATGGTACCGAGGATGCCGCCCATGCCCGACGTCGACGTCGGCGCCTTCTTCTGGGTGGCGCCCTCACCGACCTTGGTCTCCTCGTTCAAGTTGGCCGTAACGTCCCAACCCCAGTAGTAGAAGGCTGAGAGCAGTGCTCCCGCGAAGAACGTGTTCCCCGAGGACGACTTAAAGACGTTGGGCGAGAACCAGCTCCACGAAAAGGGAGCCCCCAACTTGTGCGAATGGAATATAGCGAGCCCGGCGAAGAGGATGAGGAAGGCGATCTCAATACAAGACATGATGATCTGCACCTTCACCGTCACAGTCACGCCCGCCGCGACCGCCCACACCATGGCCAAGAAGAAGGCGGCCCCGAGAATGGTGATCAATGTCTTATTCGACGCCAGCGAAGGACGGAAGATGTCCAGGACGTTCGAGCCAGCTGGGAAGGTGGCGATCACCATGAAGATGAGCGCCGAAACAATGAGCGCCCAACCAGCCATGTAGCCCAGGAAGGGGTGCAGTGCACGACGCACCCACGAGTAGGTCGCTCCCGCACTCGAGTCGGATTTCGAGAGGTAGTTGAACGCGAAGACGATACCGAACATGAAGAATCCGCAGTAGAGGAGTGACGCCGCTCCGCCAACGCCCACCGCGGCGAAGAGGAACAGTGTCGTGGCCGATATCGAATACGCGGGAGCGGATCCGGCGATGCCCATGATCGCGGAGTCGAAGAGTCCGAGAACCCCCGACTTCAGTGAATGCTCGGACGTACCCGATGCGCTTGGTGTAACGGTGCCAGACACGACAACCTCTTTCTTGTGGATATCACCTTCAATTAGGAATTACTCAAATATCGGATTCAACCTAGCCTGCGCCACGGGGTCGCGCTGGCCAATTTGGTTTCGTCCGAGTGAAGTCCGCTCCCCTCGCTAATTAACAACGCCGCGGTCTAGTAAAATTCTGTAGATTCGGACCTCAGCCGAACTATTCAGCGAAAGGTCGTCGTGCCAGCATTTGAACGCTTCGATCTCAATGGTCGTGCCGCGACACCGCGCGAAATCGCCCGGCGGTGGCGTGATTTCCACCACGCCGTTCGCCAAGTGTCCTCGAGCAGATTTGCGCGTATCGTCGGACCGATGCTGGGTGATGACACCTGGCGACGACGACTAGCCGAGCAGGTGCGTCCCAACACTCAGGCACCGACTCCGGTCCCGGTCGCTTCAGTGCGCACCTTCCCCCTGAACTACGCCCCGGCCGCGCTACCCGTGAGTGACCAATCAGGCCAAGTCGCCGAGAATGTCGAATTCATCGTGCTCGACACGCACGATCCCGCAGAACTTCTAGAAAAGTTTCGCGTGGCCCTGTCGTCGAGTAAGGAGTGGCTCATGGTGACTTGCGACACCGACGAATCCTCGCGTCGCGCCGGCGCCGCGGCACTCTACGCCCAGCGCGCAGAGGCCGACGTCATCTTCGCCGACGAGGTCGGTGACCATGACACGATTCCGATCCTCAAATCGCCCGTCGTGGGTCCGCACACATTACTGAGCTACAACCTCATTGGCCGTCCCGCATTACTGCGTCGCGCGTCAGTACTTCGAGAAGGCGGACTGCGCGCTGAGACCGGCCGTG
Source organism: Acidimicrobiaceae bacterium (assembly GCA_013044265.1). GTDB lineage: Bacteria > Actinomycetota > Acidimicrobiia > Acidimicrobiales > RAAP-2 > RAAP-2. The sequence continues at coordinate 84,579 of JABEUQ010000093.1, forward strand.
CTGCCGAACACGATCTCTACTTACGACTAATAGAGTCGCGAGCAACTTTTCAGCACGTCCCGATCGTTTTGCCCGGCCGTACCGCGCACGAACGTCACCATGATGCCCTGGTCAACGACACGAAACGCATCGTCACCGAAGCGCTGCGGCGCCGTGGTATTGCCGCGCACGTATCGCCGACTTCGAGACCTTCGGTGGTGACCTGGTCTCCGCTACCCGCTTCGTGGCCATCGATTGACGTCATCATCCCCACCCGCGACCGGGTGGACTTACTGCGCCAGTGCATCAATTCAGTCGAAGCTAGTTCCTACGAGAATTTCGTTATCACGATCTTGAACAATGGATCAATTGAAGCGGCCACGCTCGAATTCTTCGCCAGCACTCCCCATCGAGTCATTGACTGTCCCGGTCCTTTCAACTACGCCGCCATCATCAATCGCGGTGTCGCGCACTCCCACGCGGACTATGTCGTCACACTCAACAACGACACTGTTGTGCGCTCCAAAGATTGGCTCGAACAGTTAGTCGGCGTCGCTTCTCTCGACGACGTGAGCATTGTGGGCGCAACCCTGCTCGACCACGACGACGTGCACGAGCACGATGCGATCATCATTGCTCCCTACCCCCAACACTTGCGCCGCGGAGTCAACTACCTCGTCGAAGATGAGTCGGTACTCGCACGACGCGACGTGTCAGCAGTCACCGGTGCAGTCCAAATGATCGCCCGCACGCAGTACCTCGAACTCACCGGGATGGACGAGAAGCTCGCCGTCGTCATGAATGACGTCGACCTGTGTCTGCGCAGTCAATCCGACGGACGCCACGTGGTGATGTTGCCCGATGTCGTGCTATCTCATTTCGCGGGCTCGACGCGTGGGCGTCTTGACCCCCTGAGTGACCGTAACTATTTCGTTCGACGTTGGGACGTTTTTGGCACCCTTAAAGACCCGTATTTCCCCGAATCCCTGCGCCTATACGGTACGACCATGCAGTACCACTCGGTGGTGCCAAACTGAACCATATGAGCAATCCTCTCGACGAGCTGGACCTTACCCAGACCCTGTCGGCACTCGAGTCCGAGAAGCGCGTCGCTGCGGCCCAGAAGCGTCTCTTACACCTACGCCTCTTCAGTGCCGGTCTCCTCGGACCCGCCCCGCACGCGCCCGGCCTCCTTGTGCTCTTCGAAGGTTTTGACGCCGCTGGTAAGGGCGGGGCAATTCGTCGTTTGACGTCGGGGCTCGATCCGCGCCACGTTCGCGTCGTGCCCATCTCCACTCCGTCCCCGGAAGAACTTCGTCACCACTTCCTCTGGCGCTTTTCTCCATCGCTGCCGGGCCAGGGCGCGATGACCGTGTACGACCGCTCCTGGTACGGGCGCCTCCTCGTAGAGCGTGTCGATCAGCTCATCGGCGAAGATGACGTGCGTCGTTCGGCCCAGGAGATCGTCCAATGGGAAGAAGCGCTGGTCAATGATGGCCTGACGATCGTCAAGTTTTGGATGCACATCTCCGAGGAAGAGCAACTACGCAGATTCAATGATCGTGCTAGTACTCCTTCCAAACAATGGAAACTCACCGAGGAGGACTGGCACAATCGTTCACTTCGTCCTCAGTACTTGCGCGCGCTCAAGGACATGATCAACTGGACCGACCATTCACACGCCCATTGGGACCTCGTCGCGGGCGAGGACAAACGCTTTGCACGGGCCTACGTGCTCGAAACGCTGATTCAGCGCTGGGAGCATGACCTCGAGCGGCGTGGATTCAAGGTCCCGCCCTCGCACGGGACGAATTATTTGGCGTAAGACCCCGTGTCTCTAGACTCGTTGTAGCGATGGGAGCGTGATGGCAAAGAAGAACTTGGAGAAGAAGATTTCCGACAAGAAAGAAAAGAAGAACCTCAAGACGAGGAAGATTCGCATCGGCGTCGTCGACACGATGTTCGCGCGTTACGACATGGGCCAAGCGGCCTGCGACGAACTCTCCATCTGTCCCGGCTACAACAAGACTTTCAAGGTGATCTCGAAGACGGTCCCGGGCTTCAAGGATCTCGCGGTCGCCGCCTTGAACCTGATCGAAGAAGATGGTTGCTCCATCGTGGTCGCTCTGGGCATGCCGGGCTCGGCGCCGATTGACAAGCAGTGCGCCCACGAGGCCGCTCAGGGCATCATGCAGGCACAGCTCTTCACGGGGACCCCAATTCTCGAGGTCTTCGTGCACGAAGACGAAGCGAGTGATCCCAAAGTATTAGCGAGCGTCTTTGAGAATCGTTCACGCAAACACGCACGCAATGCGTACTGGATGCTCTTCGAGCCTGAGCAGTTGCGCCGACGCGCCGGACAGGGGATTCGTCAGGGTTTTGACGACGCCGGCCCGCTGCAGTTGAAGTAGGAGGTTCACCATGGCTGAAGCCGTTCTCGTTGCAGCGGGGCGTACCGCGATTGGTCGGGCCTTTAAGGGCTCGCTGATCGATGAGCGCCCCGATGATCTCACCGCGTACGTGGTGACCCAGGTCCTCGAACAAGTACCCGAACTCGATCCCCATATGGTCGAAGACCTGTTGGTGGGTTGCGGTCAGCCCGCCGGAGAGGGAGGGTTCAACTTGGCACGCGTGGTAGCCGTCCTCGCCGGACTCGACGACGTGCCCGGCGTCACCATCAATCGCTACTGCTCATCCTCCCTGCAAACGATTCGCATGGCCGCTCACGCCATTCGCGCCGGTGAAGGTGATGTGTTCGTGGCCGCCGGGGTCGAGACCATCTCGCGATTCGGCGCGGGGATGTCCGATATCGACGCCGCCGCGAATCCTCGATTCGCCGCGGCGCGCGAACGGAGCACGATGCGCTCTGTGGAGGGTTCCGACGTCTGGACGCCGCCAACGGGTCTGCCCGACATCTACATCGCGATGGGCCAGACCGCGGAGAACGTGGTGCAACTCGAAGGCGTGAGTCGCTCGGAGATGGACGAATTCGCCTTGCGCTCCCAAGAACTCGCCGTCACCCACCAGCGCAGTGGTTTCTTCGCTCGCGAAATCATTCCAGTGACGCGCGCCGACGGGAGTATCGTCGACACCGATGACGGTCCGCGGGCCGACACCTCGCTGCAACGTCTCGCTTCGCTGGCGCCAGTCTTTCGCGCCGACGGCACTATCACGGCCGGCAACGCCTGCCCCCTCAACGATGGTGCGGCCGCGGTCGTGGTCATGAGTGATGTGCGCGCACGTGAACTCGGAATCCGTCCCCGAGCGCGCATCGTGTCCTCAGGACTGAGCGGACTCAATCCCGAGATCATGGGACTGGGGCCCATCGAGGCCAGTCGACAAGCCCTCTCTCGGGCGCACCTGACGATGAAGGACATCGACCTCGTGGAGATCAATGAGGCCTTCGCCGCCCAGGTACTGCCGAGTGCGAAGCACCTCGGCGTACCACTCGAAAAGTTGAACGTTCGAGGTGGAGCCATTGCGCTGGGCCACCCCTTTGGAATGACCGGCGCGAGAATCATGACGACGCTGCTGCACTCCCTCGAGGAGTCGGGTCTGCGCTACGGGCTCGAGACGATGTGCGTCGGTGGTGGTCAGGGTATGGCGATGATCATCGAACGCCTCGACTGAGACTCTCTCCGGACCTTCAAGCAAATCGAATTAGATGATCAGGAGCGGAATGCCGTCGAGGTACGCTCCTCGTAAATTGGGCGTCGTGCATGATCTTGACGAAAGCCGGTGGAGCGCGGTGCAGCGTCGCGACGAGAATCTGGGGGGGACCTTCGTCTACGCCGTGGTGACGACTGGCGTAGCCTGCCAACCGGGGTGCGCCTCGCGCACACCACGTCGCGACAATGTCGAGTTCTTTTGTACCCTGCACGAGGCCGAACTCGCGGGATATCGTGCGTGTCTGCGGTGCCGTCCAGGAGAGCAGCGGGTCCTCGATGCCTCGCTCGAGGCGGTCATCTCGCTGTGCCGTCGACTCGAGCGCGACAGCGCGTCGCGCGTCGCTACCTTTGCCGCTGAGGTGGGCTACAGCGAAAGCCACCTCCGGCGTCGCTTCAGCCAAGTGATTGGTGTGCCGGTAGCCACGTACCAACGCGCACTGCGCGCCCAACGTGCCCGCGAAGCACTCGGCACATCAATGGCGGTCACCGACGCCGCGTACGAGGCCGGATTTGGTTCGAGCCGGGCCTTCTACGAACACAGCGCGAGCCAGTTAGGCATGAGCCCACGCCACTACCGGAGTGGAGGTGAAGGTGAGCGTATAGCCTTCACTTCGCTCGTTACCCCGCTGGGCCACGTGGTCTGCGCGAGGACTGAGCGTGGCGTGTGCGCGGTGCGAATTGGCGATGACGAGGAGGCTCTCGTGAGGGAAGTGGTCCAAGAGTTTCCCCGCGCGACTCTCGAACGCGATGACGCAGGCCTAGGAGACCTCGCATCGGTCATCGCTCTCGTGGTACGCGGCGAGGGTGAATCCACCTTGCTCCCGCTCGATATCCAAGGAACAGCTTTCCAAATACGAGTCTGGGGTGCCCTGCGACGCGTGCCGCGCGGTACGACTCTCACGTATTCTCAGCTAGCCGAGTTAATTGGCTCTCCGCGCGCCGTGCGCGCGGTCGGATCGGCCTGTGGGGCGAATCCGGTAGCACTGGTGATCCCCTGTCACCGGGTCGTTCGCCGCGACGGGTCCCTGGGCGGCTACCGGTGGGGACTCGAAGTCAAAGAAGCGTTGCTCGAGGCCGAGAAGCCCCGGACACCGTCATGAGTGCCCCCGTCGCCACAACGAAGGCGCTGGCTCGCTCGCACGTTCCCTGGCAGGTCTGGTTCGTCGTACTCGGCGCCATCTGGGGCTGTTCGTTCTGGTGGATCAAACTCGGTCTGCGTTGGATGACCCCCGTGGACGTCGCCTTCGCGCGACTCGCCGCTGGCGCGGGTACGCTCGTTCTCATCTCGCTGTTCACTCGATCGGCTTGGCCCCGACGAGCCTCGACGTGGGGGCACCTCTTCGTCGTGGCGATCTTGCTCAACAGTGCGCCATTCACACTCTTCTCCTACGGTGAGACCCACGTGTCAGCAGTGCTCGCGGGTCTTATCAACGCCACGACGCCACTGGCGACTTTGATCGTGGTCCTCTTCGTCCTACGTCAGGAGCGCGCGAGCGCTTCAGTCCTCACCGGACTCGGCGTCGGACTACTCGGTGTCGTCATCCTTATCGGCGTCTGGAACGGCTTCGGCGCGAGTCAGTGGCTGGGTATGGGATCGTGTCTGGCTGCCGTCGTCTGTTACGGCTTCGGCTTCTCCTATGCGCGTGGACACTTAGCGACGCTGTCGCACTCACCCGTCGCACTCGCCACCGGACAGGTACTCTGCGGGACACTACAACTGCTGCCCTTCGCCCTGCTCTTCGGCCACGTCCACGCTCACCCACCGCTCTCGTCAGTGATGGGTCTGGCCGCGCTAGGAATTCTGGGTACCGGCGTCGCCTACATCATCAATTTCCATATTGTGCGTAACGCTCCAGCCAGTGTCGTCAGTAGTGTGACCTACCTCACACCAATCTTCGCCGCCATCGTGGGCGTCACGTTTCTCGGCGAATCTCTCACGTGGAACGAGCCGATCGGGGCGATACTGATCCTGGTGGGGGCGGCTCTCGCCCAGGGCCGATTCCAACGACGCGGGTCGAGCGCGGCCCCGGTGTAGCTCGAACTAGGGTCGACCCGTATCGCGGCCCGAGGGATCATTCATGATCTCCTCGTGCTCAGCGGCGTCGACGGCGCGAACTTCACTCGTGAGCAACACGGGGATATCGTCGCGCACATCGTAGGCCTGGCGCGTTCTGGGGTTGTAGAGCACGTCACGAGAAGCGACGTAGCGCAAGACTCCGTGATCGGCGGGATCTTCGATCAGTTCCAGTAAGAAGGTGTCCAGGGCCATCGCTAGTTGGCCTTAATCATTTCAATGACCTCGGCCACGTGGCGTGCACAGTCCTCGTCGCTGGTCGCCTCAACATTGAGTCGTAGTAGTGGTTCAGTGTTAGAAGGGCGCAAATTGAACCACCAGTCACCAAAGTCCGCGGTGAGACCATCAAGTTCATCGATTGATGCGCCCGACGCACGAAGTTCGTGCGTGATGGAAGCCACAGTGGCCGCGGGGTCGCTGACGACGGTGTTGATCTCGCCCGACACCGCGAAGCGATTGAATGGTGCCACCAACCCCGACAGCGCACCGTCGAAGTTGCTCAGTAGCTCCAGCACGACCATGGCGGTGATGATGCCAGAGTCGGCACGGTAATTGTCGCGGTAGTAATAGTGACCCGAATGCTCACCACCGAAGATGGCGTTGGTCTCGGCCATGGTCTGCTTGATGTAACTGTGACCCACGCGCGTGCGTACGCCCACCCCTCCGTGTTCAGCGATGACCGCGGGCACGGACTTCGAGCAGATCACGTTGTAGAGGATGGTCGCACCGGGATTCTTGTCGAGCAGGCTTGCCGCGACCATCGCGGTCGTCGTGGATCCGCTAATGCCCTGAGCCCTCTCGTCGATCAAGAAGACGCGGTCGGCGTCTCCGTCAAAGGCCAGTCCAATGTCGGCGCCACTCTCAAGAACGCGCCTCTGCAGGTCCACGATATTGGCCGGGTTGAGCGGGTCGGCAGGGTGATTCGGGAAGGTGCCATCGAGCTCGGGGTACATGATCTCGACATCGAAAGGCAGGCCTGCGAAGATAAGTGGCGCGACGTAGCCGCCCATACCGTTCGCGGTATCGGCCACGATCTTCAAGGGGCGCAACTTCTTGGTGTCAATGAAGGAGTGCACGTGCGCGACCCAGGCACTCACGATGTCGCTTTCGGACATGGGGGCGAGGTCGCCACGCGCCGGAGAGGCGAGGAACTCGTTCGTCATCCGTTCGATGTCGGCGAGACCCGTCTCGAGGCCGATGGGTTTGGCCTCGGCCAGACACATCTTGATCCCGTTGTATTGAGCCGGGTTGTGCGAGGCAGTGAACATTGCGCCAGGTGCATTCAAATAACCCGAGGCGAAGTACAAGAGATCCGTCGATGCCAGACCAATGTCCACTACTTCTACACCCATGCGGCGCACACCTTCAGCGAAGGCGGCCACCAAGCTGGGGCCCGAAGGACGCATGTCGCGCGCGACGACAATCGAGGGTCCGCCAACGAAAGTGGCGAACGCTGAACCAGTGGCCCGCGCGACGTCCTCGTTGAGTTGATCGGGGTAGGTGCCGCGAACGTCGTAGGCCTTAAATATCAACGATGTGTCCATGACGGCCAATCCTACCGTTGGGCCCGGCGTCGCCTCCGAAGACTCGCCACCACGACCACGAGGCCCCCAGCCATCGTGAGTTCGGTGAGGATACTGCCCCACGCGACCGCCGGATTCGCCCCGTACGTCAAGGACACCGACTTCGACGTCGGTACCACCACCATCAGATTGGGACTTACCCGGTAGGGTCCGCTCGCGCCGCTGGCGTGCCATCGTGGGAAGTACGAGATCTTGACGAGTACCGGTACTCCGACTCGAGACACGTCAAAGGAAATCGACTGCGTCGTCTGGGTCACGTGACTCACGTTCACCTTGGGCAATGTCACCGGATTGGACACCAAGTTCGCGGCGGCGACGTGAGGCCACGAGGCTGGTCCGCTACTGGCGATCGGTACTTTCCACGCCGTCGGATCCAACCACCAGGTGGCATTCGCGTTCAGCCACGCGACACGGCTCGAGAGTCCCGACACCACCACCGGGGCGTGCGTCATCGCACTCACCACGGGGCTGTTCTTGATGAGGTAGACGTACCACTTCACTCCCGGAGGCGCCCAGGCCTTGGTGGTGGCGACGAGACGGAGCGCGGGGTCAGCGTTCGCCTGAGCCACTGCCCCGGAGGAGAAGGCGATGTAGTACTTCACCCCGAGCATCTGCAAGTGCTGAACCCCCTCGGCCACGTTCAATATTCCGTAGTTGAGGCCGACCTGAGGATTGCTCGGATTCTGGCTCAACTCGGCCTGATCGAGGAAGTGATAGGGCGTGGTGGCCGAAGATTCGAAGTAGAGACCCTCCATTGAGTCCACACAATTGTTGGTCCAGTACGGCAACAGCATGAGCGCCATCGGGGTTCCAAAACGCGATTCTCCCGCGCTGTACTCCCACATCGCGCGGCCGCAACCGTAGGTGGTGCCAACCCGACCCATGGTGCTCATCAGGTCGTGGTACTCGGGCCACGCGGCTTGACCCTGGTAGCCCGAATAGTTAAACGCCGCCCAGTTGGTGACCTGGTTGCCGGAGGTGTTGAGGTGCAGCGCGCTGGCGACGCTCGGAATCAGTCCTGGAACCACCGAGAGCAGGCCCACCAAGATGACCACCGAGGTCGCATTAACCAGGCGCGATCGGTGCAGGTGCTCAACCAACTCGTTGCGCCAGGTGCCCGGCGTCGGTGCCACGCTCTCGACATTGGCTGGATCTTCGACATCTTCGCCGGAGTCCTGTAACGACAGATCAATCCGGTGTTGTCGCTCGACCCATCGCCACGCACCGTAACCGACGACCCAGCCCCCCAGGAGATGGACACCGAGATACCAGAACGGGATCAAGCGCTCGTTCCAGATTGCGGCCTGGGGATCGACCACGAAGGCGACCAGCGAGGCGACCGTAATCAGCGCCAGGACCACACCCAGGCGATTACGCGTCAACGCGGCCACCACCGCTCCCACGGCGGCGAGCACGATGACCCAGCGGTACCCCGATGCCCCGCCATTCTGGGTCCACCACCCGAGCGTCGTAAAGATTGAATGCACAGAACTGGTGTTGAGGTTGGTGTACCCCATCGAGTTAGTGAGGTTCTGCGTCGCGATGAAACTTAGAAGCCACCATGCCGACAACCCAAATGAAATCAACCCCGCCCCAATAGTGAAACGAAGGGGGCGTGCGTAGTCTCCTGGTACACGTTCTTCTCGAGGGTCACCCCATCCGCGGCGCTGTAACACCTCAACCACGACGAGAATGCCAATCGCCCCGAGCGCGAACATCCAGGGCAGGACGTGTGAGGCCAGGGTGAGACTCAGTGCAATGCCCGCCCACCAGTACCCTCGGCCCGTGCGCACACCCCGTGCAAAGAGACCGATCGTGAAGAGACTGAGCGCCAAGGAGAAGGAGAACGCGTACTCCCCGGCCATCGTGGAGAAGAGGTTGCCCCCGTCAATCGTGAAGCTGGCGTCAAAGAGGAATGGCAGAGTGGCGAGCGCCAGTGCCGCCGGCACCGGGCGGGGCGCCCGAAAGAGTCGAGCCATCACGTAGGCGCTGATCGGCATGAGGACCGAACCAAGGATCGTGACCAACTTGAAAGCCACGGCAAAATTGATCACGTAACTCGCGAGCACCGCCAGGTAGTCCGGCAACACGAAGTAGTAGGTGTAGGCGGGCATCCCGTCAAACCAACCGGGGTACCACGGAGTGACATGCAAGAGATCACCCTGACTGCGCAAGAACGCCGGCAGGACAACGTGTGCTCCAGTATCACCTCCGGTGATGAGCGTCGAGGAGAAGATCAGGTTGGGGTGCATCGACCACACGGTGACCACGATGACGACGGCCACCGCGAAGAAGTCGATCCAGGACAGCACCGTACGCCGTCGTAGCCAGCGCATTAGTGATGCAACCTTTGAGAGATGAGTGAAACCATAGTGAGCGCATTGAAGCCTACGTGCGTCAACACCGCCGGCAGAAGTCGCTGGGTTCGCAGCACGATGACTGCGAGCACCACACCCAGGAAGAAGAGTCCTGGCAACTGCAGCCATTCCGCGTGCGCGAGCGCGAAGATGAGAGCACTGCTCAGCACCGCGAGTACTGTCCCATTACGTCCCCAGCGTGGCGAGAGTCCCGCGTCGAGCGCGCGAAAGATGACGCCGCGAAACAACCACTCCTCCACCACCGGAGCGCCCACGACCGTCATTAGCGCGAGCAGGGCAAACCAGCTCCCGTGGGCCGATCCAAAGAGGTGATTGACAGGTTTGTTCATATTCTTAAAATGGAAAGGTAAATAGGCCAGTCCGACCAGCAATTGCAGTGCGACGCCCACGATTAGAAAGGTCCCGTCGTAGCGACGCGGACGCCACGCGTTGGCCAATGCGTCAAGGCCCCCGCGATGGTGCGCGAGGTAGATCGCGACACCGAAACCAACCCAAAGTCCAGCCAATCCAGCCACATTTGACCACCAGGGTGGCTCGCTGGCCGCAGCGAGAGCGGTCATGCCACCGGGGAAATGAGCGACTGACACGAAGACACCATCGAGCAGGGACGCCACTACCTGACCCAGCACGAAACCGAGGAGGGCAATGACGATGATGCCCACGACGCGGGGCTGATTCTTAAGTTTCGTGTCCGTCACCACCCTTCACGCTAACAACTCGAGGGTTTTGCACAGGCGAGCAGAAACAGGCGTCGCTCACCACCTCTAGATTGGTGAAGTGACTATGCCTCCTCCCGAAAAGAACACTTGGCGCAAGTACGTACCTGGCGGGCCCAGCCCCATGCCGCCGGATAGACGCCGCCGAGTCCTGACATTCGTGGCCATCTTCTTCGTTCTGGGGATCATCCTGATTCCTTCGTTCTTCTCGAGCAAAAACGTTAAGAGTGTCAACTACTCCAACCTTTTGACTTACGCCAAGGAGCAAAAGGTTGTTTCGGCCAGCATCAATAACACTTCGGGCGTTCTCACCGGACAACTATCCGACGGAACGAACTACACCACGAATGGCCCCGTCCCGGTCCTGAGCGATGAAGTGACCCTCCTGCGCACCGACAACGTGTCGGTGACCTTCGCCAACCCCTCGAGCCTCGCCGGCACCCTGCTGCCGTACCTCATTTGGATTCTCATCTTCGGTGGCTTCATGGTCTTCTTGTCGCGCCAGGCCAAGGGACAGATGAACGGCATGATGTCCGTCGGACGTTCCAAGGCGAAGCAGTTCAATCAAGACCGACCAACCACCACCTTCGCCGACGTTGCCGGATACTTCGGTGTCAAGCAGGAGATCAACGAGGTCGTCGAGTTCTTGAAGACTCCCGCGCGTTACTCGGCGATGGGCGCCCTGATTCCCAAGGGCATCTTGCTCGTCGGCCCTCCCGGGACCGGCAAGACCATGCTCGCGAGGGCCGTCGCCGGTGAAGCAGGGGTACCCTTCTTCTCAGTTTCTGGTTCTGACTTCATGGAGATGTTCGTCGGTGTCGGCGCGAGTCGAGTACGCGACCTGTTCTCGACCGCGCGCAAACAGTCACCGGCCATTGTCTTCATCGACGAGATTGATTCCATCGGACGCAAACGTGGCGCGGGACTGGGCGGCGGACACGACGAGCGCGAACAGACCCTCAATCAGATGCTGAGTGAAATGGATGGTTTCGAAGCGGCCGAGGGTGTCGTCGTCATCGCTGCGACCAACCGTCCCGACGTGCTGGACCCGGCGCTACTGCGTCCGGGTCGCTTCGACCGCCAGATCGTGGTGCCCCTACCGGACCTGGACGAACGGTTGCCGATTCTGCAAGTTCACTCCAAGAACAAGCCCCTCGATACGAACGTCTCGCTCGAGATGGTCGCTCGTGGCACGCCCGGCATGAGCGGCGCAGATCTCGCGAATCTAGTGAACGAGTCGGCGTTGCACGCGGTGCGCCGCCATTCCACCACTATCGCTATGGAGGACTTCGAATCCGCTCGCGACCGCGTCATGATGGGACAACAGCGTGACTCCATGGTGCTGCGCGACGATGAGCGTGAGCGCATTGCCTACCACGAGTCAGGTCACGCCCTCCTGGCCTACGTGCTCGACAAGACCGACCCACTCCACAAGATCACTATCATCCCGCGCGGCATGGCGCTGGGTGTCACGATGACGTTGCCCGAAGAGGACCGTTACATCATGTCACGCCAGCACCTGGAGGACTCTCTGTGCATGCGCATGGGTGGCCGAGTAGCCGAATTACTGGTGTACGGCGACCTCTCCACCGGCGCCGCTGACGACCTACAGCGCAACACCGAGTTGGCTCGTCGAATGGTGCGCGAGTGGGGCATGTCAAAGGAAATCGGACCGATGGCCTGGGGATCGAATAATCAAGTCTTCCTGGGCGAGGACCTCATGCACACGCGTGACTACTCCGACCACACTTCTCAAATCATCGATGACGAAGTCGAGCGTATTCTGCGCGAACAGGAGTCTCGCGCCATCGAGGTACTCACTCTGCACCGTCGCGGACTCGAAGCCCTCACTCGCTCGCTCCTTGAGCACGAGACCATCGATGGCGAGGCCGCCGCACAACTGATTGACGAGGCCCACGGTGAGCCCGTGCACCCCGCGGGTTCACGCACGGTGAGCGCTCTGGGTCTTCGTCAGGGTTCGAACAGCCCCTCTGAGGTATCCACGAACGGCAAGGAAGCGCCGACGCCCGTACCGGCGGCGGCGCCGACCTGGCAGCCGCCGACCCTACCCGCCGTTTAGCGACGCCGCCATCGTCACCCCGTAGGGGAACGTCGTCAGGATGGCGTTGACCGCCAGCACCGGGGTGGCACTGGTGAGAACCAGCGTGGCTCCTTGAAGCTTGGCACGTCCGCCCAACGCCTGACCGAGCGAGACGGTCTGGCCAGCCCCGAGTGGCGTGAGACCAGTGGAGTTGATGGACCCGTGATGTAACAACGCCCACGTCACCGTCGTCGGGGCATTAGAGGTGTTCGTGACCGTGGCCTGTGCAAATCCCCCACCCGTCACATCCGAGAGGACCGCGCGCGACATCGCAACACCCATAGGACTTAGGGTCAAACCATTCTTCGTACCGGTGGCGAGTGTTGCGTCAACCGGCTGAGTCGAAGTCATCGTCAGCGACGCCTCGCCGGCCGCCGGGATCGCCGTATTGGGCGTCACCGAGACCATGGCACTCGAATAGGGCGCCACCGCCACTGACTGCGGCGCTACGACGAATTTCTTAATTTTTACCGTGAACGTCACTTTGGCTGGTGCCGGGCCCGGATTGGCAATCCGCACTTGAGCCACGGATCCTTTGGCGGTGGTCACTAAGGGAAACGTCCCGCTCGTTGCCAGTAGCGACGTGCCGTAGTTGAGCGACGACGTATCACGTGAAATCTGGTCGCCGACGATGACCAGGGAACCCCGCAGCACGTTCACCTGCACGCCAAAATTCTGTGTGGCAACGATCGCACTACCCAAATCAAGAGTGAGAACCGCGTGGGGTCCGACGCTCACCCCCTGCAACGGTGCGGGTGATAGGAATCCACCCGGTGAGAAAGTGGTGACGTTAAATACGGCCGCCGTCGCGGTCGGATTGTAAATGCTCAAGATCGCAGCGGACCCGACCGTAGTGTCAAAACCTGAGGCGTACCAGGTGGTCACGCCCTCGTTGACGCACGGCGCCTGAGTTCCGTAGCGCGTTACGACTTGTTCAGCACTCACGCCTCCCCCGTCAATCTGGGCCGCCAAAGCGTACGTGCCACCTACCAGTAAATTGGTGGGGGTCACGACCTGGCGGGCGTAGGGCCCCAAGGTGAACGCCGTAGCCACGGCCGCGGCGGCATTGGTAGCGACTGCGTGCACGACCACCTGTCGCTTCGCGCTAGTGGTGTTGATGAAGGTCACGATGCCGCGCAAGTCGCCCTTGGCATTAGTGAGACCCGTGCAGTAGAGCGCGCTCGATTGAGCCGACGGTCCAGTCACGCCCGGATTGGGTACCGGGTTCGAGACTGAATCCTTGGCGCTAATGACACCGGCCAAGGCGATACCCACCACCACGGTGGCCACGAGCGGCAGTCCTGATTTACGCATCGACGTCCTCGTGTACTCGCACCATCTGAACTCTTCGCGAACGACGCTGACCGCGTTGGCGACCGGCGAAGAGCCACTCCAGCCGGTGCACCCAGCCAAAACCGAGCCAAATGATCGACCACATTGACAGTGTGAAAAGTGCGAGCAATCCATTCCACGGGAACTCGTGCAACGTCAACGTACCCACCACTGACGTCGTACTCGACGGGACCACGTAGGAGCCGGCCCAACCATCCAGGGACGAACGCGGCAGTGCGTGGCCGTTCACCACCATCGAGAACAAACCCGCGGGAGCAGTACCAGACTCAACTTGGCCACCACCAACCAGTGAGCCGCTATGGGTGATTGGTGAAAGTACCGAGACCCACGGAGATGACTTCGTCGCGCGTTCTCTCACAATGCCTGAGAACTGGGCATTGGCGTAGACCTGGACGCTCGTGGTCGTGAGTTCAAGAGCGAGATCGGTTTGCGCATTAAGTGAGGGAACCAGCGAGGCCGGAACTGAGCGCACGGGCGAAGACTGTACGCCGGCCAGCTGTGGAGCCGACGCATCCATCACCACGATGGCCGAGATACCAGCGGGGGCCAAGAGTTCGCCCAGATTGACTGTGCGACCCTCCAGCGCAGTCTTGACCGCGGCGATGACCGCGTCCGTGGCGCCAGAACTTGGCGGGGAGAAGAGCGTGTTGCCACCCGGCAAACCATCCATCGACGTCGCCGCCGAAAGACCCGGGGCCACACTCCAACCAGGCACCGGCAAGATTGAGGGATCGCCCAACCACAGCACGCGATACTGGGTTGCGGTGGGTGGCGCCAGGGTCGCGAGCGACTCCGCCACCGATGAGGTGGGCAAATCAAAACGACCGCTACCTAGAGTCACCAGCCAGGCCAACGGAGCGAGCACCATTGCCGTGACGCTGACCCCCGCCGTGACTTGGCGCCAACCAAACCCCGCGGACCGCACGTCATTCTCGATGGCGGCCACGCCCACTCCGACCAGCACGGCGAGCATCACACCGTAGAGCACGAGCAGGACGTCCAGGTCGGGGGCGAAAGTCCCGAGCAGGTGGTGGTCACTCAACGTCATCAACAGCAGCGTCAGCGTCGCGACCATCGCCACTTTGGAAGCGATCACTCGACGCGGGCCACGCGCCAACAACAGTGCCGCCAGAGCGACGGCCGGCCAGAGCCAGCCCCACCAGTTGTTCCCTATTCCCCCGTCAACTCCGCGCAGGAGACTCTCGAAACTAGGGACTGTCCAGGGACCGCGCACTGCGCCAAAGACACCCCACGCGCGCCGTCCGGCAATCACGGTATTGACCGTGAGCGGTAATAAGAAAATGGCCACGTTGATGAGAATCGAGCCGAGCAGTCTCCAGGGGGTGTACCTATTTTCATCAGGTTCGATCAACCGCGCGAGAATCACACCCACGATCACCAGAACCACCACGATCATGGTGGCGGGCGCCATCGCTGTCACCAAGGCAATGACCATGATGGCACTCATGCGCTGGCCGGCCTCACTGGTACGCCAACCACGGTGCCCGAAGGGCACTGGCTCGCTATAAGGGGTGGAGCGAAAACCCGGGATATTCAGTAAGTCAAAGAGGCGTCGCACGATGAAGGGCAGGCCAGCCACCACGGCCAAGACATCGACGCGACCCTGACCAATCATGTTCAGGCCCGTGGGTAGCGCCAGATAGGCCACGGCAGCAATCAGCCGGGCCCGGTTCGAGACACGCCCCTTCAACAGCCGTGCGACGCCGATGGCACCCAATGGCACCGCGGCGATGAGCGCCAATCGTGGCAGTATTCCCATACGCCCGAGTACGAAGGTACCGGCAAATCCCAGGATCCCGTAGCCCGGCATCCCGGGTGCCCCGCTGCCCACCCCGTTGGGCGACCAGGACGCGAAGAAATGGCGCCAAGTCGACCACCACGAATCGAGCGGGGCCAAGCGACCCACCAGTGGCAAGTGGGTCGCGACCAGGTTACGAGCGCCAATAGCCCACAACAGAGCCACAAAAACGATGACCATCGCCTGGGCACGAAACGACGTCAAAAACCGTGAGGGACGTACGTGCTCCTCGTTCAAACCAACAACCTCGTCGAAGGACTCATCCTCCGCGAAGGCCGCCGCGAAGCCGACGCCATCGGGCGTCTCCCCGCTGGGTCCTTCCATCTCGGTCAGTGGCTCGGGCAAGATGCCGCGCGCGCTCTCGAGACCCTCACGCACCAAGACCAGAAAGAATCTTTTGAGGCGGCTCGCTCCGGCATCTTGCAGCCGGAGCAACTGGGCATCCTTCAAGACGCGAATCTTTTGACGCTGCTTACGCCGTTCACTCACTCGCTTGCGGTTTCGCAGTAACCACGTCCAGGAGCCGACGATGGCGCCCACGCGGTCTCTGTCGCGACCAACGAGCGCTAAGGCGAGTTCCATGAGGTCCATCAACAAGATGGTGAGAATCGTGACCAGTGAGCGTCCAACGCCCCACCCCGTGGCGGCGACCAGCAGTTGATGGCGACGTTGCAAAAGCTGGCGCGAGGCGTTGCGGGTACCACGCGCAGTCGCGACGCGTTCGCCCGTCACAATGGTCTCTCGATGGGCGACACGAGCCTGGGGGGCGACGATGACACGAGCACCGGCTACTTGCGCGCGCCAGCACAAGTCCAAGTCCTCGCCAATCAGTGGGATCATCGGGTCAAAGCCGCGTAGGGTGCGAAAGAGGTCGGTACGCACCAGTGTCACGCCGCCAGGGGCGACGAACACGTCACGCTCGAGATCTTGTTGGCCGTGGTCAATCTCGCCGGGCTCGACGCGGTCGCGAACGACGCCATAACGGTCGCAGGTCTGGCCCACGTGCGCGAGGACCAGCGGATCCTCGTAGTGGACGAACTTCGGACTCACGATGCCGGCATTGGCTCGAAAGGCTGCCTCGACCATGAGACCCACACAGTCCGTATCTAAACGCACGTCGTCGTGACAGAACAAGAAGAACGCTGAACCTTCCACCATCAACGAGGCTTCGTTACACGCCGCGGCGAAACCACGATTCTGATCGAGCACTCTCACGAAGGCGAGTGGCGCCACGGCGGCAACTCGTTCAGCGACGTGCTCATCTAGCCCGTTCGCCACGACGAGCAGGCTGAGTTCCTCATAATCCTGAGCCACGATCGAGGCCAGGGCGGCTTCGAGGCCGGGGCCCGGACCAGTGGTAACGACGACGGCAACGACGGCCGGAGCACGGGATTCCATCAGTACGTCAAGGCTAGTTCTCTTCGTCTGCTCGGGCATGTCAGGTCCGAGGACAAGCCCCATTTCTCCAACAAAACACCGACTCGATGTGTCTAGTGGCCACGCTGGGCGGCAATCACATCGTTCAATGACTGTGCCATGGTGAACGTCGGCTCCCACCCGGTGGCTTCGTGTAACTTGTCAAAGCTTCCCCGGCTCACTGGTACTTCGACGGGTCTGAGCAGATCGGGATCTATCAACAACTCGAGATCGGGGTTGATTCGCCGGCGCAGTTCATCGGCGAGATCCGACAGAGCAATCTCGTGGCCCGATGCCACGTTGTACGCCTCACCCGCTCGACCCCATTCAGCCAATAACCGATAGGCGCGCACCACATCACGCACGTCACTAAAGTCACGACGCGTACTGAGATCACCCACCATGATGAAGTGGCGGCCCTCGGCGGTAGCGTCAAGCATGCGCTGCACCAATGCGGGTACCACGAAGACCGGCGACTGGCCCGGCCCAATGTGGTTAAAGGGCCGCGCGATCACCACCTCCTGGTGACGCGAGCGCACTGCATCGCGCGCGACGTGTTCGGCCTCGAGCTTGCTCGTCGAATAAGGATTGGCCGGTACGGTAGGCGAACTCTCCGTGAGGGGCAGGTCCGTTTCGCGCACGATGCCATAGACCTCGGCGGAACTCACCAACACCACTCGCGCCTCGGGTACCAGTTCGTAAGCCGCGTCGAGAAGGTGCGCGGTACCGAGAACATTGACACGGGTGTACTCGGCTGGGCGCGACCACGACTCGGCGACACTGGTCATGGCGGCCAGGTGGTAGATCACGTCGGGAGCAACTGTGCTCAGAGCATTCACGAGAGCCGGCCGGTCAGTCACGTCCACCTCTCGATCGGCGACAGTAACGTCGTCACCCATCTCAGTTAGGTGCTGAGTGAGGTGACGACCGACGAAACCCTGTCCTCCAGTTATCAATACGCGCACGTCACTCTCCTCGTGCAAGATGGTAGGCGACGAGATGCTGGTCCACACATCTGGCCCAGGTAAACACTTCAGCCCGCTCGCGACCGCGCCGCGCCGCGAGAGCACGCTCCTCAGGGGATTGCTCGAGCAGTTCGAGCATGGCACGCGACAAGTCGGGCACGGAACCAGCGGTCGTCAGGATTGCGGCGGGTCCGGCCACCTCTTCCATCACGGTGTCACGCGAAGTCACGACTGGCACGCCGCAGGCGAGCGCCTCCAAAACAGGCAGACCAAAGCCCTCGCCGCGCGAAGGGTAGACCGCCGCGCGCGAACCTCGCAACAAGGGCGCCAGGGCGTCGTCGGGGACGAAACCCAATCGACGAATGCGCGCCGCTGCGCGGTGCGTAGCCAAGCGACCCTCCACTTCAGCGACACCCCAACCATGCTGGCCGGCGAGCCAGAGTTCAACGTTGGGATGTTCCTCGGCCACCGTGGTGAAAGCATCGAGCAACACGTCGATGCCCTTGCGCGGTTCGAAGGTTCCCACGAAGAGGAAATAGTCGACCTCAGTATGCAGCCCGTGTCGACGCAGATTATCTTCGTCGCCAGCGGCATCGAGCTTGAAGCGCTCGAGATCTACTCCTAAGGGGGCGACGACGACGGGGGCGTGGCCCTCGAGGAGTTCATCAATCAGGCGTGCGGTGTATTGGCTCACCGAGACGATGGCCCGAGCGTGCACTGCAGCGTAGGAGATGGCGCGCCGGAAGAAGGCCACCTTGGCCCGCTCGTGCCACTCAGGATTCGTAAAGAACGTCATGTCGTGGATGGTCACCACACTGGGTGTCGAACCGCGACGGGGCATGGTGTAATGCGGGCCATGCCACACGTCAGCCGCTCGTGCCACGTCCGAGGTCCCAAGTCGCGTGGCCTCGTAGAGTAACCGTGCGGCTCGTGCATTTGGAACCCGGGCCAGCACGTGCGCCTGGGGCGAATACTCACGCCAGCGTTCTTCGTCGCCCAAGCGTGAGACCAGCGTGGTGTCAAGCCCGCGGCTGGGTAGTCGTCGGGCTAATTCCACGACGTAGCGCCCCGCACCGGCGGGTTGATTCGGAACTGCTGAAGTGTCGAGTGCGAGTTTCACAGCCACGCCTCTAGGTGATCGAGAGCACAATTGCGCCACGTCATATCGGACACTGACTCGCGCCGTCGCTCGCGACTCAGCTCGTCATCACCCTGAGCGAGCGCCGCCACCAACCCGTCACCAATCGATCCCTCATCCAGCGGATCGACGAGAATGACCTCCTTATTGCCCTCCACACTCGGACAATTACGAGAGGCCACGACCCGTGAACCAGCGTGTAACGCCTCCACCGGAGGAAGTCCCCAGCCCTCGGCGCGCGGAACGTAGGCGCACACCGTGGCGTCACGGTATAAACCCAGAAGTAGCGCGCGCTCCACCAGACCCAAGACCACCGCGTCCCCGGTATCCACTTGGCCCCAGCCAATTGGCCCGGCCAGTACCAAAGGGCCCAAGTCAGAATTCTCACGATGCGCTTCGTGGTGCGCGCGCACCAGTCGCTCGACATTCTTACGCGGCTCACGCGTTCCGGCGTAAAAGGTAAAAGGTCCCACCACACCGTGAGCGGAGAGTGCCTCGCGCACGTGCGCGGGGTCCGACGCCGTCACGGTGGTGTCGTCGACACCGAGGCGCGCGAAACGTATCCGATCAGGGTCGATACCGATCTGAAAGAGCC
>JABEUQ010000094.1 GCA_013044265.1 Acidimicrobiaceae bacterium
CCGAGCCCGCCAGGACTCGATCACCACCGAAATCATGGAAATCGTGGGCGGCGCGGAAGCGCTCCGCTCGGGAAAGTGAGAAACAAATGACCATCGCTCCTGAAAAGACCACTCTGGAAACGGGTCGCGTTGTCGCGATCGCGGGTCCGGTGGTGGACGTCGAGTTCCCACCGCACTCGTTGCCCGAGATCAATCACGCCGTCGAGATGGATATTGTCATTGACGGTGTCACGGTTACCGTGACGGCTGAGGTCGCCCAGCAAATTGGTGAAGGTCGCGTGCGTTGCGTATGCATGAAGCCCACCGATGGCCTCGTGCGTGGCGCCGTAGTGCGTCAGACCGGCCGGGGCATTACGGTGCCGGTCGGTGATGCGGTGCTCGGACACGTGTTCAACGTCATTGGTCAGCCTCTGGACACGGACGACATTGGTCCGGTCGAGGATCGCTGGGAGATTCACCGCAATGCTCCAGCCTTCGACCAACTCGAGCCCCGCGCCACGATGTTTGAAACTGGCATCAAGGTCATTGATCTACTGGCTCCCTATGTACAAGGTGGCAAGATCGGTCTGTTCGGCGGTGCCGGTGTTGGTAAGACCGTGTTGATCATGGAGATGATTCGTCGAGTCGCTGAGCAGCACGACGGTGTGTCGGTCTTCGCTGGCGTGGGCGAGCGTACCCGAGAGGGCACCGACTTGTTGCTCGAAATGCGTGAGTCGGGTGTTATCGAGAAGACGGCACTCGTTTACGGTCAGATGGACGAACCGCCGGGGGTGCGTTTGCGCGTTGCCCTGGCCGCGCTCACCATGGCCGAGTACTTTCGCGACGTGAAGAACCAAGACGTGTTGTTGTTCGTTGACAACATCTTCCGTTTCGTGCAGGCCGGTTCTGAAGTGTCGACTCTGCTCGGGCGTATGCCCAGTGCGGTGGGCTACCAGCCCACCTTGGCCGACGAGATGGGTGAGCTCCAAGAGCGGATCACCTCAACACGTGGTCGGTCAATTACTTCGCTACAGGCCGTCTACGTCCCGGCGGACGACTACACCGACCCGGCTCCGTTTACGACCTTCACCCACCTTGACGCCACTACGGAGTTGAGCCGTCAGATTGCCGCGCTGGGTATCTACCCGGCGGTGGACCCTCTGACCTCGACGTCGAACATCTTGGCGCCTGAGATCGTGGGCGACCGTCACTATGCGGTCGCGCGCCAGGTCCAGCAGATTCTGCAGCGCTACAAAGAGCTTCAGGACATCATTGCAATCCTTGGTCTGGACGAACTCTCCGAAGATGACCGTGTCACCGTGTCGCGCGCGCGCAAGATTCAGCGCTTCTTGTCACAGCCGATGTTCGTCTCGAAGATCTTTACGGGTATCGATGGCATCAACGTGCCCGTCGCAGAGACGATTGAATCATTCGAGCACCTGGTCAAGGGTGACCTCGACGCGTTCCCCGAGCAGGCCTTCCTCAACGTCGGTGGTGCATCAGACGTCGAGCGCAAGGCTGCCGAGTTGGCGAAGAGTTAGACCATGGCCTCACTCACCGTAGAGATCGTTACACCCGAGGCGGCGCTGTGGACCGGTGAGGCTACTGGTCTCATGGCCCGTTCCTCCGAGGGTGAATTCACGATTCTGCCCCAGCACACTCCAACTGTGGGCGACATAGTCCCTGGTCTAGTGCGGGTCGCGACGTCGAGCGGAGAGTTGGCGTTCTGCATTCACGGTGGCTATTTCCAGGTTGGCGCGGGTGACGAGCCCGGCGTGACTCGAGCGACAGTCTTGGCGGGTATCGCCGAGAGGGTCAACGAGATCGATGTGGCGAGGGCGCAGATTGCCAAGGAGACCGCTGAGGCGCAGTTAGCGTCGAACGGCGACCTGGACGAGGGGTCCCGGAGTCAACTCTTGGGATCACTAGCGCGAGCCGAACTGCGCTTGCGCGTCGCTGCGCGCTGACTCGTGGCGCTAGCGAGCGCTCACGTATTCAATTAGGTCACGCTTGTCGTGCTCGAGTTCATCGACCCGGCATTTCACGACGTCACCAATGGACACCATGCCGCAGAGTACTCCGTGGTCGATCACGGGGACGTGTCGGATGCGCATGTCGGTCATCATCGCCATCAGTGAGTCGACGGAGGTGGATTCATCACACGTGGTGACCTGAACGCTCATGAGATCGGCCACGGTCATTGTCAACGCTGGAGCCCCGTGTTTCGCCAGTGCACGCACGGCGTCGCGCTCAGAGAAAATACCCACCAATGGGGGAGTGGCGCCCGTGACAATCACGGCGCCAATTCCTCGCTCGCGTAGTAGGGCCAGCGCGTCACCCACCGTGCGCTCACGAGAGATCGTGGCGACGTCACGCCCCTTCGCCGTAAGTATTTCCCTCACCTGCTTCATGGGTTCCTCCTCTGGCGGCGCTCATTTTCAATGTGTGCCCTTGGGCGGACTTTAAGCCTCGGTGGGCCCCAATAGCAATGCTTGGCGGCGCCGAACTCGTGAGAAATTTCACGATTGGTAGTCCTTGAGTCGTGAGGTCAGCGCTTTCTCCGGTTGACGCCCAAGAGCAATAGCGAGAGCGACAGCATGAGGACGACCCCGACTCCCAGGGACAGCGAGATGAGCGTGTTGGTGAAGTTATTACCTCGCAGGGAGCTGCCAAAGGTGAGTCGGGCCGAGGCGCTCAAGATGTCGCGGACCCCGGCCAGGATACCGATGACGAGGAAGGGACGCACCGGGAAACTAGAAGTGCGCACGTGCGCGAGAACCGTGTGGGCGATGTCGATCAAGATGACCACGACCAGAATCCCGTCGATCGCCTCGACCACGGTCTCGGGAAATCCGCCCCACTCGTGGAAGAAATTGAACACCGTGCGCCCCAGCACCGCCGTCGCGATCAGGAGGAGACTGACGACAATGGTGTATTCGAGAAGAACGAGAAAACCGTTCACGAACCCCTCGAGTGAGGCCTTGGTAGTTGACTCGGGCGATGTGTCTGCGCTCATGAGTGCACGCTATCGCTCATCGCCGCGGTAATTCACGTCGCGAAGGTGCGACTCAGAGCCCGGTCGTGAATTCCTGGAGTTTGTCGTGTCGGTGGAACGTCTCGATGGTGCGCACGGTCCCTGAACGACTACGTACGACGAGTGACTGGGTGGTCGCTCCAAACTCGGTGAAGCGCACTCCGCGTAAGAAGTCGCCGTCGGTGATGGCCGTGGCGGAGAAGAAGCAGTTGTCCGAGGCCACCAGGTCGTCGGTACTGAGAACACGAGTGAAGTCGTACCCCATGGCTTCGGCGGCTAGTTGCTCCTCGGGGTTGCGCGCGTGCAGGACACCTTGAATCTCGCCGCCGAGACCCTTGAGGGCGGCGGCGGCGATGACACCTTCGGGTGTACCTCCGATGCCGATGAGCATGTCAGCCCCCGAGTTCGGCCAGCCAGTTGCGATCGCCCCGGCAACGTCTCCATCGGAAATCGAGAGGACGCGTGCGCCGGTCTCACGAATTTCAAGGACGAGATTGTCGTGGCGAGGACGATCGAGCACAACGACGCCCAGTTCCTGGACGGGCTTCTTAAGGCGCTGAGAGAGTTCTTTCAAGTTGTCGGTGGCGGATGCGTTCACGTCGACTGAGCCACGGCCACGTGGGCCCACGGCGATTTTCATCATGTAAAAGCACGGGCCCGGGTTGAACATGGTGCCTCGCGGCGCCAGCGCAATTACTGAGAGCGCACCGTTGCGTCCCGAGGCGGTGAGCGAAGTACCGTCGACGGGATCGACGGCGATATCGACTTCGGGTGGGTGCCCGTTACCGATACGCTCACCGTTGTAGAGCATGGGAGCTTCGTCCTTCTCGCCTTCGCCAATAACGACTACACCGTCCATTTGGACGGCACCGAGGACGAAGCGCATCGCGTCCACGGCGGCGCCATCGGCGGCATTTTTGTCCCCACGACCCGACCATCGTGCGGCGGAAACCGCTGCGGCTTCGGTCACTCGGACCATTTCCAGAGCAAGGTTGCGGTCCGGGCGCGTTGGTCTCAGCACAACGCCAGCGTACTTCGCTCTGGTGCGCGAGCAACGCAGGCATGGCAGATTTGCGGCAATACTTGAGGGGTGAGTTCTCTCGTTGTCCAGCCCCGAGGGCCCCTGTCGGGCGAAGTGCAGGCCTTCGGGGCCAAGAATGCAGTCCTCAAGCAGATGGCTGCCTGCTTGCTGGCTACTGGAACTCACCATCTGCGTAATGTTCCCGACATCACTGACGTCGTGATTATGAGCGACCTGCTGGTCGCCTTGGGCTGTCGCGTGGACCGCAGCGTCGTCCACGAACTCTTTGTCACCGTTCCCGAGGCGCCACAACTCAAGACCCAGGCCCCGTCACACCTCTTCGAAGCCATGCGCGCCTCGATCGTGATTCTGGGGCCGCTACTCGCTCGTTGCGGTGAAGCCTCCATGGCGCTACCGGGGGGTGATGACTTCGGTCACCGACCTATCAACTTCCACACCGACGGGCTCAGCGCCATGGGTGCGAATTTTCACAATGACCGGACCTCAATTCGTGCGACGTCGAGCGGACGCCTGCGTGCAACGCACATCACTCTCGAATATCCGAGTCACACGGCTACCGATAATCTCTTGATGGCCTGCGTCTTAGCCGAAGGTCGATCGGTGATTGAGAATGCTGCGCGTGAGCCGGAGGTTGAAGACCTCGGGCGTCAACTCCTTGCTATGGGCGCGCGCATTGAGGGGTTGGGGACCTCACGTCTCATCATCAACGGCGTCGCTGAATTGTCGCCAGCCGAGCACGAGGTGGTAACCGATCGAGTGGTCAGCGCGACGTACCTCGCCTCATCCTTGATTACTGGCGGTGATGTACGCGTCGTTGATGCGCGTCCTGACCACATGGTGATGCTGCTACGCAAGATCGAAGCCATGGGTGGTGTCATTGACCTCGCGGGAGATGGCGTCAGCGTCAAGGGCCCGACGCGTCTTCGCGCGGTAGATGTCGCGACGCTGCCCTATCCGGGTGTCGCCACCGACTACAAACCATTGATCACAACCATGCTCAGTGTCGCCGAAGGGGTCTCGGTGGTTACCGAGAATCTCTTCGTTGGTCGTTTTCGCTACGTGGACGAACTAGTGCGACTGGGCGCAAGTATCACCACCGAGGGACACCACGCAATGATTCGAGGGGTGGACCATTTGACGGGTACAGCGGTACGCGGTAGTGACATCCGGGCTGCCGCTGCGCTGGTGTTAGCGGGTCTCGTTGCAGAAGGGTCCACCACGGTGAGCGGTATGGAGCACGTGTCGCGAGGTTACGACGACCTGGCGGGGCGCCTCCAGAGTCTCGGGGCCAATGTCACGTGGGTCGAGTGATCACGCGAGACCCCGAGCAATTATTGGCGGAGGCTCGCGCTGGCTCGCGCGCCGCGCTGGCTCGTCTTATCACCTACGTCGAGAGTGCAGGAGAAGTGCACCTGGCTACCGCTGCCCTGGTGTATTCGCCGAGCGTGCCACACGTCATTGGACTGACTGGGGCTCCCGGAGCGGGCAAGTCGACGCTGACCGATCAACTCATCTCGACCGCGTTGCGCCATGGTTCCTTTGGTGGAGAGAACCCCTTCACGCGAATTGCGGTGCTCTGTGTCGATCCGAGTTCACCATTTACTGGCGGGGCCCTGCTGGGCGACCGCTTTCGTATGCAAGGCCACGCTACTGACGAGCGTGTCTACATCCGTTCAATGGCCACGCGAGGTAACTTGGGCGGCTTGTCGCTCGCGGTGCCCGATGCCGTGCGGGTCCTCGGTGCGGTCGGTTTCGAGCTGGTAATCCTCGAGACGGTGGGAGTGGGTCAGATGGAAGTCGACGTCGCTTCGACCGCCGATACGACGGTGGTGGTGCTGAATCCGGGCTGGGGGGATGCGGTGCAGGCAGAGAAGGCTGGCATTCTCGAAGTGGCCGATATCTTCGTCATCAATAAGGCTGATCGTGCGGGGACCTCCGAGACACGTCGTGACCTTGAACGAATGTTGGACATGGGACCGGCCACTGCGTGGCGCGCGCCCATTGTCGAAACGGTGGCGAGCGACGGACGCGGCGTTGATGATCTGTGGAATGAACTAACCCGTCATCATCATTTCCTCGCCGGTGACGAGCGTGAACTGCGACGGCGACGGCGCGTCGCGCACGAACTCGACCGGGTTCTTGGGGCCCTACTTCGTGAATCAGTACATTCGGGCGCCGCGGTTGAACGCTACGAGGAGCAACTCGATGACTTGATTGCGGGAAGGACTGATCCCTACCGCGCGGCGAGGGCATTACTCTTTCAGACATGATTGCCCAAAGCGTCCCCTACGATCTGCTCTTCGTTGTCCACGTGCTCAGCGCCGTCGCGGTCATTGCGGTCTTCGTCGTGATGAGAGTCTCGGCCATGGCCATTGTCAACGCCGCGAGCGATGACGAGCAACGTCGAAAGTTCCCGACTCGCCGCAACTGGGCCGCCCGAGTCTTGCATGTGATGTTGCTCACTGGCCTGAGTATGTCGCTGATTGGAGATCGGTCGGTGTCGCTCACCCGACCCTGGGTCGGTGTGGGTCTGCTGTGTTATCTGGCTGCCGCCGGACACCTCGAAGCGCGAACCTTACCGCTGGAGCGCACAATCGCTGAGGTCATTGCTCACGACGGCCACGCCAGTATTGAGCGGGGCCGTCAATTGATGCGCTCCATGGATGTCCTGCTCGCCATCATCGCAGTCGCACTAGTCGCCATGCTCTGGCAGTTTTAAGTAACTGCACACTGGACGAAACCCAACCGCACAAGCTGTTTTGGTGATGTTGGGTCATTGGTCATCCGCGAGATCGCCGCTCAGCGCTTGCGCGGATGATCCGTCAGGTTAGGTTCAAGGGCATGGAGGTTTCTATGTCATCTGCACCCGAGCCCGTCAGCCTCAACAATCATCACCGCGATACCTTGGTGAAAATCTTCCAGCACCCCACGAGTCACAACATCGAGTGGAATGACGTTGTTTCGTTACTGACGGTCACTGGTTCAATCGATGAGCACCGTGACGGGAAGTTCGAGGTACATCTTGAAACCGAAGTGCGCTACCTCGACCGCCCCAAGCACAAGGACATCGACGTGCAAATGGTCGTGGATCTGCGCCACATGCTCACCGACGCGGGGTATGGTCCCGAGGTGGATCGTCTCATTGACAAGGGTGCCGAGGACTGAAGCCCCAGATTCTGTCGACCTGGATCACGGTCATGAAAAGATTTTGCGGTGAGTGCGAACAGGGGGTGTCCATGGAACCGTGTCATGTTCGAGGCCACGTAATTATCTATTGTGCGCGCGTGGCGAACTACGTGGTGACGACATGAGCAAGTCCGAACTCGACACGTCACTCAGCGGTGGCGAAGTCGTGACGCGATTTATTCGACGAGAGGTCAAATCTATTGCCTATAACGAACCGCTGGCGCACGAGAATCTAGACACCGAAGGAGTGCACCAGTTACGAGTGAGTGCACGACGTCTTCGTTCGGAACTTCGAGCTATGCGTAGCGTCTTGCCGCGCGAGCCTTGGCGCGAATTGAGTGAAGATCTCAAGTGGATGGGCGCGGTGCTGGGTGAGTTGCGTGATCTCGACGTCCTCAGCGAGCTTCTGTCGGGACACTTGGTCTTGGGGACGACATTGCACGATACGGTGATGGCGGCACTCGACGAGCGCCGAAGGCGGCGCCATCGAGACGTGCTCGAAATGCTCGAATCCAAGCGCTACGCCCGAATCGTTCAGCGACTCGGGCAACTCAGTCGCCATCCCGGGTTGGGTGATATGGCGAAAATTCCCGCCGCGGAATTATTCGTACCTGTTTTGTGGGGGGCGTCGTGCACGTATTTCGAACGTATCGGCGATCCTTCGCAGCGGCGCAGCGATGACGGCTTACATCAGGTGCGCATTGCGACGAAGAAGTGCCGTTACAACTTTGAGATTGCTGCCCTCTTCCTCGGAGAGAATGCCCACGAGGTAGCCCAGAAACTCGAGGTCATTCAGGATATTTTGGGGAAGGTTCATGATCGTGTGGTGGCGATCTCGTTCCTCGACACGCTCGGTCCACGAGAAGAAGTGGACGTCGACGTGCGCTGGGCCCTGCGCGGCGAGATTCGAGAGTTGAGACCTCGCTGGGTGGACCACTACCTCGACGCGCGTCACAAGATTCTCGAAGTCTTCGCTCACGACGAGGTCCGCAATCTTTAAAGGAATGCGGCGCGACCTACCATGCCCGCGGCGACTGTCGCATTTGTGACTTCGTCGATCAGGACGAAGCTGCCAGTGACGCGGTTATTGAGGTAATCGTCGACCACCAGCCAGTCCGCTGTCTGCAAGGTCACCAGTCCAATGGCGTTGGTGGAGAGGTGGGCGCCCTCGATGATGCTCAAGGTTTCGATATCCACCACACCAGAAATTTCCTTAAGGCGTACCGGTGTCACTTTGGAGGTGTGCTTAAGGCGCAAACGCTGAGATGGTCGAAGGGGTTGTTCGCCAAACCAGCACACGGTAGCGATGAATTCCTTGGTCACGGTTGGTAGGGGAGCGGTGGCGAGCAAGTCACCGCGGCCAGCGTCGGTTTCGTCGGCTAAGCCCACGTCGATGGAGAGACCCGCGGTGGCGGCGTTTCGGGGTCCCGAACCCGACGTCAGAGACGTAATGGTCGTTGCAACGTTGGCGGGGAGCAGGGTGACCTGATCGCCGACGTGCAGCGCGGCTCCGTTGAGCATTCCGGCGTACGTGCGACCGCCGCCATTTTGACGCAGGACCCACTGGACGGGAAGGCGTGCTCCTGCACTGGCGTGCGTCCAGGATCCGGCGTCGCACGCTTCGAGGGCCTGGAGCACCGAGGGGCCGTCGTACCATTCGAGGTGCGAGGATCGCTCGACGACGTTTTCGCCCAGCAGAGCTGAGACCGGAATAGGCGTCATTGATTCGAAGCCCAATTCGTGAGCGAGTGTGCTCAGTTCATCGACCACACCGAGATATGCGGCTTCGGACCAGTTGACCTCATCCATCTTGTTCACCGCGACGATAATCGTGCGCACGCCGAGCAGAGCCGCGATGCACAAGTGGCGTCGCGTCTGCTCCTTGATGCCGTGGGCCACGTTTAAGACCACGAGGGCCAAGTCAGCGGTCGAGGCGCCAGTGGCCATGTTGCGGGTGTATTGCACGTGACCGGGGCAATCGGCAATGATGAACTTGCGAGTGGGCGTCGAGGCGTAACGGTACGCAACGTCGATGGTGATGCCCTGCTCTCGCTCCGCGCGTAATCCGTCGGTTACGAAGCTCAAGTCAAGGTCACCGACACCGCGCTTTTCTGAGGCTGCGACCACGGCGTCGAGTTGGTCGTCGAACAACTGGCGGGTATCCACGAGCAATCGACCAATCAGGGTTGACTTTCCGTCATCTACTGAACCAACCGTGGCGAGACGCAATAGATCCTTTGCGGCGAGTTTCATTTAGAAGTACCCCTCACGCTTGCGATCTTCCATGGCGGTTTCACTGAACTTGTCATCACCACGGGTGGCTCCACGCTCGGAAACGTTGGCCAGACTGATCTCGTTGACGATGGCGGTGAGGGTGGTCGCGCTGGAGATGACCGCGCCGGTGAGGTTAGCGTCGCCGACCGTGCGAAAACGCACTACCAGACGCTCGACAGTCTCGTGGGCTAAAGGTTCTACGAAGCGTCCGACGGCCAAGTACATGCCGTCACGCAACACGACGTCGCGTTCGTGAGCGAAGTAAATCTGTGGGAGTTCCATCTGTTCACGCTCGATGTATTGCCAGATGTCGAGCTCGGTCCAGTCCGATAAGGGGAAGGCACGTAGGTGCTCACCCGGATTCACTTTGCCCTGGTAGAGCTGCCAGAGTTCAGGACGTTGTTGTCGTGGGTCCCACTGGCCAAAGGCATCTCGAAACGAAAGGATGCGCTCCTTGGCCCGGGCCTTGTCCTCGTCGCGGCGCGCTCCACCAAATGCGGCGTCGAAACCATTGGTGGCAATAGCGTCCAGCAGTGTCACGGTTTGGAGGCGATTGCGTGGACCGAGTGGGCCAGGGTCAGCAACCTTACCTTGGTCAATGGAGTCCTGGACCGATGCGACGATCAGTCGCGCGCCGGAGCGCTCAACGGCGTGGTCGCGGAACTCAATGACTTCGTCGAAGTTTTGACCGGTATCGATATGCATGACTGGAAAGGGCAATGATTGGGGAGCAAAGGCTTTAGCGGCTAGGTGCAAGAGCACCGCCGAGTCCTTGCCGCCGGAGAACAGGAGCACCGGCCGCTCACATTCGGCGACGACTTCTCGAAGAATGAAGATGGCGTGGGATTCGAGCAAGTCGAGATGGTCGGTCATATTAGAAGCCTGCAGGAGTGAAGTAGTCATAGAACGAGTACAATGAATTATACTCTACTAAACCACTAGAGAATGTAAGGCTTTTCCTTCCGTCAAACTTATGTCCATGCCATCGCTAGAACTCCTCAACGACCTAGAAGTAGCGGACTCTCAGTTTACCCACGCGTCCCCAAGTGAGATTTTGGCGTGGACGTTTGAACGCTTCGCCGGTGATGTCGTTTTCGCCTGCTCCTTCGAGGACGTGGCACTACTTCACATGATTCACGAGGTGGCACCGCGTACTGAAATTATTTTTCTCGAGACCGGAGGGCACTTTCCCGAGACGACGGCGTTCCTCGACCGTATGGAGCGCGAATGGGACCTCAACATCACCCGCACCCAACCGAGTCGCGAAGCGTTGGCGTGGCCCTGTGGTACTGAGCGATGCTGTGAACTGCGAAAGGTCGAGCCCTTGTCGCGCGCCGTCGCAGCCAAGGATGCTTGGATTACTTCGGTGAAACGGATCGACGCCCCCACACGCGCGAGCATGAAGATCGTGCACTGGGACGACAAGTTCGGTCTGGCCAAAATCAATCCTCTCGCGACGTGGAGTGACGACGACGTGGCCTACTACTTGAGTTCGCACGATCTACCCGAGCATCCACTATGGGCGCAGGGCTACGCTTCCATTGGATGTGCGGCGGTGACGCTCAAGCCCCTGGACCCGGGTGACCGTCGATCAGGTCGGTGGGCGGGAGCCGACAAGGAAGAGTGCGGACTCCACGAGGCGTAAAATCCTCGAACATCCACCAATTCCAAGGAAGTTGGCGGTACATTTGACTTCAATGTTTACGCGTGCTACCGAAGAGACCGACTGGTGCTAGCTCTCATCGTCGCCCTCTTCTGGCTGGCGATTCTGGCTCCGTGGGCGGTAGTTAAGTTTCGCAACGCGCGTTCGGAGAAGTCCATCGATCATTTTCACGCCGAACACGAAGTTCTGAGTCGTCAGGGTTACTCGGTAGCGCCATCGCGCCGACTTGATGAGGCCTACCTCTACGAGGAGCAGGCCTACGAACCAGAACACGAAGCGGAGCGCTCTCGCCCACGTCTGACTGTCGTGCAGGATGACGACACGTATTCCACCCTCGAAAGTCGCACGACGTGGGACGAGTGGGAGCGGGACTACGACTACGAGCAGCCGCGCACGGTGAGCTCGGTTATTGACTCACGTGGGTACGCTCAACATCGCTACGCAGCCTACGCGAGCGCTCCGATGGCGCCCATCGACCGCGGGAATGCACATTATGAGCCGGTGCACGACTACGGGAACGTTCCGCTGGGTATCTCGATGAGGGTCCGGCGAAACCGTATCTTCACGAGTCTGGGGCTGAGCGCAGTGGTCAGTACTGGCTTGGATCTTCTCGTCGGACTCTCGCTTTTGCAGTACTTGGCAGTCTTGTCGTGGATCGCGCTGGTGTTCTATGTGGCAGCAGGGCTCTTCGCCATCAGCCAGGGCTACCTTGAAGTTGCCTCACTACTTGGACGCCGCACCACGAGGGCATTCTCAACGTTCGATGACTCAATGCAGGCCGAGTACGAAGACGAAACTTACGATGAGGAAGCGGCCTGGGAAACGACCGCCGCCGAGCAACAGTGGCCTCGTGAGCCGCGTCGCTACGCTCTAGGCTAAAGTGGGTACTCCTTCGGGGGTGTAGCTCAATTGGTAGAGCGCTACGTTCGCAATGTAGAGGCAGTGGGTTCGAATCCCATCACCTCCACTCCGAGAGTGGTTGGCTTTCGATCGCTTATGGCTCGACGCGCGTAACACTCTTGACGCGGTCAATTGAGCGGTCAAAGGACGCAATCTTAGAGA
>JABEUQ010000095.1 GCA_013044265.1 Acidimicrobiaceae bacterium
AGCGCTGAGTTAGGTAATACAACCAGTCTCGACGAATACAACTCCTGACCAGTCAGGATGGGGAGCAGCAAACGGATATCCCGGAAACTCCCGCTAGATCCGACAGATATATTGTTCGAGGCGTGAGGACTTTACTTCTGATCTTCGCCCGCACCGGACGGCAGGAGAGCGCGTGATCTACTGCAGCCACTGCGGCGCAGGCAACATCGACGACGGGTCCTACTGCATCCGATGTGGCTCGCGCCTGGGCCACCTCAATGACCCCCGTGACCGCGCCACCTCCTCCGAGGAATCCGCGGGCCTGCTCCGGGAACATCACGGCGACGGCATCGACGATCACTCCCCGATCACTGCCAACACCGGGCCACGGCGGGGGGCGAAGAAACTCCCTCGATGGGCGGTGCTGGCGGTGGCGCTGGTCGTCGGGGGGTCCGTCACTGCAGGGTTGGCACTCCATGGCCACGGTCGCGGCCCGGTGACCTCGGCACCGAAGACGAGGGCCAGCCCAACCTCCAATGGCAACTACTTAAATAGGCCGACGGCCCTCGCCTCCGACGGCCGCCATCTCTGGGTGGCGAACGGCGACAACTCGATCACCGAACTCAACTTGAGTAACGGCTCTCTCGTGAGGACAATCCAGGATCCTGGCGGCCCTCTAGCCCTCGTCTCCGTTGGCGACCACCTCTGGGTGGCGAACGGCGACAACTCGATCACCAAACTCAACTTGAACAATGGCTCCGTCGTAAGGACAATCCAGGATCCTGGCGGCCCACTAGCCCTGGTCTCCGTTGGCGACCACCTCTGGGTGGCGAACGCTGGCGACTCTGTCGCGGAACTCAACTTGAACAACGGCTCCCTCGTAAGGACAATCTCCGGTGCCCCTTACGACTTCAATGAACCATTTGCCCTTGCCTCAGATGGCAGCCACCTTTGGGTGGCGAACTACAATGGTTCCTCGATCACCGAGCTCAATTTGAGCGACGGCTCCCTGGTGAGGATCATCTCCGGTGCCTCGTACGGCGTCAACGGTCCCGATGCCCTCGCCGCCGACGGCACGCACCTCTGGGTGGCGAACGATAGCATGTTCTACGGAAATAGCTTTACTTTGACCGAGCTCAATTTGAGCGACGGCTCCCTGGTGAGGATCATCTCCGGTGCCTCGTACGGCTTCAATTACCCCCAAGCTCTCGCTTCCGATGGAAGCCACCTCTGGGTGGCGAATAGCGGCGACAGCTCTGGCTCGGGCAACGCTAACTCGATCACCGAGCTCAACTTGAACAACGGTTCGCTCGTGAGGACAATCTCCGGTGGCCCTTACTACTTCAATTTCCCCGAGGCTCTCGCGTCCGATGGCAGCCATCTCTGGGTGGCGAACAAAGGCGGCAGTTCGGTCACCGAACTCAACTCGAGTAACGGCTCTCTCGTGAGGACCATTTCCAAGGGCTCCTAGGACGACACTGAACCGCCCCGGGTTTCATAGAGACGCGATCGTTTCCAAACTGATGTCATCCACCAGCGCCGCTTGATCGTAGTAGGCGGCCTCGAACATCGCCGGCGTGACCATGCCGATCTCGCCGTGGAGCCGGTTGTTGTTGAACCAGTCGACGTAGGTGAGCGTCGCCCACTCGACGTCTTCGAATCCCTTCCCTGGCCCCTCGTGACAGATCAGCTCGGCCCTGTAGAGCCCGTTGAAGCTCTCGGCGAGGGCGTCTCGTAGGAGTCACCCTTGCTCCCGCCGACGTCTCAATGCCCGCTTCGATGGGTCGACGCGCGTAGCGAAAACTGATGTAGTGGACACCACGGTCGTTGTGATGAGTCAGGTCGCCTCGCTCGTTCACGCCCCTCGAGTGAATCGCCAACTCGAGCGCGTCGAGCGCGAGTTCGCTGCTCAGACTGATCGAGACCTGCCAGCCCACGATGAACCGACTGAACACGTCGATGATGAACGCCACGTAGACGAAGCCCGCGTGGGTCTTCATGTACGTGAGATCAGCCGCCCAGAGACGGTTCGGTTCGGTCCGGGCGCGCTGAATTCGCGTTGGACCAAGTCACTCGGGCGTGGCTGTTTTGGGCCAGCGTTCACAGGCGCCGATGACGCCACCACGACTGACGTACTCAATCGTCAATGAGTTACTAGTCGAGATGAGTTGTGCGCTCGTGAAAATTTGGAATGGTCGAATCGAGTCGAGGTGCGTTGCGTCCGAGAAGTTCGGCGCGTGCACGCTGACTTGCCGCCTAAGGAATGGCGGGTGGTTAAACGAGGTCGCGCTAGAGGAGTAGGTTCGCAGACATCACATCATCAACTAGTAGGAACCACCATGGCCACGAGCCAAAGTGGGGCGCCTCCCACTGAGCAGCGACGGAGTCCCGCCTTCTACACCGCGAAGTCACATCGGTTCGCTACATTTGCATCGTGATGTGGCCAACTCCATTCCAGATACTCATTGAGCTCGCGATGGTGGGGGTGTGCAGTCGGGTGTGCACCCAGGGTGTGCATAGCCTCCTACTAGGGAAGATGGGCAAAGCCTCGCCGCGAATCAGGCTTTCACCACAGTTCCCCCGCCACCAAGATCGAAGGCCCAGGCATAGCCTGGGCCTTCGTACTGTCCGGAGCGACCTCTGTCACGCAGTCATTGTGACCGCCAATCCCGATTGTGCCGTTGAGAACACCTTTACGGGCTGTAGTTACGAAATGGCTCAAAATACCCATTTTCCCATTTACCTATAATGGGACTAATGGTACAATGGTCCAAGACAGGGGAATTGCATGGGACCACAACTAGTAGAGACAGACAGCCGCAGCCGAGTCGTTCTGCCGGGCCACGCCAACGAGCGTTTTTTGGCTCGCGAGAATGCAGACGGCAGCATTTTGCTCGAACCCGCCCGGGTCGTGAGTGACGCGCAACACGAGTACGACAATTCACCAGATCTCAGAGAGCTACTTGATCGGGCCGCATCGTCAGAGCATTCGACCGCTCGGCGACGACGGATCTAAGTGGAACCGTCTTACTCCGCCATAGCCAACCAGCAACTTGATCAAGTCATGGATTCTGGCGACATCGATCTCTACAACGGACTCGTCACAGTGTGCGAGTTCATCTTGGATAATCCCGCTACTGCACAACGCGATTCGTCGGCCGTAACAACCAACGTGGGAATTCGTCTTCGATATGCGGTGCCGGGCCATGCTCCCTACAAAGTGTTCTGGGCGTCTGAAGGTCCAACAATTGAAGCAGTATTCCCCTATCCGACATGATTCATGGTTCACTCAGACCGGGTCCTATGCGGAGACA
This sequence comes from Acidimicrobiaceae bacterium, assembly GCA_013044265.1. Classification (GTDB taxonomy): domain Bacteria; phylum Actinomycetota; class Acidimicrobiia; order Acidimicrobiales; family RAAP-2; genus RAAP-2. Next base: position 3,294 of record JABEUQ010000095.1, read on the forward strand.
CGCTCAGGTGCGGTCAGTCACTGAGGAACCGTGAAGGCGGAGCCCATTGTTGAGAAACTGGTCCGAGTTGGTCGCAGCGCGGGGGGTGTGCAGTCGGATGTGCATCAAGGGTGTGCAGGACCTCTCACCAGGGAAGGTGGGCGGCACCTCGCTGCCAGTTGGCTCTTCGCCATAGTTCCCCCGCCACCAATATCGAAGGCCCAGGCTGATCCTGGGCTTTCGTACTATTCGGAACGGATTCCGTCGCGCAACTAACCCGCCAAGGTCCTCGACATCCGCGTGTTCACTGTGTGGCCTCGGTCGCGAGTTTGCCGAGGATGGATTTGCTGGGCGCTCGGGTTCACGTAGGGCCACGAGGACACGCCCTTGGCGAGTGGTCCACC
>JABEUQ010000096.1 GCA_013044265.1 Acidimicrobiaceae bacterium
CCTGCGCGGTAGCCACCTCGTGCCCTCGAGCTTCCACGTGCTGGGTACCGGACTCGCCGTCGTCGCGGGCCTGGCGTACAACTACCTGCCGTTCACCGCACTGCCGCTGTACGTCGCCCTGGAGCGCATCGATCGGCGTGTGCTCAACGCCGCCAACGACCTCTACGCCACACGACGAGTGACTTTCGCGCGCGTGATCTTGCCCCTCGCGATACCCGGGATTTTTGCGGCGTTCCTGCTCACCTTCATCCCCGCCTTCGGCGACTACGTCAATCAGGAGATCTTGGGTGGTACCTCGAACACGATGATCGGTACGGTGATCCAGAACCTCTTCTTGATCGACTCTGACTACGCCGGTGGGGCGTCGCTGTCGGCGGTGCTGCTCGTGATATCGCTGTTGGGCATCTGGCTCTACGCTCGGCTCTTGGGCTCGCGCACCATCGAGGAGTACTTATGAGCGTCAATACGCCGGTGGCCGCGCCGCTGGCTCCTCACGCGAGTGCGGTCGCGCGTCGACCTCGTCACTGGGGCCGTTTCGCCCTGCCCACCTATTCATGGTTCGTGATCGCGTACTTGGTCTTTCCCATCATCGTGATGATCGTCTACAGCTTCAACCGCGTGACGGGTGGGCTGCAATTAGTCAGCTTCTCCTGGAATGGTTTCACGTGGCAGTGGTATCGCCAGTGGAGCAATATCCCGGGCCTGACCTCGGCCTTTTGGCTCTCGCTGCGACTGGCCATCGTGAGTACGCTGATCGCGACGGCGCTGGGCACGCTGCTCGCCATTGCGCTCGTACGATATCGCGGGAAGCGATTTCGCGGGAAGGCGGGCTTCGAACAGATTTTGTTCCTCAACATTGCCGCACCCGAAATTGTTCTGGGTGCGTCGTTGCTCGGACTCTTCGTCACCTTCAACATCGCGAGAGGTTTCTTCACCCTCGTGTTGGCTCACGTCATGTTCTCTATTGCCTACGTGACGGTCACGGTGCGCGCACGGCTCGCTGGCTTCGATGTCGCGTTAGAAGAAGCGTCGTACGACCTGGGGGCCAATCCCTTTGCCACGTTCCGTTTGGTGACGCTGCCCCTCATCATGCCGGGCGTCCTCGCCGGCGCATTGATGGCGTTCGCACTGTCCATCGACGACTTCGTCACGTCGAACTTCGTCAGCGGTTCGAGCGTGCCCTTTCCCGTCTGGGTCTACGGTGCATCCCGCGTGGGGACACCGCCACAAGTGTTCGTCTTCGGCACGGTGATATTTACGGTGGGCATCGCCTTTGCCCTGTCGAGCCTGTTCGTGTCCAGGAAAAAGGTGTAGCTCCGCTGCGACCTTTGCGGATACGCGCGCGCAGCGGGCAACGCGTTAAAAGCCCTCCTCGTGGCGGCTCAGATATACCCGCTTGATTCCTGACGGGTTCTGGGGAGGAGTGTTCCAACACTCGCGCGTCGCATAACGCACCGCCAGGTCAGTCGTTGCGGTGCCCCTGGTGAAAGCTCAAAAACGACGTGGCGGTGGGCGTGACCTCACGAGACGGGGTCTCGATCGGGCGTAAGCCAGCGGCGACGCCAGCAACAAGTCTTGACGTGGGTCGTGGTTGACGTGACACCCGACGGAGTCGAGTGACGAGCCACGTCGGACCGGCTGCCCGGTGTGCTGTGCATACGGGTACCGGGTGCAATGACCAACAAGACTCGACCTACCTGGATTTTTGTCCCGCTGATCGAGATCGTGAGGTCGATCGTCTGCTCGCCCGGGGCGCGATACGAGTCGGCTGAGGTTCGTAGCCGGGGATCGTTCTCGCACCCCGGAGAGGAACGCGTCCTACCCTGCGTGGTCCACGTTCCCTGCCCTGCGAAATCTGGTTACATCCGTCGTGGGTCAACCGCGGCGCTCCTTCCATTTGCGCCGTGCAGTGGTCGTATTGTGCCGATTCTCTTGCGTGGGCACTTAGTAGAATAACGAAAACCCCTACGGGAGTTGGGCTCACGAAGCAACCCGGCGCCGCCGCCGGAAGGCGTTCACACGAGATCCGGGAAATTTTCACATGGCTGTGATGCCCTGTAGCCGGGTCAGCACTAAAGGCGGTACTTGACTTGGCCAACCGGCATTTGGGCGCCAGACGGCAATCGCCTGTTAGATCACTCCTCAGGTCTTGGTAGCGGATCATGGCTTAGCTCCGCGTCTGGGTTTGGCGGAAGTACTCTTCGAAGCTGGTGACTTCGTCTTCGGTGAGGTACATCCACGGTCCGACCGGACCACGATTCTTCAGTAGTGGTTGATTGGGATCTCCATCGCCCGACCGCTCGTGCCAGTTCTGGACCAGTCGCAAGTTGTACGAAGCGGCGGTCAACGAGACCACGAGGTTGGCCCAGGGGAGTCCCGTTCGTTGGAACAGTCCTCGACGTAGGTTCTCGGTCGACGTGTTCTTGCGCCCGCCGTATGAACCTTCGACGTAGGTTCGCAGCCCATAGAACGAATCCCATTTTTGACTGCCATGGTAATTGGGTTGTTGCAATTTGCGGATGGCCGCTGGGGGCGTGATCTTCACTGTCTTTTGGGTGCAGCAGCGGGGCAGTGGTTCACCGTCAAGTGTCTCATTCGGTGGATTCTCCACGATCGGAAGTCCGAGGCTGGTCGCGGCGGCGACCGTGCCGGGGCGCAACGAGCAGCCGACCGTTCCGGCAATGGCGGGGCACTGCAGACGGACGGCGCCGTTTTGTTTGGGCTGGTTGACCACACGCAGGGCAAACTTCTGTCGCTCTTCGTTGGCGGCGCGATAGGTAATCTTCGCTTCTATGACACCGTTGACGGCGGGCCGACGGAGGTCGCCGTAGCCCACATTCATCCCAGGGCAGTGGCCACATCCGGCGATGAATGGTATTCGTTCGTAGGGAACGATTCCTTGCTCGTCCTCGCGTAAGTCGTGGTGCTGAAGGATCCCTCGGGCAGACAACTGGTCCTTCCACTTGACGACATCCTTGTAGTGGTAGTGCCGGTCACCGAGGAGGTGCCTGGGACACACCGGCAGGCTGTCGAGCATCCGTAAGGTGACGTCAACTACGTCAAAGGTGGCCGTAGTGAGTTCGAGACGTCGGATGAGAGCAGGTTGTGCTCTCACGTCATCCTCGATCTTCGATCGGGGGCAGAGGACCAAGGTATGTTCGCTGTAGCCGAAGTACACTTCTTGTCCACCTCCCTTCTTGGTCTTGAGCGCCCACTTTGCGTCGGCGTCGGCGGAGAGCGTGTAGCCCAAGCCGTCGTCGTGACCGGTCGTGGGATCGTCGGGGTCGGTGCAAAGCTTCCGCTTGCCGCCGTTCCTGCGTTTGCGCTTCTCCTTCGATTCGTTCTCGGGGCTGGCTGCTGTCTGGATCATGTCGCCGTCGATAGAGAGTTGCAGCCCGGGGACTTCACCGAACGCTTCTGCATTGATCAGGAGCGCCGTTATCTGGGTCTTGAGGCATGAATGTGGGTTCCGCGACGGGGTGATCGGACGCTTCTCCTTGCGGGACATGGGTTTTAAGGGTAGGTGGACGGCCCGGTAATCCG
>JABEUQ010000097.1 GCA_013044265.1 Acidimicrobiaceae bacterium
CGAGGACTCCCCCGTCATCCAATACCGCGCGAGGGCGCCGGCGTGGTCGCTCGCCACCTGCCAATGCTCGATGCGCACGTGGGTATCGCTGGACCAAGAAAAACTGGCGACGTCGCCCACGGCGCCCACACGCGGAGCGCAGAGTTGGTTCTCATCCACGACGACGCCGTTGTCGAGTAGCAGACCCGAGTCGTCGAGCCACTCGACATTGGGCTGAGCACCGACACCCAGGACGACAGCGCGCACGCGCAGGCTCGAAGCGTCCTCGAAGATCACGTCGGCGTCACCGTTCATATCAGGGTCGTCACGATAGGTCACTGCCTCCACCTTTTGGGTGGTGCGCAGTTCGACGCCAAAGTTCGCGGGAAGGTCCCGCAACCACTGCGAGACGGTCTCGCCCAGGACGTGCAGCAATGGACGTTCCTCGGCCTCGAGCAGCACGGGACTCAGACCGCGCGACTTGAGTGCGGTGGCGACTTCGGCGCCGATGAAACCCGCACCGATGATGGCCACCGCGTCGCCCGGCGACAGCTCGTCGAGGCGAGCGATGAGTCGGCGCACGTCAGCCCGGCTCCGCACGAGATAGACATTGGGCTCGTACCACGCGAGTCGTCGCGCTCGGGCGCCCGTCGCGATGACCACGTGCGTTCCCGCCACCGCGGAGCCGTCGTTCAACGTCACGGTCGTGGACGCCACGTCGAGACTTCGCGCGCCCACGCCCAATCTCATCTCCACGTTGGCGTGGTCGATCTTCTCGGGTGTGGCCAACGTCGTGTGCTCGAGGGGCCACTTGCCCGAAAGGACCTGCTTGGAGAGCGGTGGTCGATCGTAGGGGGGTTCGGGTTCGTCGCCAATGAGGGTAATGCGGCCCGAGAAACCGTGGCGGCGAAGTTCTTCGCTCGTGCGCCAACCCGCGAGGCCGGCGCCAACAATGACGACGTGGTCGCTACCACTCAATCTGGTCACGCGAAGTTCGCCAGCCACTCGTCGACGCTTCGCGGCGTCAGGACCGCATTGTGCGCACGCACCTCGCCCAGAGTCGCGAAGGGCTCGGGTGAATAGAAGTGGCCCGGGTACAGCACGGTCTGGTCGGGGAGATGCGCGAGGCGTTCCTGGAGCGACACGTACATCTCGCGCGGGTCCGAGCCGGGCAAGTCGGTACGTCCGCAACCCGAAAGAAAGAGCGTGTCGCCACTGACGAGGCGTCCTTCGAAGGAGAGGCACTGGCTGCCCTGGGTGTGTCCGGGGGTGTGTAGCAATGTGATGTCAATCGAGCCGACGCGAATCACGTCACCGGGCTCGTGGGGTAGCACTGGAGGAACCCCCAGGCCGGTGCCCTTGGTCACCCACGTCTCTTCGCTCGCCTGGACGTGGATCGGCACGTCGACCAAGGCCGCGATCTCGGCGATGCCAGGGACCATATGCCCCATCAGATCACCCCCGATGTGGTCCGCGTGGTAGTGCGTCGCGACGATACCCACCAACGTGAGATTCTGCACCGCCAGAAAGGCCAGGTGGTCCCGGGGAGAGTAGGCCGGGTCGACGAGCAGAACCTCGCGCGTCAGCGCGTCACCCACCACGTAGGTGAAATTCGCCATCTGACGCGCCAGCGCACTCTCGGTGGCGAAGTCACGTCCCGAGAGACGCTGGCGAAAATAGAGGCTTTCACTCACTCGTCGCAACTTTCGCAATGCGCGGCGCCAACTCCTCCACCTTCGCCTTGGTCGCACTCAATCGTTCCTCCAATGATTCAATGATCTGGGTCGCCCGCTCCAGCTTGACGAAGAGTTCGTCGACCGAAACCTCACCTTGATCGAACGACGCCACGATGGCGTTGAGTTCCTCGGCAGCTTCATTCCAGTCTGTACTCATCATTTGTCTCCATCTTTCGTTGTAATCGTCACTCCGAGACGTCCGTCGCTCACCCGCACCTGCACCACGGCCCCCAGCGCGACGTCCTCGATGCGCGACACCGTGTGGCCATCGGCGCTGGTCACAATGGCCCATCCCTGGGCTAAGCGGCGCGTGGGGTCGTACGCGCTCAGGAGTTGGCGAGTGCTCGCCAACGTCGTCGTCGTCGTGTCAAGAAGGTGGTGAGCCTGCAGTACAAGGCGTTCGCGCACCGTACCCAGGTGACGCTCCTCGGAGCGCAAGCGGTCGCGCACCGCGAATATCATGGTGCGTCGACGCTCACCCAGGAATTCCGTGGCCTCGTCGAGAACTGCTTCGAGAGCGATGCTCAGACGCTGTGCCGGCAGGCGCAGATTGCGCTGGTCCCAGGCGCTCACGAGCGACACCAACTCCTCGCCGAGTTTGGTGGGGGTGATCGCACGAGTGTGAGCCACCAGGTCAGCCACCGCCTCGTCTCCGGTATGACCGATTCCCGTCCAGACCGGCGTGGCGGCCGTAGCGATGGCCCGCGCGACACGTTCGTCATCGAAACAAGCGAGGTCCCCCTTGGAGCCTCCGCCGCGCACGATGGCGATCACGTCGAGTTGCGCCGCGTCGAGGGCCGTGATCGCGGCGACGATCTGGGCGGGGGCCTGATCCCCCTGCACCAGGGTGGTGACGAGCGACACGTCAAAGGAATAGCCGCTGTGCAGTAGTTGACCGGTGAAGTCGTTGTACCCCTCGGTGCCGGGACTCGCCACGAGACCCACGCGCAAAGGAACCGGGGAGATCCCGACGCGCTTGTTGGCCTCAAGAAGGCCCTCGCCACTCAGACGGGCGATCAATTCCGCCCGACGCCGGGCGACGTCGCCGAGTAGGCCCTGCACGTCGATGGCGGTCACGGTGAAGCCAATCTTGCCCTGGGGGGCGTAGAC
>JABEUQ010000098.1 GCA_013044265.1 Acidimicrobiaceae bacterium
GCCAGCCGGTCGTCACGAATCGCTGCAAGCAATTCTGACTCGTCGATGATAGGGCCTCTGCCGATGTTGATGAGCCGCGCGTGAGGTGACATGGCCGAGAACGCAGCGCGGTCGAACATGCCACGAGTTGTTTCGGTGAGGGGCGCAGCGATTACGACGAAATCTGCACGGCGGAGTGCTCTGTGAAAATCGGCTCTTCCAAGAATGGATCCAAATTCTGCATCTTCGCGAGCTCGCTGGCCCATGAGCTCCACCGTCATATGAACCTGTTGAGTGAGCCGTGCGATGGCGCGTCCGATGGGCCCAGCACCGAGCACGAGGACCCTTCGTTCGAAGAGCCGTTCCGTATCACGGTGTTTCCACTCGTGGCGCCGCTGAAGCTCGAGCGTGTGCGGGAGATCTTTCGCAAATGCGAGGAGAAGGCCAAGTACGTATTCGGCGATGGAGTCGTCGAAGATGCCACGAGAATTCGTAACCTGCACACTGCTTTCGGTCAGTTCGCGGAACAGGACGCCGTCGACACCCGCAGTTGCCGTGTGAATCCAGCGGAGCGACGAGGCGCGTTGCCACTCGCGTTGCAGTGAGGGAAGCAAGAATGGCCAGACAAACAGAACCTCCACGTGAGGGAGTACCTCATTGAGCAATTCGTCGGTCGTTACGACGACGCCTGCCTGGGCGACGAGGAGATTGATGCAGGAGGCCGACGGGGCATCATCGTTCACGACCACTGCGATACGAGCATTGGTGGGCGTAGGATACGGGCGCCCCGCACGGAGGTTCTCAGCGCTCTTGTCGGGGAAGCTGGGCATGGTGGACGACTATAGGTTGCTTATTGTACAATTGTCAACAATGAATGCTTACATGGGTCAGTTGGTACCGAAGGAGAAATGGTGACGGGGTGTCAATTAGTGCGGTGCGGCGAGCGGTCCATCATGCCTGGAGGGGACTAGGTGCTTGAGGAACTCGAACCATTGCGGTCGGAGTCGACGGCGGGCGTGATCGCTGGCCGCATTCGCGAGGCCATCATGAGTGGCTCGCTCACACCGGGTACTCAGTTGGGGGAGGTGGACGTCGCCTCAAGCCTCAAGGTGAGCCGAGGGCCGGTGCGAGAGGCGTTGCAACGACTAGTCCAAGAAGGTGTGCTCGTCGCAGTGCGTAACCGCGGCGTTTTCGTTCCTGAGTTCGGACCGGACGATGTGGTTGATGTCTATCTTGCTCGCCAAGCGGTCGAGGGGGCGGCGGCGTCACTACTGATCGCTAGAGGATCAACTGGACTCGAGCGACTCGAAGCCGTGTTGCGGCGCATGGACGCCGCAGCCAAAGGTAAGAGGTGGGCGGCGGTAGCCGATCGTGACGTCGAGTTCCACCAAGAGCTCGTGCGTGCAGCGAACTCTCGCCGTCTAGAACGTATGCTCGGCACGTTGATCGTTGAGAGTCGACTTTGTATGTCCGCGCTAGAGAACACGTACCGAGCGAGTGCTGAACTGGTTGATGAGCATCGTCAGCTCTTTGAAGCGATCAAGTGCGGTGACGTGATTGCCACTGCCGATCTGATTGGCCACCACATGAACGATGCCGCCGATCGACTCAAAGAACTTCACGCGGCGCGTGACGCCGCGTCCGCGGCAAACTCGACCGCGTCGTAGTTATTGAAGCGACGAACTTTGACGTGCACCAGAGGTAGCGCGGTAGCGTGTTCGCCGCGCCCCTACGGGTTCCCTTGCAGCGTGGATGAACCGGTGGTCGATAATCGTTGGTATCCGAGCAACGAGCCGAACTTTCTCTCGGAATCTAGTGCGATGGACTCCGGCAATGCTGGTGATCAGGACCTTGCCGGGTCTCATCCCCGCACTGCGCGAACTCGCGAAACAAGGTTGAATGGAAGCGCGAGTCGTGTTTGGCCCGAGTTCATCGCGTTCACATACGGCGCCGGGAGGCTACTCACGGATTCACAAAATAATTATGACTGTTGTTGACAATCCTACATCTGGACAGTAGGGTTTCATCCAGCCGCTGCTGCTTAGATTGGATGCGACATGCAGTCCAAGCCGGTATCGGAAACAAATAGGCATCATCTGAACTCAGGGGGATATCCAGATGGAACTCAGGTACCGAGACAAAGCTTCGTCCAAGTGGCGCATACGACGTCTAGCGATGGCGCTACCAATATTCGTCGCCGTCGCCGTGCCAGTGTCGTTGGCTGGTATGAACAGCGCTTCCGGCAGTGGAGCTCCAAGCCTTCTTGGCAAAATCAAGAGTACGCATACACTCTCCATCGCCATGTCGGCGTTTGCGCCTGAAGACTTCCAAACGGCGAAGGGGGCATGGACCGGATATGACGTCGACATCCTGCGGGGGTACGCAAAGAGCATTGGGGCAAAGTTGCAGATCAACTCGATCCCCTTCGCATCGTCTATCGAGGCGGTATCAACCGAGCGTGATGACATCAGCGTCGACATCTTCATCACCGCGCAGCGAGCCCAGGTCATCAACTTCAGTCGTCCGATGCTCAACTACAGCGACACGGTTGACGTGAACAGCACGACGCCCGAAGTGACGGCTGCCACCATGGCGGGTCTCGCAGGTAAGAATATCGGTATTACTACTGGAACGGCGGAACTACTTGAAGCACAAAAGGTGCCACACGCGACGATCACCCAGTACGACACGATTCAGAACACACTGCTCGCGCTGAGCCAGGGTCGTGTTGCCGCAGCGCTGGAGCCAGGGGTCGACGTGGCGTGGTCTGCGCACGAAAACCCTTCTCTCCACGTAAAAATCTTGGGGAACGTGCCAAAGTCCATCGCACCCCCAATTAAGCTGCTGCGCGGCTACTATGGCGTTCCCAAGAATCCAAACGCTAAGTCATTTCTCGTCTCGTTGAACAAGTACCTAAAGAAGATTGCTTGCAACGGTCAGGAGCAGTCAATATTCAACAAGTATGGGATGAAGCAGCCTCTATATCTCAGCGGTATTTGCGCCGCCCCTAACTCAACGTCTATTTGAGATACGGAAGCAGTCCGGGGGGATGTAGGGAATGTTTGCAGGGATTCTCACTCTGTGGGGGCAATACTTCGGTAATTTCCTCGGTGGCCTTGGTATCTCATTAGAGATCACGGTCGCGGGTCTGGCGTTCGCACTTGTTGCGGGCGCCGGATTCGCGGCCCTGCGCCTGGCGCGGTTTCGCGTACTCCGACTTATCGGAACGGCGTATGTGGAGGTCGTCCGAGCAACGCCGATGTTGCTCGTGCTCTATATCATGTACTTCGGACTCGGCCAAGTAGGCATCAAACTTCCGGCGTACTGGGCAGCTGTAATCGCCCTAGGAACGTTCTACGCAGCACAGTTCACCGAAATATTTCGAGGTGGGATTCAGAGCGTCGACCGTGGCCAGCGTGAGGCTGCGGACGCGCTCGGACTCAGCCGATGGCAGCGTTTGCGAAAAGTTGTGCTGCCCCAAGCGGTGATGACCATACTGCTGCCCTCGACGAATGCCTTGGCAGACATCATCAAGGACTCATCGCTCGTCATTACGATCGGCCTATCTGACCTAATGGCGCGGACCTACGAAGCGACCTCCGCAACATTCGAACCGATGGATATGTTCTTGCTTGCCGGAGTTATGTACTTAGTTGTGTACCTCCTGCTTTCGCGGGTGTTAGGAAGATTGGAGCTCAATGTTCAGCGACGTCATGGTTAATTCAACGCCTAGTGATATTGCAGTCGACATTCGATCCGTTACCAAGAAGTTCGGCGAGCGTACTATTTTCGGTGACGTTTCACTTCAGGTGCGTCAAGGTGAAGTTGTGGCGCTGATTGGACCAAGTGGCGCTGGTAAGAGTACGTTGATTCGTTGCGTGAACTGCCTTACACCGTTCGAGTCTGGGTCCATCATGGTGCTCGGACACGAGTTGCACGGCACTAACGAGGCTAAACGGGGACCATCCCGTGAAATGCTCAAGAGCATTCGAACCGAAACCGGGATGGTGTTTCAGAGTTTTAATCTCTTCCCGCATATGTCGGTGGTCGACAACGTTGCGCTGGCCCCAGTGTTGGTGCTGGGTACTAGTCGAGAAGAAGCGCGAGAGCAGGCAAGAGAATTACTTTGCTCTATCGGGCTTTCGCATCGTGTGGATGCCTATCCTCGCCACCTCTCCGGAGGCGAGCAGCAGCGAGTCGCCATTTGCCGAGCGCTTGCGATGAAGCCGAGCCTCATGCTGTTCGACGAACCGACGTCGGCGCTTGATCCCGAGCTCGTAGGTGAAGTGCTTGGCGCAATCCGAGCCCTCGTCGATCGGGGAATGACGATGATGTTAGTGACGCACGAGATGATGTTCGCACGTGACGTCGCGGACACCGTCGCTGTAATGGCCGATGGTGCATTGGTTGAGATCGGGCCCGCGCGTCAAGTACTGGATGATCCTCAGACGGATCGCTGCAAGTCGTTTCTTTCGCGGGTGTTGCAGCAAAAGGCTCCGTCAGCGAACACCTCAGCGCCAAGTATGGGCGCGCAGATTGCTGCGGATGCCCCAACTCAAGAGCACGAGCAAGCGAGAGACACTGATCGGAAGCGAAAGCACGCCGAAGAGGTCGAGCGATGAACATTGGTTTCGACACAAGCCAGATGCTGCACGGTGCAGTTCTAACAGTGGAGCTTGCTGCGGGGGGAGTCGGTGTCTCATTGGTGCTCGGTGCGCTGGGTGGGCTTGCTCGAAGTCGGGGTCCTCGCTGGCTTCGCTGGTTGATCGTGGGTTACGTGGAGTTGGTGCGCGGTCTGCCTCAGATTCTTCAACTCTTTATCCTGTATTTCGGTCTCACGCAGTTTGGAATTAATCTTTCGCCATTCACGGCTGGATTCATCTGGATGTGCTTCTACGGAACCGGCTACGCGATTGAGATATTTCGTGCCGGTATCTCAGGAGTCCACCCTGGGCAACTTGAAGCCAGCACGGCTCTCGGCTTGAGCCGGTTCCAATCCTTTCGTCGGGTGGTGTTGCCTCAAGCGGTCGCTCGCATGGTGCCGCCGCTCACTACCTTCGTAATCCTCGAACTCAAGAACACCACACTGCTGTACATCATCGGTGTGCCGGAAATTATGTATCACGCGAACCTGTTGGCTAGCAATAGCCAACCGCTCAACATCTACCTCATCGCTGTGGGCTTCTACCTAGTCATGAATATGACATTAGGGCGCCTCGGCGCGTACGTTGAACACAAGATGTCCTGGGCAAAATCGTAAGGTCGAACACTAGAACAAAGGACAGAAGTAAGTGAACAAGCAAGAGCGTCGCATCAAGATCACTCTCACCAAGCGAAACGTCAGTTGTGTTGCCACATTGATGGATGATGTAGCACCACGAACTTGCCAGATTGTTTGGGACTCACTGCCGTTGGAATCGCAGGTACATCACGCCAAATATGCGCGAAACGAGATTTATACGCTGGTCCCGTCTTTCGGCGACTCACCCGAGCTCGAGAACACGACTATCACGCCGATTGCCGGGGATGTGGTGTATTTCGAATTTCCCAAAGCGCAGATCGCCACCGTGTCACACGGTTACGCCAATGATCAGTCTGCTTATCGTTCTGAGAAGACGGTGGACCTTGCACTCTTCTACGAGCGGAACAATCTCTTGCTCAACCCTGACATTGGTTTCGTGCCCGGAAACGTATTCGCGCGCATTGACGAGGGACTCGGCGAGATGGCGGCGGCCGC
>JABEUQ010000099.1 GCA_013044265.1 Acidimicrobiaceae bacterium
CGCGAAGCACGCGGGAAGAGCCGATCGTCACCCGCACAACCATTACGGCAACGTGATGAGGGCCCCGGGTCGGAACCGAGCACTCGGATGGAAGTTGATTTGAGAAGTCGGACGGTGAGCAAGCACTACTGGGCCACATGCCTCGGTTAGTCAAGGTAAACCGGTGGGTCCAATTAGGACACACGCTGTAAGGACCGCGTACATCGAGGCGAGTATCGCAGCGAGAATCGTGGTCCAGGGTCCGTACCTCGACCATCGACGAAAGTGTGACCGAACCCGGGTCCAGGGACCGTACTGATCTAGTGAGAGCTCCACTGGTAACCAGTGCGCGAGATATAAAGCATTGCGTCGAGGACGTGGCACAACTCGGCACCGTGTTCTGGTCCTAGTTTGGAGGGAACCATGAACACGGACTCCAGTATCTTCCACTGGGTAGTGGTCAGGTCGCTAGAGCGGGCCACGACGTGAAGGTATCGGCCGCATTCCGGGCGCACTCGACAACTTGAACTTCCGCACTTCTCGTCATCAGTTCCGCGAACTCGTTCTCCCTTCAGGTAGGCCCGGATCGTCTTGCGATCGTGGCCCAAGTGGTTGGCGATGGTCGTGATGGTCCATCCCCGTTCTTTCAGTGCGTGTACTTCCACGACTTCTCCTTGTGTGAGCATGAGGAGTGGGACCCTTCGGTTGTTGGATTAGCACCACCAATCTTGAAGGGGCCCACCTCACTTTTGATGGACCTAGTGGCCCACTGCTGCTCTCAGGAGGTGGGGAATTTCAGTGATCGACTCTGGGGAGTTTCCATGATTCTCGTCACTGACCCCTGATACGTCGCATCTCACCTCAATTGTGAGGGTTCACTGCCCCAAGTTCCTTTGGCACACACCGGTCATTTCTTGTCGCGGGCCCTCACATTGCCTTTGGCCCTTGACCGGAACATCGAACAGAGAATCCTTCTCGCGAAGTACGTGAGTAAGCGCCGCTCCATGCTGAAAAGATGACCGAACTCGAGTGAGAACGAACTTGAACACCAGATCATCCGACGTCAATCGCCTCACGAATACGAGGAGTCAGGCGAACCATCAACGCCCCTGCTGTCCTGGTCGGGGTTCTCTTTCATCAACGACGGCGGTTTCACTGCCTGGGAAAACTCGAAGGCCGGGGACTCCCCGGTCAATGTGGGCGGTGGTGACAACGTGGTCTCGCACCACGAACTGTCCAACGATGCCTTCAAGCGAACTTCGTTGGACTCGAACCGCGCATTCGAGAAGTTCCCGACGTCACAGCGTCACAGTTGTAACAAGCGTTGTGCAGCGCTCCGGGATCCCCCCACGTCGGCATGAGTGCAACGGTGCCGCCAAATATCTATGTACATGTACGCAACGACACGACGCCGCGACGAGGTTTCTGAGTTCGAACTACGTTCTCTTACGCAATACCGAAGGACGAACTAGCACGGCTGGGCCGTGTGGTTCAGTCGGTCAAGGTCAACCGGTGGGTCCAAGCAGGACACCCACTGTTAGCCTTCGGTCAAAATGTCCACGAGCTTGCGGCCACGACGGAAGCCGAACTTCACCTTGCCCTCAGCCAGGGCGAACAAAGTGTCGTCCTTGCCGATTCCAACGTTGCGTCCGGGGTGAAACAAGGTTCCACGCTGGCGAATAATAATCGATCCAGTCTTAACGAGCGTGCCGTCGAAGGCCTTTACACCCAGGCGCTGGGCATTGGAATCGCGACCGTTGCGGGTAGAACCGCCACCTTTAGTCTTTGACATGGTTGCTCCTTACGCCTCAACCGCTTCAACTGCCTTGGCAGCCTTAGCCGGCTTCAGTGAAATCTTGTTGATCTCCACGGTGGTGTACCACTGGCGGTGTCCCCAGCGCTTGCGCTGGATTGACTTGGCCTTGTAGGTGAGGGCGCGAATCTTCGGGCCACTCTCTACACCGACGATTGTGCCAGAAACTTTGGCTCCCTCTAGTGCCGGACCAGCGAGAACGCTGTCCCCGTCCACTAACAAAACGGGCTCGAACTCAATAACAGCACCATTCTCTTCGCCGCGCTTATCAACGCGGACCAATTGGCCCTCGGTGACGCGCTCTTGAGAAGTGCCTACTCGGATGACGGCGTACATAGGGTTACAATAGTAGTCGAAATCTACAGTCACTCGTGACTTATAGGCCGGTGGCGACGACGAAACCACGACCATCGCACACCGCACAAACCTTCGAGACTGATTCCAGCAGTCCCTCATTGACGCGCTTACGCGTCATTTCAACCAATCCGAGCTCCGAAATGTCAAAGACCTGAGTCCGCGTCTTATCGCGACTCAGAGCCTGACGTAGAGCCGATGCCACCGCTTCGCGGTGCGTCTTGGCCTCCATATCGATGAAGTCGATCACGATGATGCCGCCAATATCGCGCAATCTGAGCTGACGTGCCACCTCTTCGGCGGCTTCGAGGTTGTTGCGGAACACAGTCTCCTCGAGATTCGTGGTACCAACGTTCTTACCGGTGTTCACGTCAATGACCGTCAGCGCCTCGGTACGCTCGATAATGAGAGATCCTCCCGAAGGCAGGAAAACTTTACGATCAAGTGCCCGATGCAACTGCTCGTGCACAAAGTAACGCTCGAAGAGAGGCAGCTCCTCACTGGAGCGGTCGTAGTACTCAATGCGATCCGCCAACTCAGGGTTCACCGCCAGCACGTAGTCGCGCACCTTGTTAAACAGGTCAGCGTCATCGATAATCACGCCGCGAAAATCATCGTTGAGCTCTTCGCGCAGAACACGCACGGCGAGGTCGAGATCGCGATACACCAGCCGAGGTTGATTCGACTTGGCCACTTCCGCCTCAATCGCGTCCCACTTCTCGCACAACGACGTGACGTCGCGCGCTAAGTCATCGGCCACCACGCCCTCCGCGGCGGTTCTGATGATGATGCCGTGTCGAGCCGGCTTGACGTCATCAATGATCTTGCGCAAACGTCGACGTTCACCATCTGGCAAGCGCTTGGAGATACCAATTGTGCTCGAATTCGGCACGAGTACCGCAAATCGGCCGGGGATTGACACTTCTTGTGTGAGTCGAGCACCCTTGGCCCCAATGGCATTCTTGGTGACCTGACACACAACAGTCTGCCCAGACCTAATCATTTGCTCAATGCGCTTGTCGTTCGACGAGGGGCCTTCGATCTCATCATCGCCCAATGAGATGTCCCCACGATAGAGAACTGCATTCTTTGGGATGCCGATGTCAACAAATGCCAGCTCCATGCCCGGCAACACGTTCTGAATCCGACCCACATAAATGTTGCCATCAATCTGGTTGGTCTCGTCAGCGGCTTTGGCGACGGTGTATTCGACCATGGTGCGACCCTCAAGGGTTGCGATATGGGTGGCTTCCTTGGTGGTGTGTACGCACATCAAGTAGCGGCCCTGTGCACGGACGCGGCGCTCTCCCCCACGCCGCTTCCCCTTACGGGCACGACCAAGATCGTCTCCGTCAAAATCTGGAGCCGAGGCCTCCACCGGGGCCTCCACGGGACGTGAACTCTGTCGATTCTGGGCACCTTGGCCGGCTGGTCCGCCTTGATTTTGGCTACCCTGGCGATTTTGGCCACCCTGACCGCCGCGGCCACGACCACCGCGACGGCGACGTCCGCCACCCTGACCGCCGCCCTGGCCATTGTTTGAGGAAGATGGATTGGCTGGTTCGCGCGTCACGCCAATTGCAGGGCGAGTGTCGCCAATCTGAGGCGCAGGGCGAGTGTCGCCAATCCTGGGGCTAGATGGCAATGCGGGGGTGGTGATCTCGTCGCTCACGACGGGTACTCCTTGAGTTCTGGGTGAAGGAGTTGCGCGCCGAGGCGTAACTCCCGGAAGAATGGCCGAAGTTCACAAAAGGCGCGACGGCGGGACGAAAAACTACGAATTGGGCGAGGGCATACGGGGCGCCCCGAGTTCCGAAGAACTTGGCTACCTCTCTAGCGTGTACCACGTTGCGTCCTTACTGCGGGCAACGACGGAATGTTCTCACTCGGTCGTCACTGCGATTTCATTGCGCCACCGTCTAGTGAACGGCCGCACCCAACTACTTAAGGCTACTCGCAATACGCCCTATCCGACCTTCTTTATCGTGGTCGTGGTCGAATGCGACGTCGTCGTGGTCGTGGCGCCCTTGACCCGCACGGTGGTGGTCGGGGGGTGAGTAGTCGTGGTGACGGTAGGTACTTGGCTCTTCACGGCGAGCACCACGGGCTTAATGGGGTGTTGGTAGATGTAATTGAAAGTCTGAGCAACTACTGGCGCAGCCGCGTCTGCGCCATAGCCACCTTGTGCGATCGCACAAACAACCACGTATTTAGGGTTATTCGCCGGGGCAAAGCCAACGAACAATGAATTGGGCTCGAGGGACTTGCCATTGGGATAATAGCCAGTCGACGCCGTTCCAGTCTTACCGGCCACCGGAAAAGCTGATTGAGAAAAAGTGGCGTAGCGCTGAAATGTCCCATACGCAGTTCCTCTGGGATTCTGAACCACACCTTCGAGGCCTTGCAGGATGGGATCACGATAGGCCGGTGGCAGATTCACGTGACCAATCACCCGCGGTGCGTATCGCACCACGAGCTTGCCGCTCGGGCTCACGACCGCGGCGGCCACTTCAGGCGCGTAGCGCGTGCCACCGTTGGCAAAGGTAGCGTAGGCGTTCGCTAGAGCGATGGGCGTGATGGCTGTCGAACCCTGACCGAAAGCCATCTCGATGTTGTCACCCGTGTACCACGTCGCGTTGGGGAAGGCCAAGGGAGCCGCCTTGTGCAAAGCAATGCGTACCGTCGGTGAGTCGACACGCCCCTGAACCTCATTGGGAAGATCGATATTGGAGTATTGGTCAAGGCCGTATTGATGAGCCACGTTCTGAATCGGTGTTTCACCATATTTTGCCTGCTGGGACCAAAAAAGGTAACCGAGTTGGTAGAAGTAGTAGTCCGAGGACACCGTGATAGCCATGGGTAGGCTCACCAGT
This sequence comes from Acidimicrobiaceae bacterium, assembly GCA_013044265.1. GTDB lineage: Bacteria > Actinomycetota > Acidimicrobiia > Acidimicrobiales > RAAP-2 > RAAP-2. Next base: position 5,020 of record JABEUQ010000099.1, read on the forward strand.
CCCGCACCCTGACCCTGGTCGTCGTGAAAGACGCAGCCGTGTGCGCCTTGTAGACAACCAGGCACGGTGTAGTAACCCGTGTCATTTACCAATTGAGTGGCGGGAAATACCCCGGTCTGCATCTGAGCGGTTGCGGTGATCAACTTGAACGTACTACCGGGGGTGTACAAACCTTGGATGGGATAATTAGAGAAGGCCCCCTCATTCAAAAGGCTATTGAAAGTCGCTTGAGAGAGGCCATTGACGAAGGAGCTCAAATCGAACGATGGGTAGCTCGACATCGCGAGCACTGCCCCAGTATTGACATCCATCACGATTGCCGCGCCATTGAGCGCCGGAGGCAGTATGCCGCTGACGGGGTCGAGAGTACGCCGAACCAGAGTGATGTCGCTTGCGAGGTAACCGTCCAGCGCTTTTTGCAGGCCCGCGTCCACGTTCAAAATGACGGAGTCTCCCTGTTGGGGGGGAGTTTTTTGCACCGCGCCAAGGATATTGCCCTGGGCACTGACCTCGATCGTGCTGGTGCCATCGATGCCGCGCAAATACTGTTCGTAGAAGTTCTCGATGCCAGTCTTTCCGTATGTGGAGTTCGTGGTGTAGTTAAAGGTCGGATTGGCCGCCATTTCAGCGCCAGTAATAGGTCCGACGTAGCCCAGCAACTGAGAGGCCGTGTTGCCACCTAGTGGATAACTGCGCTGAGTCACTCCCTGCACACTCACACCGGGGAACTCCCCCGGGTGCAATTTGATGAACTGCACCACTGAAGTGGGTGCATCGGTCATGACTGGCGCTGGTTGGTACGGGCTGTACTGCACATTGGTCAAGTCGTTCTGCACGGTCGCCACACTCTGATGTGTGATAGTGGCCAAGGCGCCAATCACCGAAGGGTTGAGATAAGCCTGTTGTCGTGAAAGCAAAATCTCCGTCGTAGTGACGTTAGTAACCAGTGGGTTGCCGTTTCGGTCGACGATGAGTCCGCGCGATGCAGGGATGGTGGCCACGTGGAGCGAATTCGAGCGAACGGTCGCCACCGACGCCGAATGTTCGAGGATCTGGAGCATGAAAAGACGCCCGATCAACAAGATCAGCAGCAGCGAGAAGAATCCACCAATGATGCGCCAGCGGCGCTCGGGCCGAGCCTGCACCTCCTCGGGCGACGCGACTAAATCACGAATTCCTACGGGTCGGGGCTCATTAATTTGCCGTCCGCGCCCACGGAAGGGATTGAGCGATACCCAAGGTCGCCACAACCGCTGGAACCACGACGCTGTTGGGCGGTTGCGCCACGATCCCTTCATCGACGTGCCCGCATCGCCGAAGTGCTGACGGCGAAGGCCACACGCGTCACCGGCCGAGCGAGCAGCAAGAAGGCCAACGCATTCACCACCATCGAGTTAAGAAGACTGCCGCGCCACAAGGAGAAATTCAGTGCGAAAACGCCGCTGAAGACGAAGAGCAGGGGTGCCAGGAAACCGGCCCCGGCCGCAATCGCTGGCGTCACCCACAGGGCGGCTGAATCGAGGTCACCGACACCTTCCTTGCCCAGGCGTGACGCGATGTACGCCAGCAGTATTCCCACCAGCGCGCTCAGGCCAAAAGGAGTGGCGCTCTGGGCGTCAAACAAGATACCCGTCAACAGCCCCGCAAACATCGCGAGAGAGGTGAGGCCCGTGAGGCCCACCGCCACTGGCCACAGCCACACCAGCATCACGACCACGCCGGCGAATCGCCAGTGGGTGAACACTGCGAGTTGCACTCCCACCACGACCAAAGTTACGAGAGTAATTAGCGCCCGAGCTTGGGTCACGTGGAAGGCTCCCACAGAACCACATCAACGTAGGCAAGGTTATTCAGATTCGCCGTCGGCGCCAGCGAAACTGAATAACTCGAAGATCCTGGATTGATCAGTAATTTTGTGACGCGACCGACCGGCAGGCCAGGAGGGAACAGTCCACCCTGCAGGCCGCTGGTCGAGAGAAGACTGCCCACGCCCAGCGCGGCGGTCACGGGAATCTGCGTCACACTCAATGGATTATTGATCCCCTGTCCAGAGATCAGTACCGAAGTGAGTCCGTTACCAAAAGTTGCACCGACCACCGAACCAGTATCGTTCAGCAAACGAACCGTCGAAGAATGCGCCGAAGTAGCGATGATCCGTCCCACCAGACCACCGTCGGCGACAACAGGCATGCCATCCATCACACCTTCATCCTGTCCTTTGCCAATAGTGACAGTGTCGGAGAAGTTCGTAGGCGATATCTCGGTCACTTGGGCCATCACGGTACCCAGTGATGAGGCCACGGGTACGTGCAGCGCCTGACTGAGTTGACGCAACTGCTGGGCGGCCGATGCGTTCTCGTCAGCGCGCAGAGTTGCTTGACCCAGTAAATATCGCAACTGTTGGTTTTGCGCCACGATATCGGAGTAATTGACCATGCCCGCCACTAAGTGACCAACTGGTCGTGCCACGAAGTCAGCGGCCCATGAGAACGGCGACACGACCGCTCGCGCCACGCCCCTAGCACCCGCCACCACACCTCCGGTGACGTACACCGTGAGGATGATAAGCGTGCCGATCACTCCCGTGAAGAAGATTCGACGCCGGGTGCGGTCCGAGGCCACGGTTTAGCGAGAGGGTGATGTCTTGAGCATGCGCGAGAAAACGTCGAGTTCCTCGAGACACATCCCCGAGCCGAGCGCCACGCAGTTCAGCGGGTCATTGGCCACGATAATTGGCATGTTGGTCTCAACTTCGAGTCGCGTAGCCAAACCGTTCAACAATGCACCGCCACCGGTCAATACGATTCCTTGTTCCATGAGGTCTGAGGAGAGTTCTGGCGGCGTACGGTCCAGCGTGACTTTGACTGCGTCCACGATGGCCTGCACGGGCTCTTCAATTGCGTGACGAACCTGCTCAGTGGAGATCACCACGGTTTTTGGTAGACCAGTCACGAGATCACGTCCGCGAATTTGTGCTTGCATCTCCTGTTGGAGTGGGTAGGCAGACCCCATCTGAATCTTGATCTCCTCAGCAGTACGCTCACCGAGGGCGAGTTGGAACTCCTTCTTCACGTACGCCACAATGGCGTCATCAAGCTCATCGCCACCGACACGGATCGACTGACTCGTGACAATGCCACCCAAGGAGATGACTGCGACTTCTGTGGTGCCTCCACCAATGTCGACCACCATATTGCCGGTCGGCTCATGGATTGGCAGTCCCGCACCGATGGCTGCGGCCATGGGCTCTTCGATGATGTATGCCTTGCGTGCACCCGCGAACTCAGCGGCCTCCATGACTGCTCGTTGCTCGACACCCGTGATCCCTGAGGGCACGCAAATAACCATTCGAGGCTTGGCAAAACGGCGCTGGTGAACGCGGTGGATGAAGTATCGCAACATCTTCTCGCAGATTTCAAAGTCAGCGATGACTCCGTCCTTGAGGGGACGGATGGCTTGAATATTGCTCGGGGTACGTCCAATCATCAACTTAGCTTGAGCACCCACGGCCAGAGGCTTGCCATCCTTGATGTCAACGGCGACCACGGAAGGTTCGTTGAGGACGATGCCGCGCCCACGCACGTAGACCAACGTGTTCGCGGTGCCCAGGTCCACCGCCATATCGCGGCCCAGGAGTGAAAAACGAGAATCAACCATTTAGAACCCTTAATGAGAGCCCGACAAGTACTCTCTTACCTCCCTAAGGCTACGACACTGGAGCGCCGTACACCAAACAGGTCTTATCTAGCCTAGGGCCGGAAAGAAGATCGCAATCTCGCGCTGTGCCGAAATGGCGGAGTCTGAGCCATGAATCAGGTTTCGGCTAATTTCAACGCCTAAATCTCCGCGAATGGTTCCTGGAGCGGCAACAGCGGGGTTCGTCGGGCCCATCATGGTCCGAACGATTTGCCAAGTGTCAGTTGGCCCTTCAATCACCATGGCCATTATTGGACCACGCGTGATGAAGACCACGAGGCCCTCGTAAAAGGGCTTGCCGAGGTGCTCGGCGTAATGCCGTTCGGCCGTAGCGCGGTCGAGGGTACGCAGTTCGGTCGCCACGAGTTGCAATCCCCGTCGTTCGAAACGACTAATAATTTCCCCGACGAGACCGCGTTCGACGCCGTCGGGCTTCACTAGGACCAGAGTTCTTTCCACGACGAAGGAATCTACCAGTCTCAGCTCTCGTGACGAGATAGGAGATGTAGAACGTCAGCGCGCACCTGAGCTACGAGGTACAGACTCCCCGCCGCAACGATCAGATCGTCGTCACCTGAGTGTTCGCGTGCGTGCGCTAGTGCCACTGACACGCTCGAGTGCTCGTAGGCCACCCCACCCGCACGGCGCACCGCCTCAGCCACCGCGCGAACATCCATAGCGCGCGGCGACGTAGGCGCACAGCAGTGGAACTCGTTAAAACCAAGGGCCACTAAGGGTCCCACCATGTCGTCGACATCGCGACCACCGAGCATGCCCAGCACGCATCGTCGTTCTCCGGCAACGTGAAATGCCCCATCGAGTGCCGCACAGAGGGCGCGAATTCCCGCCGGATTGTGTGCACCATCCACGACAATCATCGGATGTCGACTGAGGAGCTCCATGCGTCCTGGCATCACCGCTCTCGCCATTGTCGAACGCACGACGTCCTCGCCGAGGGCTCGTCCGAGAAATGCTTCGGCGGCGACGATAGCCGTGGTGGCGTTAACCCCCTGATGAATTCCGTGCAACGACACCAGAATCTCCTCGTAGTGGGCGAAGGGAGTGCGCACGGTAATAGCGCGACCACCGACCGCCAGATCATTGCGTTCGAGGTTGAACGACTCCTCGATTGTCCAGAGCGTCGCGCCAAGTTCACTGGCACGCGCCACGGCAATCTCTACCGCGATGGCATTGGTCGTGGAAACAATGGCGATAGCCTCACTGCGAAAGATGCCAACTTTATCTCGGGCGATAGCACCGATGCTGTCGCCCAACACCGCCGTGTGGTCAAGGTCGACGTTGGTCAATATCGTCACGTCGCCGTCGACGACATTGGTCGAATCCCACGTACCACCTAATCCGACCTCAACGACGGCCACATCGACACCCTCGTCGGAAAAGTGCAATAACGCCGCCACCGTCAAGAGTTCGAAGCGGGTCAGCACAATACCGCTCACCCGCTCAACATCGTAGAGTCGTGCGAGCAGTGAGGTGAAGTCATCGTCACCTATTGCTTCACCATTGAGCGCGATGCGTTCGTTGATGTGGTGCAGGTCGGGACTTGTAAAGCTACCCACTCGCAACCCCGTGGCCACCAGCAGGGCGCTCGTGAGTGTCGTCGTAGTGCCCTTGCCATTCGTCCCCGTGATGTGCACGATCGGATAGTCACGATGCGGATCAGCGAAAAGTGCCAGCGTATCCCGCACCGACTGCAGCGAGGGACTATCGCGTCGCCCCGGAGCCAATCGCTCGTAATCTACGTGGGACTCCAGCCACGCCAGTGCGTGGTCGTATGTGGTGGGGCGCACGACTAACTGGCGCGACGAGTGCGCGTCTTCCTTAAATCGTAGGTCGGCTCAGCTTCGCGCCGCACGACGGCCGCGGTAATCACACACCGCTCGACATCGGCCCGCGAAGGTACGTCGTACATTGGCTCCAGGAGAACATTCTCCAGAATCGAACGCAATCCTCGTGCCCCAGTTTGGCGCTCCATCGCCAATTCGGCAATTGCCGCAAGCGCATCAGGCTCAATCACCAACTCGACTCCGTCGAGAGCGAGAACCTGCTGGAATTGCTTGACCAGCGAATTCTTCGGCTCGGTGAGAACCTGAATCAGCATCTCACGGTCGAGCTGCTGAACGGCACCAACGATCGGCAAGCGGCCAATGAACTCAGGGATGAGCCCGAACTTGACGAGATCTTCGGGCAACGCGTGACGAAAGAGCTCAATGTCACCATGACGTTTGGTCTCCACGGGCTGGTTGAAGCCCATCGACTTCTTTCCGAGACGTCGCTCAATAATCTGCTCCAACCCGGCGAAGGCACCCCCGCAGATAAAGAGGATATTCGCGGTATCAATCGTTATGAACTCTTGATGGGGGTGCTTGCGACCGCCCTGGGGTGGCACACTCGCCACTGTCCCCTCGAGAATCTTCAAGAGTGCCTGCTGCACACCTTCGCCCGAGACGTCACGAGTGATGGAAGGGTTCTCCGCCTTTCGCGCAATCTTGTCAATCTCATCGATATAAATAATGCCGCGCTCGGCACGCTTCACGTCAAAATCTGCCGCAGTCAACAATTTCAGCAAGATATTCTCGACGTCTTCACCGACGTAACCCGCCTCCGTCAATGCTGTAGCGTCAGCGATCGCGAAAGGTACGTTGAGCATGCGCGCGAGTGTCTGCGCCAAAAAGGTCTTGCCGCAACCGGTGGGGCCAAGCAAAAGTACGTTCGACTTACCAACCTCAACATCATCGTCGTGCAGCGGACCCGCTTGGATTCGTTTGTAATGGTTATAGACCGCGACTGCGAGGATCTTCTTCGCGTCGAGTTGACCAATAACGAACTCGTCCAGGAACGAGGTGATTTCTCGTGGGGTAGGCAGATCCTCGAGAACGAACTCCGGGCGGTCCCCAAATTCGTCAGCGATGATGTCGTTACACAGGTCTATGCACTCGTCGCAGATATAGACGCTCGGTCCCGCAATGAGTTTTTTAACCTGCTTTTGACCCTTGGCACAGAAGCTGCACTTGATCAGGTCGCTGCTTTCTCCAAACTTCGCCATCGCTCACCTCCCTCATTGAACATCCTACGAGGCCCCGCTCCAGATTTTTGGCACCTCGCGCGAAGATTCACCTCTCTCCAGCAGCGAGAGGATCGAATTTTCGCAATGACAATAAGGTTGATTCGAACACTGCTCTCGAGAAAACTATTGTTAATCAGGGAATTAGCGAGACATATTTCGTCTCGGGTTGTCCGACAACCTAACTATTCTCTCCAACGAACGAGTCGCGAGTGATCAAACTAAGGACGAGCAACCAGGACTTCGTCGATAAGGCCATACTGCACCGCTTCATCGGCACCGATGATGTAATCACGGTCAGTATCCTTGGCGATACGCTCGACACTTTGACCCGTGTCATTAGCGAGCATCGCATTGAGCATGTCCTTCATGCGAAGGATTTCGCGAGCCTGGATCTCGATGTCTGAGGCCTGTCCCCCGACTCCACCCCACGGCTGGTGCAACAACACCCGTGCGTGTGGCAACGCGAAGCGCTTACCCTTCGTCCCCGCAGCCAGCAAAACTGCCGCCGCCGAAGCGGCCTGACCGAAGCAAAAGGTCGACACGTCGGGTTTGATGTACTTCAGGGTGTCGTAAATTGCCAACAGTCCCGTGATGTCGCCACCGGGCGAATTGATGTAGAGGCTGATGTCCTTATCGGGATCCTCGGACTCAAGAAATAGCATCTGTGCACAGATCAAGTTGGCGATGGTGTCATCAATGGGAGTCCCCAGGAAGATGATGCGCTCACGCAACAAGCGGCTGTACAGGTCGTAAGCACGTTCGCCCCGACTCGACGACTCGACCACAGTGGGCACGAGATAGTTCTGGGCACGGAAATATTCGTTCACGTTGCTACCTTATTCGTCGATCTCGGTGGACTGGTCCTCGCGTAACAACTCTCGATCAATCACAATGCCTAGGTGGTCAACGAAAGTCACGTTCTCACTCAGCCACTTATTAGCCTTGATCTTGGCAACTTCGGATTCGAAAGCCACCACACGACCAGTCTTGTAGAGGTTCTCACGAAGCGTGTCCGCCGTCAGACTCATCGCTTCGGCGGTCTTCACCAACTCATCCTCGATCTCGGACTCACTGGCTCCGAGCCCCTCGGCCTTGACCAGTGCGCGAAGTGCCAGATCAATTTTCACCGCGCGTTGCGCATCTTCTCGGACTGCCGCCAATACCTGATCGGGCGTTTGCCCGGTGGCTTGCAGAAACTGTTCAAGGTTCATCTGCTGCTGCGCGAGCCGGTGACCAAGATCGTGCATCCGATCGTTCGCCTCGGCATCCACCAGCACCGCGGGCACTTTCTCGTCGCCGACTAAATCGCCCAGAGCCACGAGCATGGCATCGCGCTGAGACATCTGGGCCTCAACAACTTTCATCTTGCTCATCTGAGTAAGAACAGCGTCGCGCATCTCATTAACCGTGGGCCACTCGGTGTTCTCCTCTACCCACTCGTCTGTCAGTTCAGGAAGAATACGCTCCTTCACCTGCTTGAGCTGCATGGTGTACACCACACTCTGGCCAATTCCCGCGGCGGCCGTAACGACCAGTTCCTCGCCCGTGCGCAGACCCAGAATGAGTTCGTCGACTTCCGGAGCAATGGAGCCCGAACCCACGGTGTACATGAAGTCGCTCATTTCCAGGGGCTCCGCCTCTGATCCAGGCTGCTCCGCACGGATGTCCATGTTGACTAGGTCACCGGTGATGATGGGTCGGTCCACATTCTCCAACACCGCGTCAGTCTCAAGGAATCGATTGATCTGAGCTTCAATCTCGTCATCGCCAACGACCGGTGAAGGAATCGTCACGCGCAGCGATTCATACCCTGACAGCTCTACTTCGGGTCGAATCTCGACGTCAGCTTCAAAGACCAAAATACCCTCATCCTCACCCGCAGTAATCGTCACGTCGGGCTGACCAATGGGATCCACCATGGTCTCAGAGATTGCTCTTGCGTAAAAGTCCGGCAACGACTCGCGAATCGCCTCGGCTCGAAGTACGGCCAGACCACCAATATTGGCCACGAGGACCTGCTTGGGCACCTTGCCCTTTCGAAAACCTTTGACGTTCACCTGCTGGGCCAAGCTCGCTGCGGCGGCATCAAGCGCCTCATTCATCTCGACATCGTCTACTTCGACGACCAGCTTGATTCGGTTGTTATCCAGGGTGGAAGATGTGGCACGCATAAGGCTGACAGCCTACCGCTCCTCGCGTTCCCCTCCGACGTACCTAGGGCAACACATTCAGGGCAGCAGCTAGTCGCTGAGCCAATTCACGGTCACCTCGCACGTCGGTGGCGGATGCCCCTATGAATGCTTCGGCATTAATCCGTCCAGCCATTCGACGCCAAAATAAGGCAACGGCGGTGCTGAGTTCAACTCGAGGTACGTCTTTTAGCGCCACCACCGCCTCTCCGCGACCATTGCGAACTTGAACTTGGATGCTGCGTCCAAGCCTTCCAGCGAGATTGACCCGCAAGAGGCTTCCCTCGGGGGCCGCGACCAATTTTGCCCACACGTAGGGCAGCATCGCCTCGAAGCGGTTGACCACGATCTCCTCGCCCAGCCCGTGGTCATCGGTGGGTTCCAACAAGGCGTCATGAATGTCTTGGAGGTGTATCCAACTGTCGAGGACGCGCGACTCTTGCAATTGGTACAGGGGTCGTTTCCCCTCGGGACTCCACGAATCGTTCAACCAATCTTCAGGGCTGATCTTTCGAAGTGTCGCGAGTGTCGCGCCGGTGGCATTTCGAAAATCATCGAGAACCTCTTCCACTGAAAGGTGACGTCGACTGACGACGAATGCCTCATTGGTCTCACCCAATGCATTCTTCACGTGCTCGGGCCACGGCCCGGTGATGTCGGGTACTCGCGCCCCCATCAAGAAAAGTTCAGTGCCAGTGATGTGGTTGATCACGTCACGTACGCTCCAACCAGGACATGCGGTCAGAGCATCAAAATCTCGCTCGCTGCGTCCCAGTAGCGTGCGTGCGGTGTGCGCCCACGTCTCCTCGAGCGCATCGATTATCCAGTCATAGGCCACGGGCACCTTCTATCATTCGCAACGAGACTAGAACCAGATGGGCTAAGTGAGACTTTGCGCCATTCCGGAGTCGACGAAGTTGTGGTCGCATAGTCACCGAGATCAATGAGGTCTCCCTAAAGCGGAGCCCTCGCGACGCTCCCAACGAGAAATGCCGAAAGGCGACACCAGCACACATCCCGAGCGAACCATGTTCCGGCCCAGCCAAAAAACACCCGCGGATTTTTCACGACTCGCCCAGCACTGCCCAACAGAGGGTGCGAAGCGTCGAACATTTCTTAGTTCAGGTGGGCACGAGTTCGTGTCGAGCGATTCCTTTCCGCGAGCAGCGTCCGTCAAAAGACGCCAGGCGCACAACTGAATGAACATGCTTGGTTTGGAATCCGGATTCCGCCAGTGCTAAACCGGTGGAATGAATGACCACTTTTCACCTCGTGGTAGCGTCTGCGGGATGTAGTACGCGAACAGCGGGGCGTAGCGCAGCTTGGTTAGCGCGCCTGGTTTGGGACCAGGAGGTCCCGGGTTCGAATCCCGGCGCCCCGACGGAATAATCAACAGCCCCAGTTCATGGAGCTGGCGGCCAAATTCGATTGTTGTACGGTCGCGAAACATCGACACAGGATCGCCACAGATGTTTCACCCGCCGCGCCAACCGCGCCACTCGGTATGAGCGCAACGGCGACAATTGAGAAATTGTGAATTAGCGATTCGTCGTGAGGGGGGCTGTTCCCCTGCTCGCTTGATTAAACGGTCCTCTTACTCGCCCTTACTTTCTCTCAGCGTCGGTGCCCCCGGCAGGAGTCGAACCCGCAACCTGACGGGTAGAAACCGTCTGCTCTATCCAGTTGAGCTACAGGGGCTCATTGCAATGGTACTCAGCAGTGCTCGCACCAATGTTCGTGAAATCACCACAAGTTCAATGCCGCGCCCATCTCCTCTGCAACTCACCCAATAGTGACTCGACTTCGCTGAGTGGCGCTGTGTAATACTGGAGTGGCTTGGTGGGCGTAGCTCAGTTGGTTAGAGCGCCAGGTTGTGGTCCTGGAGGTCGCGGGTTCGACCCCCGTCGCTCACCCCACTCAACACCCGGTCTCTTCGCGAGACCGGGTGTTTTACTTTGCCGGCACAATGACAACGGAGCGATTGCGCGGTGCGTATAGACTCAATTCGCGCCGGTAGCTCAATTGGCAGAGCATTTGACTCTTAATCAACAGGTTCCGGGTTCAAGTCCCGGCCGGCGCACCAGGGTTAATCAGGTATTTTGTAATAATTTGGCGCTCCAAGCCCAGAGGGAAACCCACGAAATCCCACTTGCTTGACGTTGCCCAACGGTCTCGGCGACCGGGCAATGGCATGAAGATTCGAATATTTGGAAGAGTATCGGTCAACGCGAAGCCCGTCGCAATTCAGAACTGTGACACTCCAGGGACCGCGCCGATA
>JABEUQ010000012.1 GCA_013044265.1 Acidimicrobiaceae bacterium
GCCTCCCCTGGGATCAGCTTTCGATCCGGGGACCGGAGTGTGGACCATCCTCGTCGGCACTGGGCGAGCCACGTCCACGACCTTGCACTTTTCGAGCATGAAGGTGGGCGCTTCCATCACTTTTGATCACAACGGGATCCCCACCATCGAGGCACGCAACGACTTCGACGCGATGCTGGCTGAGGGCTACGCGACCGCGCGCTATCGACTGCTCGAAATGGACCTCGAGCGACGACCCGCCTCCCTACGAGGCCACGGACGTTTTCGCACCGTAGGCCAGCGAGATGTCGAGACTCACTCGATCCTCAGGCACCAGTTGCGTCGAGTACATCGGACCAGTCAAGCTACGGTCAAGTCGGCTCAGATTCTCTGTCCAACCAGACGCGTCATGGTCAATGCCCGTCGAGAATCGCCTCGATTCATCTTCTCGGCTGCAGAAGCAGCCAAGTACGGATCATCGGGCGCAACGTTGCTCAACTGATACATCAACTCCGCATTGCCCGAACGACCCACCGCGTCACGGAGCGCCACGTCGATCTGGTGCCTCGTCATGACGATCTCAGGACTCTCTGAGTTCACGAGCAACGACCCCCGATACGACGCCATGGCGGCGGCCAGGTCTCCGTGTCGCAACGCGTTCAAGACGCGCACGTGGTCCGCGTCGACTCGAGCAACCAGTTGATAGGGCCTCGAGGAGATCACCTCACCCAGCAGACCACGCAAGTGCGAGATCTCCGCCTTCACGGTTGCCAAACTGATGGGTTGGTCACCGTATAAGAGTGCGGTCAGTTGGTCGAGGGAAAGTCCACGTTCGTTCAGGGCCAGGATGCAGAGTATCTCGGTTTGACGTGGGCTGACACGCACGACGGCGTCATTCAACATCACCTCACTATTTCCAAGGAGTCGAAGCCGTAGGTGCGCGGTGGATGATTCGACTACTGCAGCGCCGCCCCCACTGAGGTCGCGGGCCAGTTCATATTCGACATTGCGAGCGAGGGCCCTCACCATCGTCATCGCCGCGGGATTGGTCTGAGACCACAGCGACGACACGTCAATGACTCCCAGGGAATGCCCGGTCTTCGGATCAAGGATTGGCGCCGAATAGCAGACCCAGTCGTGCACCATCGGCGAATAGTGTTCGGCGGAGAACACTGTGGAAGGATGTTCGAGCTTGTGGGCTAGAGCCAATGCATTGGTGCCCACAGACTCCTCATTCCAACACCCGCCCAAAGTGAAGTGCACATCGTCGGCGAGGCGCAACATCTTGCGATTGCCCGCCATCCAGGTGATAGTGACATCCTCATCGGTAATCGCCGCAACGTAATCACCCGAAGTGGTGACATCGCGAAGATCGTCAAGAATGACTCGACACGCACGACCGAGACGTGACTGGATAAAGGATTGTTCGACGTTCTCGGGCGAGTGCACGGGCGCTTCGCGTAGCGTCATCGGCACGCGAAGGGCCGATCGCTGCCACGACGAAAAGACTTCTGGCCGAATGCTCTGTGCTAAACCTCGCCCTTCGACGCCGAGCCGCCAGCTTTTCTCGACCTCTCCTCGCAGGGCACGTAATTCGCCTCTCACTCACCCCCCAGTCAGTGACCGATCCCGGAACAATCGTCCCAGGGTCCTAACTGGAACCATAGTCCCACCGGCAGACCCCCGCTCGGGCCCCGAAGCCAACCTTTTGCCAACCTAGGGCTCGATACGGTCAGGTCTGAGCTGCGGGGGTCGCAGCCACAAGTGGAGCGCCCGAGCGTTTCCAAAGGAGTCACTATGCGTTACCAAGTACCAGGAACACCGGGTAGCCCGGTCAGTGTCAATTCCAAGTACGACAATTACATCGGGGGCAAGTGGGTCGCCCCCGTGGACGGTCAATACTTCGACAATGTCTCTCCGATTAATGGACAAGCCTTTACTCAAGTCGCCCGATCCAACGCCAAGGATATTGAATTGGCCCTGGACGCCGCACACGCGGCGCGCAGCGCCTGGGGTGCGACTAGCCTGACCGAGCGCTCGAACATCCTGCTCAAGATTGCCGACCGCCTCGAAGCAAACCTCGAGATGCTCGCCATCGCCGAGTGTTGGGAGAACGGCAAGCCGGTTCGAGAAACTCTCGCCGCCGACGTTCCTCTGGCCATTGACCACTTCCGCTACTTCGCGGGCGTGTTGCGCGCTCAAGAAGGGTCAATCTCAATGATCGACGAAGATACCGTGGCGTATCACTTCCACGAGCCGCTCGGTGTGGTGGGCCAGATCATCCCCTGGAACTTCCCGATCTTGATGGCCACGTGGAAACTCGCGCCAGCACTGGCCGCGGGCAACTGCGTGATCTTGAAGCCCGCCGAGCAGACGCCTTGGTCGATTCTTAAGGTGATCGAGGTGATTGGAGATCTTCTTCCTGACGGTGTGCTCAACGTGGTGAACGGCTTCGGTGTGGAAGCCGGCAAGCCCCTCGCGTCGTCGCCACGTATCGCCAAAATCGCCTTCACCGGCGAGACCACGACGGGTCGCTTGATCATGCAGTACGCCTCGGACAACATCATTCCAGTATCGTTGGAACTCGGTGGCAAGAGCCCCAACATCTTCTTCGAAGACGTAATGGCCCAGGATGATGATTTCCTCGACAAGGCGATTGAGGGATTAGTACTCTTCGCCTTCAACCAGGGTGAAGTCTGCACCTGTCCGTCACGCGCGCTCATCCAAGAGTCCATCTACGACGATTTCATGGCCCGCGCCATCGAGCGGGTCAAGGCCATCAAGTTCGGCGACCCCCTCGACACCGACACCATGGTGGGGGCCCAAGCGTCCAACGACCAGTTGGAGAAGATTCTCTCCTACCTCGACATCGGACGCCAGGAGGGTGCTGAAGTACTCGTCGGAGGACACCAGCGCAGTGTCGAAGGACTCGAAGGTGGTTATTACGTCGAGCCCACCATCTTCAAGGGCAACAATAAGATGCGTATCTTCCAAGAAGAGATCTTCGGACCAGTACTGTCGGCGACGACTTTCACTGACACCGACGACGCCGTGGCTATCGCCAATGACACCCTCTACGGCCTCGGTGCGGGACTATGGACGCGTGATGTCAACACGTCGTACCGCGTGGGACGTGCCGTGCAGGCGGGTCGCGTCTGGACCAACTGCTACCACGCGTACCCCGCTCACGCCGCCTTCGGTGGGTACAAGGGCTCGGGCATTGGTCGCGAGAACCACAAGATGATGTTGGATCACTACCAGCAGACCAAGAATCTACTGGTCAGCTACTCCCCCAAGAAGTTAGGGTTCTTTTAGAACTCATGAGCACTGCCCCCTCCCGTGTAGATATCACCGACGTAGCGGCGGCGCTACTCGTCCGACTGATGGAACAGCATGGTCCGCTGCTGTTCCATCAGTCGGGGGGCTGCTGCGATGGTTCGAGCCCGATGTGCTTTCCTCGCAATGAATTCCGCCTCAGTGACCGAGACGTGTATCTCGGCGACGTCGCCGGCACTCCGTTCTACATGGGAGCGAATCAATTCGAGTACTGGGCGCATACCCATCTGACCATCGACATCGTGAAGGGTCGCGGCGGCGGTTTCTCGGTGGAGGCTCCCGAGGGAGTACGTTTCTTGATCCGATCACGCGTTTTCAGTGATGAAGAGCTCACTTTCCTCGCACCCGTCACCTACGGCGACCAGCACAACACTGCCCCGTAGGGAATCCCCCACCGCAGGTGCGTCTTCGCGTCGTTAACGGACTTCGCCTCAACGTTGCGCCGAACGCTCGAGAGCGTCGCCGTAGATTCGTGCGAGGTGATCCCACAGTGCGTTGGCCTCGTCGTCGATTGCTTGGCGCAGAGGGTCGGCGTCGAACCAGCGCACGGTCTGAATAATTCCCTCCGCGAATGGAACCCGCGCGTGAAAGTCCGGCACAAAGCGCCGCAACTTCGAATTATCGAAAACAGTAGAGTTCGATTTGTCGCCCCAGAGAGTACCCAGCAATTCGGGGTCGGCCGCGACGAAAGCATCGGAGGGAACGTGCAGAATATCGGCGTGCACTCCCGCGGCCTCAGCGAGGAGTTCGTAGATCTGGTTCCACGTGAGTGACTCGTCCGACGTAATGTGAAAGTCCTCGCCGATTGCTCCCGGGTGAGCCAGCAGCGCAATGAGGCCGCGAGCCACATCCGAATTGTGGGTGAGGGTCCAGATGCTGGTGCCATCGCCGGGGACGAGGATCTTCGCTCCACGACGCATGCGCTCGACGATGGTAAAAGGTTTTTCCCAACTACCGATCACCACGGGGATCTGTGAGTCGCCGTAGGTGAGCGAGGGACGAATGACCGTGACGGGAAAGCCCGTCGCCTCGTGCGCGTCAAAGAGGACCTCTTCACAGGCGATCTTGTCGCGCGAATACTGCCAAAAAGGATTCGCGAGGGGCGTCTCCTCGCTCACCAGCCAGTGTCGCGGCGGCTTCTGATAGGCCGAGGCGGAACTGATGAAGACGTACTGTCCCGCTTCTGCGTAGAGGCGGATGTCCCGGCGCACTTGTTCGGGGACGTAGGCGGTCCACTGCACGACAGCGTCGAAATGAAGTCCCCTGATGACGTCGTGCACCTGCGCCTCATTCGAAGCATCGGCGAGAAGCGCACGTGAACCTACCTGGTTGGGTAGACGAGACCGCCCGCGATTCAACGTCCAGACGTCGTGACCCGCGTTGATCGCCTCAGTGACACAGGCATTCGAAATGATACCGGTTCCACCGACGAAGAGAATATCCACTGACGTGTCTCCTAGATTCGCTCAGGGACCATTTCTATCGCGCCGCACGGGCACTCGTGGGCACAGATGCCACAACCCTTGCAGTAGTCGAGATTGAACTCGTACTTTCCGTTATCCAATTTGATGACCGCGTTATCGGGACACACCCCAAAGCAGTTGTCGCACTCAAAGCAGTTGCCGCACGACATGCAACGACGGGCCTCGAAGAGAGCGTTGCGCTCAGTGAGCCCCAACACCACCTCTTCGAAATTATCTTGACGGCGCACCTTTTCGAGTTCGGGGCGCTGGGTGCGCTCGGCGTCGGAATAATACCAGGTGTTCAACAATCCGAACTCCGCCAACTCGTGCTTGGCTGGCACCTCGAACGTCACTCCGCGCACGTAGGCATCAATGCTGCGTGCCGCCTTCTTACCGTGACCAACAGCCACAGTTGCGGTACGTTCAGCTGGGACGGCGTCGCCACCGGCGAAGATCCCTCGTCCGTTGGTCATCAGATTCTCGGCCACTTGTACTGAACCGTCACTCACTTCAATATCGCTCGCGCGCGCAATCAACGACAGGTCGGTGTCTTGACCGAGCGCCAGCACCACGGCGTCAGCGCCGAGCTCTTCGTACTCCCCCGTCGCTTCGGGGTAACCCTCGGCGTTGAGACGCATCTTCTCGATGACGATCTTGTCCGACTCCACACGATTGATAGTCGAGAGCCAGCGCATCGTCACACCTTCGACTTTGGCCTGCTCGTACTCCTCATCGTGCGCGGGCATCTTTTCCTGGTTGCGACGATAGACCACCACCGCCTCTGAGGCCCCGAGTCGCCGTGCGGTACGGGCAGCGTCCATTGCGGTGTCGCCGCCGCCGTAGATCACGACTCGCCGGCCCAGCAACGGCGGGTTGTCCTCGGCCACTTCGTGCAAGAACGAGACCGCGTCAAGGATCTTGGCCGAGTCGCCCGCGGGAATGTTCACTCGCTTACCCAACTGAGCGCCGACCGCCAAAAAGATAGCGTCAAAGTGCCCACTCTCTCGTTCCACCTCGATGTCGTCGACGTTGTAGTTCAACATCACCTCAACGTCCATCGCGATCACGCGCGCAATCTCCGCGTCCAGCACCGCGCGCGGCAATCGGTAGGCCGGGATGCCGTAGCGCATCATGCCGCCCAGCTGGGCCGAGGAGTCGACCAGTCGCACCTGGTGGCCCTGACGTCGCAGATGGTACGTGGCCGAGAGGCCCGCCGGTCCCGCACCCACCACCAAGACCCGCTTTCCAGAGTCGGGACCCGCGTCGGGGAGACGAAGTCCGTGTTCGAGGGCGTAATCACCGAGGAATCGCTCAACGGCGTTGATGCCCACGGCTTCATCGACTTGCACCCGGTTGCAGGCTCTCTCACAGGGGTGAAAGCAGATACGGCCCATGATGGCTGGCAGGGGGTTCTCCTCCACCAGTTTGCGCCACGCACCTTCGTAGTTTCCCGATTCGGCCTCGTAGAGCCAGCCTTGAATATTCTCGCCCGCCGGGCACGCGTTGTTGCACGGTGGCAAACGGTCCACGTAGGTCGGTCGCTCGACGCGCCACGAACCAGTGTGATTCAACAAACTCGAACCAACATCGAGAGTGATGGCGAAAGGTCTCTTGTTCATGCCGATGCCTCCGACGAGGATACGTGACGCGCAATGGGTTCCGCATCTTGTTCGAGCAGTCCGTAGCGTTCGATATTACGATTAGCGATCTCTTGGAGATGAGCCACGATGTCGGGACGTGGATTCTTGCCAAAGAGGTGTGCGAAACGCTTCTGGAGCTTCAAATACTCTTCGACGGGCGCCTGACGGCGGATCTTGGAGACCGACGTCACTACCCCGTACTCCGCCTCAAAGACCGGGAACATTCCGGTCTCCTTGGCTAAACGTGCCACATGAATGGTTTCGTTCGACGCTGATCCCCAACCTAGAGGGCAGGGCACGAGCACGTGCAGGTAGCGCGCACCACGAAACTGCATGGCCCGCTCAACTTTCGCCTCGAGGTCGTGTAGATCCGCGACGGTAGCGGTGGCGACGTAGGCAACGTCGTGCGCCATGGCGATTCGTGGTACGTCCTTGCCTTGACCAAAGGTATTGCCCGGTTGGGGGCCCACAACGTCAGTGGTCGCGGTACGCGCCGCTGGCGGCGTTGCGCCGGAGCGTTGCACACCGGTGTTCATGTAGCCCTCGTTGTCATAACAGATATAGAGCACGTCATCATTGCGTTCGAACATCCCCGACAGACAGCCAAAGCCGATATCAACGGTTCCACCGTCGCCACCCTGGCTCACGACACGTACGTCCGAGCGTCCCTTCACCCGCAATGCCGCGGCCACTCCCGTCGCGACCGCGGGGGCGTTGCCAAAGAGTGAATGCAACCACGGGATACGCCACGATGTCTCGGGGTAGGGCGTTGAGAAGACCTCGAGGCAGCCAGTAGCGTTCACGGCCACCAACTGGTTGTTCGTCGCGCGCATCGCCGCATCGAGCGCGTAGCGCGCACCGAGCGCCTCACCACACCCCTGACAGGCACGGTGTCCCGAGTCAATCGAATTGGCTCGATTGGGATCTGACTGTACGGTACGTTCATCATCACTGAGGAGTCGGTTGCCTACCGCGAAGGAACCCACTTGGTAGAAGCGCACCGGTCGCTTGGTCATGACAGCGCCCCCTCTCCTCGTGTCGTACCGAGGTCACGCAACACGTTCTCCGCTGATGGACCCGAGCGCCGGGTCGCCTTCATGCGCTCGACCTCGCGCTCGACCACGTCGAGGTCGAGGTCGAGGAATAACAACGAGTCGAGCTCGCCACGAGTGGCCTTGTAAAAGAGCTTGTCCAGGGACTGGCGCGTGATGGGTCGTCCTCCGAGGCCCGCGACGACTTCACGAATCTTGCAGTTCGTCCCTTGCAGAGCCATCGCGACGTCGGTCGCGAGCACTCCCCCGTGTCCAATGGAAAAGGCCTTCTCCAGGACCACGATCTGCGACGCGTGGGCGAGAGCCTCGTGTACCGCTTGCGAGGGGAAGGGACGAAACGAGGTGATGCCCACGACACCAATCTTCTCACCGGCGTCGCGACGCACATCGACGGCGTCCTTGATGGTGCCGAGCACCGAACCCATGGCCACCACAATCGTCTCGGCATCCTCGGCGCGGTACGAGCGCACGAGGCCCCCACTGCGGCGCCCGGTGGCGGCATAGAAGTCTTCAGCGATGGCCGGAATACGGTGCAGCGCATCGAGTTGGCGCAGGTGCGCCAGGTAGCGCACCTCCTGGAACGCTTCGGGGCCGACCATTGCGCCAATCGAAACTGGGTTCTCCGGGTCGAGTACTTGGCGTGGTTCGTAGGGGGGCAAGAATGCGTCGACGATGGACTGCTCGAGAAGGTCCACGCCCTCCACGGCGTGAGTCAGGATGAATCCGTCCACGCAGACCATCACCGGTACCGAGAGTTCCTCGGCGAGGCGAAAGGCCTGAACGTGCAGGTCCGCCGCCTCTTGGTTGGTCTCGGCGAAAATTTGGATCCAACCCGAGTCACGAACAGCCATGGCGTCAGAGTGATCGTTCCAGATATTGATCGGCGCACCGATCGCTCGATTGGCTAGTGTCATCACGATCGGCAGGCCGAGGCCGGCCGCGTTGTAGACCGCCTCCATCATGTAGAGCAGACCCTGGCTGGCCGTCGCGGTGTAGGCGCGTGCGCCGGTGGCCGATGCGCCGATCGCGACCGACATCGCCGCGAACTCACTCTCCACATTGATGAATTCACATCGTGACAGTCGCCCCTCCTTGACCATCACACCCACCGCCTCGATGATGTGGGTCTGGGGCGAGATTGGGTAGGCGCACACGACTTCAGGACGACAAAGTGCCACGGTCTCGGCGACGGCGCGCGAACCCTCAATTTGTCGCAGCATGGTTAGATCCCTTGGTAGTTTTCTCAATGACATCGAAGGCTGCTGCAGCTGCCGTAGCGTTACGCTCACCCACGACGCCAACGAAATGGTCGCGAATGGCCTTTTGCACCGCCGAAAGGGTGATCTCCCCCGTCAACGACGCGAACGCCCCGAGGAGCGCGGCATTGGGTAACGGGCGCTGGAAGTGCTCGAGGGCAATCTCGGTGGCGGGGCACGTCGCGAGGTGCGAAGGTACGAAGCGCGAATACAGGTCATCGAGTCCCAATTCTTCGAAACTACGCGACGTATTGATGAGGATGAAACCCACGGGAGAGAGTCCCGAGAAGAGGTCGACCTGGTTAATCAGGGTGACGTCTTGGACGATGACAGCGTCGGGCACCATGACGGGTTCGCGCGTACGAATCTCCTTATCGTCAATCCGGCAATACGAGACCACGGGCGCACCCGTTCGCTCCGAGCCGAAACTAGGGAAGGCTTGGGCTCGTCGACCTTCGTCGAAGGCCGCCATCGAAAGAATCTCCGCCGCCGTCACTACTCCTTGACCTCCGCGACCATGAATCCTTACTTGGAACATCTCCTCACCCCCGAGGATCGCGACGGGCGGGGGCTCCCACGTTCGCGACGTTCAACCGCGTTGAAACTCTCTTCGCACGGACGTTACCCACTCCTCGAAAGTAACTCAGTGTCACTCTCAATGTCCACGAAATGGCCGTTACAAAAGACCTTTCGCCTCACCAAAGTGATAATACGGGTACGACCGCGTCAGCAAGGGACCACAACTGCTAGCTCAACTCGGACTCGGCGGCGCGCACGCGATTGCGACCCGAGTGCTTGGCCACGTAGAGGGCTCGGTCGGCGTGCCCGATAACATCGCTAATCGTCCGCTTCGAATCCGCAAGGTGACACGCCACGCCCGCGCTCAGAGTCATGATCTGGGGCGGGGTGGGGCGTGCCTCGTGCGCAATGGCCAGTATCTTCACCGCGTGAAGCAACCGCTCGGCCGCCGCAACGGCCTCGTGAACCTGACTATTGGGCATGACCAGGAGGAACTCCTCGCCACCGTAGCGATAGATATTTTCTCCAGCACGTACCGCGCGGCGCAGACACTTCGCGACCTGTCGCAGGGCCTCGTCCCCCGCCTGGTGTCCGTAGCGATCGTTGTACGACTTGAAGTAATCGATATCGAACATTGCGACGCAGTACGAGTAGTGCGACCGCAGCGCGCGAGCGTGCACGTTGAAGAGGTCCTCCTCCATGTGACGGCGATTACCGAGACCCGTCAATGAGTCGGTGAGGGAGCGGCCCAGTAACTCCAGGTTGGCTTCTTCGAGCTGCTCTCGTACGCGCGCGAGTTGACGATGTAGATCCGTTACTCGCCGAGCCGCTACCAAGCACGTCTGTATATCGAGTGGGTTGAACGGTTTGACAATGTAGTCATCAGCACCCGCGTTCATACCCTCGAGCACGTACTCGGCATCAATGAGTCCAGAAACGATGACGACGTAGGTATAGATGTCCGTTGTTTCACCACGCACACGCCGGCAGAGTTCAGTCCCGTCCATACCGGGCAACTTCCACTCGGTGAGGAGTACGTCAATGTCGTTGTTACGCAACAACTCCCAGGCACTCGCCCCGTCGCTCGCCACCAAGCAGTCATGGCCCAACTTCGAGACCATCGCCTTAAGCAGGACTCTGCTGGTCGCATCGTCGTCGGCCACCAGCACGCGCATCTCAGCCCCTCACGACGGAATCATTCAAAGCATCGCGCACCACGTTGATCTCCTGCTCCCAGCGTCCAGATCTCGACTTCGCGCCGTCCAGCTCCTCGCGATGTCCCGGCAGTTCGAAGACGCCAGTGATTCGCGACCGGAGGCGGACTGTCCGTAGCGAGTGTGCCACACGCTCAATCCGAGAGCCATCGTGAACGCGAACAGTCTCAGCCAAGGTGTTGCCTGGTACGACACCCTGTCCGAGAGACCGCAAGAATACCTCAACGAGCACGACTCCCTCGTCATCATCGAGACTTCGCAACAGTTGAATCTGCACAGTGTCGAGGGTACCGCCTTTCGGGGCGTGCAAGAAGATCGATGCTGACGACACCCACGAGGCAGCCTTCTCAAAAGGATTCGCCATCGTTGGCTTGGCCACGTGAACGGACTCCAACTGATGGAGTCGAATCGTCGATCGCGAAGTATTCGACAAATACAACACGGCGGGTTGAACAATGACCCGGTCGCCACACGCTGGGCGCGATCGTGGCGTGACCCGGTACCCACACTGGGAAACGTCAGAAGTTTGGTGACCGAGGCGTCTGCGTTCTCCCCACTCGACACCAAAACTAAGCATTTTGACAGATTCAAATTTGACGGGCGCCCTAGGTTCCGCAAGGATTAGCCCAGGGATGAGCGCTCGAGACGATTTGGTGACTGCAGCGCGTTCGTTGCGCGACCAGGGTATGACTGCGTTCTCACTGGCGGACCTTTTAGCGACTGCACGACGCTACGGCAGTACCTTCCCGGACCCCGAGTTGAAGAAGGCCCTCGAGGCCGTGATCGCCAGCCCCGACGATGCGGCCCAGGATCACGACGTCTTCGTCGAAGTTCGTAAAGGCTGGTATCGACTCCGTCGCTAGTTACACCTAGGAGTGCGAACGGTAGATGCGCTCGGTGTAGTCCTCGAGCATTCGTGCCGAGGAATACATCGGGGCGAGGCTACGAAGTGAGGCTCGAATGCGAGTCAGCCACACCACGGGGACTCCGTTGGAGTCGCGCGCGAAGAACATGGGCTTGACTTCCTTCTCGAGTAGGTCGTAGAGGGCTACGGCATCGCGCTCGTCTTGGTCGTTGGGATTATCAAGGGTGGTGCCGTCAATCGCCCACCCGTTCTGACCGTTGTACCCCTCGCTCCACCAACCGTCGAGCACGCTCAAATTCAGTCCACCGTTCATGGCGGCCTTCATACCGCTGGTCCCACTGGCTTCCATTGGCGGACGCGGCAGGTTGAGCCAGACGTCACAACCAGACACCAGTGAAGGGGCCACGCGCATGTCGTAGTCCTCGAGGAAAATCACCCGGTTGGGCAGGTCCATCGAACGCTGCACGCTGAACATGTTCTTGGCCACAGTCTTGGCCTCATTATCGAGCGGGTGGGCCTTGCCCGCGATGATGAACTGCGCACCCTGTTCGTGATCCACGATGTCGCGCAGACGATTGACGTCGCGAAAGAGCAGATCGAGTCGCTTGTAGGTGGCGAGGCGACGGGCGAAACCAATCGTCAAATTGGTCGGATCAAATGCCTCGAGACCCGAGACCGCGAGGTCCACGTCTTCGCCACGTGCCAAACGGTCCACCACGATGCGGTCACGAATCATCTCGACGAGCGCGAGTCGCATCTTGCACCGCGCATTCCACAAGTCGATGTCGGAAATTTCGTCGACGTGACTCCACATCGCCGGATCATTGGCGTGACGTTCCCAGTCGTGACCCAATACCGTCGAGAGTAGGTGACGCATCGTTGGATTCATCCACGTCGGCAGATGCACGCCATTGGTGACGTAGGTGATTGGCACGTCGGACTCGGACTGACCAGGAAACAGCGGATTCCACATGCCGCGCGCAACCTCACCGTGACGTCGCGAGACTGCGTTGGTCGATCGAGAACACTTAATTGCTAACGGTGAAAAGCCCATGGGCTCACTCGTGGAGTCCTCCTCGATACGCGTCAGCGCGCCAAGTTCGTCACGCGCAATACCCATCTCGTCAATCGAGTGGCCCAGCACGCGAAAGAATTCGTCCGAAGAGTAGGTCTCGTTGCCCGCGGGCACCGGGGTATGGGTGGTGAAGGCGAAGCGGTCGCGCCCCTCCGCCAACAGGGTCTTGAGAGTCGGGCGATTGCCCGCGAGCTCCGAGGCCGTCTGTGACGCGATTTCGAGCGAAGCGAGGGCGGGGTGCCCCTCGTTCATATGAAAGAGACCCGGTCGAATCCCCATGGCGTCGAGCGCCCGCACGCCGCCAATGCCCAGCAACGCGTATTGCGCGAGACGAATATCGTGGCTCCCTTCGTAGAGACGCGAGGTGACCCAGCGCTCGAGTGGAGTGTTCTCTTGCAGCTCAGTATCGAGGAGGAACAACGTGGTTCGTCCCACGTTGACCCGCCACACCTGCGCCGACAGCTCAGAGTCCCACACGGGGACTTTGACCTTGATCGGCTGGTCGTCGCCACCACGCACGCGCACGATGGGTAGCTGTCCGGTGTTCGCCTCAATCCAGTATTCGTGCTGCCAGCCCGAGAGGTCCATGCGCTGGTGAAGATAACCACGCCGGTACAACAACCCGACCCCCACGACGTCAAGCGCTTGGTCCGAAGTCTCCTTGAGGTAGTCACCGGCCAACACGCCGAGCCCACCCGAATACACCGGCAGTGACTGGTGTACGGCAAATTCGGCACAGAAGAACGCTACGGGTCCCGTCGGCAGCACCCGCGTGGTGGGACGTGCCAAATCTTCCTCCATGCGTTGGGCCACCTGGTGAAGAAGCTCGAGGTAGCCCTGGTCGGTCGCCGTACGCAGCAAATCGCGCTCGGGAAGGTTCAACAAGAAGCGCACCGGATTTTCCCCCGCTAACAGGAACCGGTGAGAATCAATCGAGGTGAACAGCTCAACACCGCCGGGCGTCCAACTCCACAAGTAGTTATACGAAATCCACGCGAGGTCTTCGAGTGGTTCTGGAAGGCGGCGAGCCAGTCGGTCGACAGCGCGACGAAGGTCGCGCGTCCCATCAAAACGCTTTGTCATTCAAGAGAATCTAGTGGGTCACTTCGACGTTCTTAGAGAGATTGAATGTATCTTGCAGCCCCATAGCGAGTACGAGGGGCTCCAGCGCCACACGATCGACGTCGCCGTGATCATGCGCGACAATCGCCCACAACGCCCGACGAATCGCGGCCTCTCCCACCGGAGTGACGAAACGCGGGGCCGCGGCCAAGGCCAGCAAGGTGACCTCGTCGTCGTGCGTCGACCTACGATGTAGCAGGTCAGAGGCTAAAAGACTTAGAGTGCCCTCCACGTCGCTCGAACGTTTTCCCATCATCCGTGCCACGGCGACGCGTGAGATCACGTCGGCGCCGAGGCGCTCAAGGTCCACGCGACGCCACATGGTGTTGTCCGAGATATCGACGAAAAGCGCAGAATTATCCCCGAGAGTCGTATGAGTCAGGAATGTGAATTTTCGCAACGTGAGGGTGTTGGTGAGGGTGATGCGCACCTCAGCGCTTTCGCCGGGCTGGTAGTGAATACTCCACGTCCCGCGCGTAGTACGTGCGAAATCTCCGCAGGATGCGAACTCCGCCGCGGCGCCCGCCGCGATTTGAACTTCGTCGGTACGAAAACCGTCGCACGCCCGCTGCCACAATTGCTCGCCCGAGATGTCGTAGTGAGCCGAGCGTACCGCCGCCAGACGTTGAACGAAGGGGGTCTCGAAGTCGCGTCCCGTCGTTCGCCGGGTGAGTTCTAGGGCGAGAGCCGCGTAGCGCAGGACGATACTCGTCTCAATCTCCGCGGGGTCGGCGAAGAACCACGCGCAACTCGTGAAGGAATACATGAGATTGCGATGAGCTTCGCAGACCTCGAGAACTCGACTGCGCTCGTCGTGGTTGAGTTCTCGGTTCTGGTGGCGCCCCAAGAAATCTTGTGCTGACCATTCACCCGCGATGACCTTGCCGTAGTCGAGCACAGCGGCGTCGCTGGATTGCACGTGGTGACCTAGTTCCCAGTCGAGGGCGGAGCCCGCGTGCTCCCTTAGCCAATCGAGCGCGTCACGTAGTGGCGCACGCCACTTCAGGTCGAAGCCCGCTCGTTCACCAGTCACGCAACCACACGCGCTACGCCAACGTTCGACGCCGTGCGCACAACTCCACGCGGAAACGTCGTGCAGCTGAACCTCGTGGGTGGGTATTCGTCCACTCAGCCACTCGCCCAACGTCGTCGAGATCTGATACTTCTCCTGGAGTCGACGCGTCGCCCACGCCACACCGATATCGCCGAAACGATGGTGGTGCCCGTAGGTCTCACCGTCGGCGACGATGAGTACGACGCCATCATCTTCCCCCAGCGCCGCGATCATCGTGTCGGCCAACTTGTTCCCATCGGCCACCAGGTCACCGAAAGCGATGCTCTGAGAGAGGTCGTGGTGACCAAAAACCACGGTAATTCGTGCGCCGCTGGGCAACGAGACGAAGTAGGCCTTCGAAGTATCGAGGGTGTCCGCCCCGACCTTCACCCACTTCTCGCCCGGTGCACGCGTCATGGCGGCCTGGGTCGGCATCAAGACGGTATAGGTAATACCCTGGCGCGCCAGGACCTCGAGTGTGGCGAGATCGACACCGGTCTCGGGCAACCACATGCCGACCGGCTCTTCACCGTAGCGTGAGCGAAAGTCATCAATACCCCAGGCGACCAAGCGCTCCTGGTCGGTTGGCGTGGCTAGGGGGACGATGGCGTGTACCAGTGGCGCCGCCACCACGACCCGATGAGCGCCGCGACTCGACGCACGCATCTCGCGCTGGAGGGCAGTCTCGACGTCGGGTGCGTATTTCGCGAGCCAGTGGTGCAACGTGGGTCCGAGGTCGAAGCTGCTCTGGGTCAGGGGCTCAAAAAGTGATGTCGTAGCGTCCTCGTTCTCCAACGCGACCGCGACCATGGCGCGATAACACTCCGCAGCGATGCGCTCGTTCCAGTCGTGATACGGCCACGCACTCCATTCGTGGTTGAACAGTCCCGTCCAAGGGTCTTCACGCGGAGGTTGGTAGAAGTGGTAGTGGAAGCCAGCGATCGGAGACATCTAATTCTTTCGTTGCAGGACGACGAATGACAAGGGTGGAAGTGACATGCGAACTACAGTTTCCTCGGGCTCAGCGCCCGGTGTCGCCCCGCGCAGGTTGGTCGGATAGCCGCTGCCGCCGTACTCGGGGTCGTCAGAGTTGGCGAGCACCATCCACGAGCTCGACGACGACACCGGAATCTGATACTCATCGCGCGGCACCGGCGTGAAATTGGCCACCATCACCAACTCCTCGTTTCCCTCACCACGCCGCCAAATCAGGATGCTCTGTTCGGCGTCATCACAACTGAGCCAACTGAAGTCCTGGCCCCCGGAGTCATCGAGGTGCAGCGAAACCTCTGAGCGGTAGAGCTCGTTACAGCGTTGGGTCCAGCGTCGTACCCCCTCGTGTGCCGGGAAGTCACGTAGGTGCCAGTCCAGGCTCTTCTCATGATCCCACTCCGAGCGCTGGGCGAACTCCGCGCCCATAAAGAGCAACTTCTTACCCGGGAGCCCGAACTGGTAGCCCAGCAGCAAGCGCAGATTGGCAAATTCTTGCCACGCGTCACCAGCCATCTTGGACAACAGCGAACCCTTGCCGTGCACGACCTCGTCGTGACTCAGTGGCAACATGAAACGTTCGTGGCCGGCGTAGATCGCGCGAAAGGTCAATTCGTTCTGGTGATACTTGCGATGGATGGCATCGCGCGAGAGGTAGTCGAGCGTGTCGTGCATCCAGCCCATGTCCCACTTGAAGGTGAAGCCCAGCCCCCCATCGCTAGTGACCTGGGTCACCCGCGGCCACGAGGTCGACTCCTCGGCGACCATGAGCGCCCCGGGAAACGCGGAGGTCACCGCGTCGTTGCATTGACGCAAGAAGGAGATGGCGTCGAGATCCTCGCGCCCCCCGAAACGATTGGGCACCCACTGCCCCGGGCCGCGGCTGTAATCGAGGTAGAGCATGCTCGCCACCGCGTCCACTCGCAGACCATCCACGTGGTATTCCTCGAGCCAGAAACACGCGCTCGAGATAAGAAAACTCCGCACTTCGTTGCGGCTGTAGTTAAAGGTCCAGCTCTGCCAATCCGGATGCACCCGTTGGCGCACGTCAGCGTGCTCGTACAGGTGCGTTCCGTCAAAGAGACCTAGAGCGTGCGCGTCGGAGGGGAAGTGCGAGGGAACCCAGTCGAGGAGGACGCCCACGTCGTGCGCGTGTAGTTCGTCAACGAGATACTTGAAATCGTCGGGGGTGCCGTTGCGCGAAGTGGGAGCGAAATAGCCCGTCGTCTGATAGCCCCAAGATCCGTAGAACGGGTGTTCCATGACTGGCAGGAACTGCACGTGCGTGAAACCCATCTCCACGCAATAGGCCGGCAATTGTTCGGCCATCTCGCGGTAGCTCAGTGCACGGTTACCCTCTTCGGGAACGCGTCGCCACGAACCCAAATGCACTTCGTAGACCGACACCGGACGATTTCGTGCGACGTAGTCCTGACGTCGTCCCAGCCACTGCTCGTCGCGCCATTCGTAGTGTGAACTCCAAATTTTGCTGGCGGTGTTCGAGGGCACTTCGAAGAGTCGCCCGACCGGGTCGGCCTTATCCACCTCACCCCCGCCGAGGCGTGAGCGGATGCGGTATTTATACGCCTGTCCCGCCACGGCCCCGGGTACGAAACCTTCCCAGATTCCCGAGTTCTCCCGTGGCAGTAGGGCGTGAGGTCCTGCGTCCCACTCGTTGAAATCACCCACGACCGCGACGCGTTCGGCGTTGGGAGCCCACACCGCGAAGTAACAACCCTCCACGCCATCAGCGATCATTGGATGGCAACCGAGGTGGTGGTGCAAACGGAAATGGCGCCCCTCATTGAACAGGTGCAGGTCCTCCGAGGAGAACCGCGTCACGTCCGATACCCCCGGCATGCCGTGACCGCCCGCGGCGAAACCGCGTCGTTCCCGTAGGGGCGTCAAGGTCTCGGCCAGAACGCGTGTCGAGGCCATCTCCTCGAGGCTGAGCGGCGTCTGCTGACTCCAGTTCGGTCGCTCATCAAACGTGCCGGGCAGGTTGACACCGACGGGGACTTTGAGCAAGTCCTCGATCTGCACCATGACCAAACCCGCTGGGGAGTCGGCGAGGGACGCGTGGACCGCGTCGAGTACGTGCTCGGGTTGGACGTTGACACCGAGTCCGAGTACGCGCACCAAACGCTCACGGTCGTCGCGTCGATTTTCTCGCGCACGTACGGCGCCATCCTCACTGAGGTGCCCCACCGCCACGCGCTCATCAATATCACCCTCACTCCACCAACCGAGGAACGTGGCCGTATCGTGGGTGCCGAAGGACGCCACCGCCCCCACCGGTACCGGTTCGAGTGCGTCGTGGCCGATCGCGAACTGGGCCACGTACGTGCGGCGAAGTCCCTCGTGAGCCATAGCGTCGCGCAGGTCCCCGTCGACGGTGCCCAGGTCCTCGCCCACCACGTCACAGCCGAATCTCAAGGCTTCGATGGCCACGATGGCGAGTAGTTCTTGGAAGGGCATCTTCACGTAAAGTCCATCGCGAGCACTCGCACCATCGGGAACCCAGAAGAGCCGTTGTAGCCCCATCACGTGGTCAATACGCACCACGCCGGCCACTCGCATATGACAGCGCAGCGCATCGCGAAACTGCTGATGAGCACCCTCGCGGATTCGCGCGGGGTGCAGTGGTGGGGCGCCCCAGGTCTGGCCATCGGTCGTGAGATCGTCGGCCGGGGCCCCCAGGGACATCGAGGATACGTATTCGCTCGGGTTCTTCCACACGTCGTAACCGTCGGGGTGCACACCAATGGGAATGTCGAGTTGCAACGTCTGACCACGTTGGGCGAGACGTTGCGCGAGCTCGGTCATTTGCCCGTCGATTATCCATTGGGCGAAGAGGTGATAGCGCACCAGGGTCGGGTCGACGTCATTCCAGCGCAGCAGTCCTGATTTCGCGGTCGAGGGCCACTCGCGGAAATTGCGACCGAAGCGCTCGCTCGCTGCGCGAAAGCGCGCGTAATCATTCACTTCAGGGTGTTCAGTCACGTACGAACGCAGTCCACTCTCGTAGAGAGCCATGAACTCCGTCTGGGTCGCGGCCCAGGCCTGGATCACCTGACGCTTCGCCGCGAAGGCGGCTGCTCCGTCGACGTGACCACCCTTGGACCACGTGGCGCGATGCGCGAGTGAATACGTGTCGTTCATCAACTGCTGGGCCGCGAAGGAGTGCGACAAGAACTCCACCTGGTCCAGCGCAATCCAGCGATCGTTCCAAAAACGCCGACTCACCGGTCGATACGGACTCGCCTCGAAATCGTAGGGACCAAAGGACGAGAGCAGCGGCAACGTGGAGACCACCGTGGCACCCTGGTTCGCCACCAGGCGCGCGAACTCATCGAGGTCCTCGACGTCGCCGGCACCCCAGGAGCGCTGCGAGTGCAGAGAGAAGATCGGTGCCTGTACCGAAAAGGCTCGCCAGTCTCGGCTGAATCGGTGTGGCGCGCCGCGCAGGGGTCGCACGATCAGTGTGGACCAGAAGATACGCTTGCCCACGATGACGCACAGTTGGTGGTAGCCCACCCTCATCGCCGGCAGTGGCAGAGCCCACGCGCGCGGCTCCTGCGGCGCGGTCTCGAGCATCGAGAGTTCGTCGGTGCGCATCTGCCACGAGGATTCGCCACCGAACTCGAACTCGATGCGACACTCGAAGCTCACGAGTCTGCGTGCCATACGCAACGCCACCACCGCGTTCACTCCTTCGTCGATCACGTACACGGGTTCGAGCACCCGTTCCACGCGCTCCTGGTTGTAGCGTCGCAGAGCGCTGCGCGCACCCGCGGGCGAGACGAGGGTCTCCATGTCACCGAGTGCGTTGAGCACCGTCAAGAGTGACTCAACGCTGGCGCGACGCTCCTGACCTCGTCCGTCGACGTAGTGCGTCTCGACCCCGCGTGCATGGGCCAGGTCCAGCAACGATGGAGGAATCGGGGTGTCGCTCACAGTGACCACGTCATCATTCCCGGCAGAATTTCACCGTCGGTATAGAGGGGCGAAGGCACGATGCGCGCGGCCAGCTTGACATCCTCGGGGTACGAAGCGAGGTCCACCCGAGCGTCGTAGCGCGCGCGCGGACCGAAGCGGTCCACCAGTTTGGCGTCAATACTGAAGGGGGCGACCCCGTCATCCACCCAGAGTTGCACGCTCAGGTCCGCGGGCTCGAGCACGCCAAGTTCGACCTGGAGGTACACACGATGACCCTTCTTGCGTTGCGATACGGCACCAATCTCAACACTCAATTCATCCCACCCGGTGCGCAAGCGACGCATATCTCGGGCCCGGTCGCGAGCCGATCGCGCACCGCCGGCGCGCAACTGCGCGGACTTGGCCATACCGGGCAAGTAGTAGGACTCGGCGTAGTCACGCGTCATGCGTAACGAATCCCACGTGGGTGCCAAAGTAGACATCGACTGTTTGACCGAGGCCAACCACCGAGTAGGAACGCCATGCTCGTCACGCTCATAGAAGCGAGGAACGATCTCGTTCTCCAAGACTTCATAGATGGAAGCAGCGTCGAACTCGTCTTGGAGGGCCTCATCCACGTAATCGAGATCAGTGCCGATGGAGAAACCAATCGGCGCCGCCGACGGATCAGCATCTTGAGTGGCCTCATCCCACCAGCCATCGATGGTCGAGAAGCTCAACGCCCCATTCATACCAGCCTTCATGCCCCCCACTCCACAGGCCTCGAGCGGGCGGCGCGGCGTGTTGAGCCAGAGGTCCGCACCCTGGGCCAGGTGGCGGTCGAGCGTCGTGTCGAAATCCACGATGAAGACGATGCGGTCACTGACGTCGTACTTCGCGGCGAACTCGATCATGTCCTGCAGCAGTTGCTTACCCCCCTCGTCGTTGGGGTGGGCCTTACCCGCGAAGACGATCTGCACGCCCCGCCCCGGGGACTTCAGAATCCGCGCGAGACGCTCAGGGTCGCGCAAGAGCAACGTCGGTCGCTTATAGGCCACGAAGCGGCCGATGAAGCCAATGGTGAGTCGGTCCGGGTCTAATACCGATATCGCGGCGACTCGCTCCGAGGGACTGTGGCGCCGCGCCAGATCCTTACGCGCGCGCCGACGGGCGAACTCGACCAAGTCCGCGCGCGCCTCGTTCTTGACCCGCCACAGGTCGGCGTCGGGTGCATCGAGGATCTTGGACCACATCACCGGGTCACCGGGCGTGGTCTGCCACTGCGCACCCACCGACTCGGTCAATAGTTCGCTAAAGGGGCCCGTGGTCCACGATTCCAGGTGCACGCCATTAGTGATGTGCCCGACTGGGATCTCTTGAAAGGGGACCCGGGGCCAGAGCATGGACCACTGTTGGCGCGTGACCCGTCCGTGGAGTCGAGACACGCCGTTGCGATGTCCGACCATGCGCATGGCGAAGACCGTCGGGCAGAACGAGTCACCGTCCCACTCCGGCGTGACCCGCCCCAGGGCCACGAGGGAATCCAGTGACGTGGCGAGTTGGCGCGCGTAGGGGGCGAGGAAGCGACGTGCCACGGCGTCGGGGAAATAGTCATGACCAGCGGCCACCGGGGTGTGCGTGGTGAAGAGCAAACCCGGACGCACGGCCAATTGCGCTTCTTCGAAACTCAACCCCTCTTGAGCCATAATCCGGCGGATGCGCTCGAGGATCGCGAATACCGAGTGGCCCTCGTTCAGGTGCAACATCGAGGGCTCGATGCTGAGCGCCGCGAGGGCCCGCACGCCACCAATTCCGAGGATGAGCTCCTGGGAGAGGCGTGTCTCGATGTCCGAGTCGTAGAGACGCGTGGTCAGGATCCGATCAATCTCGGAATTCGTCGAGACTGCGCTATCGAGCAAGATGAGTTGGTTACGACCCACTTGGGCGCGATAGACCGCGACTTGAACATCGCGACCGGGTAGGGACACCGTGACTTGAATGAGACGGCCCTGCGCGTCGCGAGCGCGCTCAATGGGCATCTTCGCCGGCGACATCATGTCCCAGGCTTCGTGTTGACGACCTTCGCGGTCGAGCCACTGGTGCGACGTACCGCGATAGAGGAGACCAACTCCCACTAGCGGCAGTCCCAAGGCACTCGCGGCCTTGAGCTGCTCGGCCGCCACGGTGCCCAAACCGCCGGCAAAGATCGGCAGCGAGTCCGTGAGTGAGAATTCCGCCGCGAAAAACGCGATCACTTGATCCTTCTCGTTCTTATGGTGCGTGTGGTACCACGTCTTGCTCGTCTGAGTGAAGTAACTCCGAAAGTTCTGCACGACGGAGTGGGCCAACTTGGCGACCTCGGGATCGGCCTGGATACGCTCGTTGACCTGGTCACGGCCGAGCCCGAGCAAGAGTTGCTGGGGCCACTCGAGGGCCCCGGGGCTCGCCGTCGGGTCGAGCGCCGCGAAGAGGCGGCGCGCATCGATCTTCCAGGTCCAGCGCAAATTAGTCGCGACCTCGAGCAGATCCTCGTACGTTGCGACGGCCGGAACCGTCGTCACGACTGACCCACTCTCCGACACGACGACCTCCTCGCACCTCTCGAGCGCGGCACTGAACCGCGCGGGAGACCCCTCTAGGATTCGTAGCATAACCTCGCAAATTAAGACTGAGGTGAAAGCATCTGTCTGCGTGAGAGTGAGAGTCAAGGGATTCGTTTCCTGATGTCCAACAACTCACGACACGGCGAGTTCCGCGCCACGGGCGCGTGCGTGCTCGGGCCACTTCTCACTGCAGGGAATTCACCTCGGCGTCTGGCTCGCGCTGCCCATGAGATCGATGTAGTTCTATCAGCCACTCACCGTGGCCCCGGATCGCGACGTGCTCATCGTGAGCGCGTCACCGCACTCCTCACCCGCGACACGCTCGAGCGCGTGGGCCAATTTCCTTCGTTGTGGGGGTCTCTCGCTATTCTTGACCAGTTCAGTCGGGAATCACCATTACAGTGTGGTACGTCCCCCAAAATCTAAGGACCAACATGACAAACATCGCGAACAACATCACTGAACTCATCGGCGGAACTCCCCTCGTTCGGATCAATCACCTCAACGCCGGACTCGGCGTGGAGATCCTGGCCAAATTGGAATTCTTCAATCCCGCCGGATCCGTGAAAGACCGCATTGGACTCGCCATGATCACCGCCGCTGAGGAGGCTGGCCTCATCGGCCCCGACACCATTATCTTGGAACCCACCTCGGGCAATACTGGCATCGCACTCGCGATGGTGGCCGCCGCTAAGGGCTATAAGTGCGCTTTCACCATGCCCGAATCGATGAGCAAGGAGCGTCGCGCCCTGCTGCGTGGTTACGGTGCGGAGTTGTTCCTGACCCCCGGTCCCGACGGCATGGGTGGCGCGATCGCCAAGGCGAACGAACTCGCCGCCAGCGACTCGCGCTACTTCATCCCCCAACAGTTCGAGAACCCGGCCAATCCCCAAGTGCATCGCGTCACCACCGCGGAGGAGATTTGGAACGACACCGATGGTGGTGTCGACATCTTCATCGCCGGCGTGGGCACCGGTGGCACCATCACCGGAGTCGGCGAGGTCTTGAAGCAGCGTAAGCCTTCGGTGCAGGTCATCGCCGTGGAGCCCGCCGCCTCACCGATCCTCGAGGGTGGCCCCAAGGGACCACACCCGTTGCAGGGTATCGGCGCGGGATTCATTCCAGACACCTTGAACACTCACGTCTACGACGAGGTCATCGGCGTCGATAACCAAGACGCCTTCGATACAGCACACCGTGCCGCGCACGAAGAAGGCTTGCTCGTCGGTATCTCTTCGGGCGCCGCGCTCTTCGCGGCTCTGCAAGTGGCGCGCCGCCCCGAGAACGCTGGCAAGCAGATTGTGGTCATCATCCCCTCCTTCGGCGAACGATATCTCTCCACGCCGCTCTTCGAGGGTCTCACCGACTAGTGCTCGCAACACTACGTAGCGACCTGGCGGCCGTGCGCTCACGTGATCCAGCCGCGCGCGGGGTACTGGAAACAGCACTCATCTACCCGGGACTGCATGCCCTGTGGGCCCATCGTGTCGCGCACCGGCTCTGGGGAATGGATCTCAAATTCTTCGCCCGTTGGCTCTCCTCGGCGTCTCGCTCGCTTACTGGAGTCGACATCCACCCGGCTGCCCAGTTAGGACAACGAGTCTTCATCGACCACGCCCAGGGCGTGGTGATTGGTGAGACCGCGGTGGTGGGTGACGACGTGACCATATATCAGGGGGTGACCCTGGGTGGCACCAGTCTGGCGCACGAGAAGCGTCATCCAACCATTGGCAACCGAGTTGTCATCGGTGCCGGCGCCAAGATCCTCGGCGCCATTACCATCGGCGACGACAGCCGAGTAGGGGCCAACGCCGTCGTGCTGCATCCGGTTCCCCACAATTCTGTCGTCGTCGGCATCCCCGGACGCGTCATCTCGCGCACGCGAACCTCCGCCACGAGCACCGACTCCCCGTTCTCCGAGGGGGAACTCGCTTCGGACCCGGTGGGACTCAGTCTCGAATCGCTCTTCGAGCGACTCCACGAACTCGAAGCGCGCGTCGGGTCTCACGGTCGTTCCCACGAGATTCGACCATCACACTCGGGCATCTGGTCCGGCGACGATTTCTCTATTTGAGGACTCAATTCGCGCTCGTCGCAGGGTCACCTCCTGTCCTAGATCGCAGCCCTCAACTTCTGGTACTGCGCGTCAAAGGCGAGGATGTCGGGCCGCAGACTAGTGACGATGTCATTTTGCTGCTGGGCCCACGTCAGGTCCGCCGCGATGCGTGAGAAATCCGTGTTGATCTTTTGCAGTCCTCCCACGTACGCGAGATACTCGTTCTTGCCCGTGATGACGAAAGTAGCGTCCGCATTGAGGTTGTAGAGCTGGGTGGCAATGGCGTCGCGTGCGACCACGGCCGCGTTGGTGCCGCACACGGCACTGGAATTCACCGCACACGCGCTCAGACTAGTGACGTAGGTGTTCAACTGGGCCACCACATTGGTCTCGGTCGAGTTCACCAACGGCACCACGACAGAACTATTAATGAGATTCTGCAGATTCCCGACTCGCTGGGCATAGAGAACTCCACCGTAGGCTCCCACCAGTAGTGACGCGATCAGAAAGAGGCGAGCCGCGCTCGAGGCGTGAATCCTCGTCGAAAGCCCCGGGGGCGGACCTTGCAGTGACTCCAGTCCGGGGGCTACTCGGTCACCGAATAACCCCGCGAAGGGTTGCGTGGGTGTCAGCATGAACATGTAGGCCACGTAGCGAACTTCATAACGTAGACAGAGCAGACGAGCCTGATAGAGCGCCTTGGCGGGACGACCCAGTATCAACGCGCTGATCCACACGACGACGCTGAGCGCGTACGACGCGAAACTCACGACGAAGAAAACGGCGCCGGCGGGAAGCGCCAAGAAATATCGGAGAAGCACTGCTCCCCGATTCAGGGTGCACTGATCAATTTGCAGCGATACCTGCACCGCGCCGGCGGGTTCGAGTGCGAACCCCGGCCAGCGCTTCACCAGGACCGAAGTGTAGGCCTGCACTTCGCTGACGTAACGCAGAACGGCCGTGTTGAACGCTTGCAGGCTCAGGGGCACCCGCCCCGTGAAGAGAGCTGCGAACCACGAAATCACGACAGCGAATAACGCTGCGATCGACAACACAATGCTCCAGATCAGCACTGGAATCGCCAAGAAGACTCGAAGGAGGATCGTGAGTCTGGCCTGATCGGGCGGCTCGCTCGCGAAACCAACGAGCACCCGCGACGCTGACAAGAGAGTCGCGTCGTGCTCGTTCATGGGTGGAGCCGGGGTCCAGGAGGACGTCGTGCTACCGGGTGACGATTGTTCCACGGCATCCGATCCCTCCGCGGTCACTGGGATCGAGGGCGACCCCGGCAAGGCGGATCCGCACACCACACAAAAACGCTGACCTGGCGTTGCTTGAGTGCCGCACTTGGTGCAAAAGGCCATGACTCCTCTTCCTGGTTGAGAACTTCATGACCGGGGCCGCACGAGCCAAGCCCCCCGATAAAGAGAGCAAATTCCATTGGCGTAAATCCGCAATCACCGCGCACCCACACCGCAGAAATTCTTTGGCTCCCAGAGCAGGACTCGAACCTGCAACCTAGCGATTAACAGTCGCTTGCTCTGCCAATTGAGCTATCTGGGAATGCACCCGAGGGCAACGCAACACTAGCACCGCCGCCCCAGGGCCTCATCGAACCTATTGCTGGTCGAACCATTCTTGCAATCTTCTGGCCTCGGCGCTCTCGCGCACCACTTTGCGCCATTTCTCCAAGCGCTTGCTCATCGCCTGACGAGAGATGCCCTTGGTCTTGGCAATCTCCTCGATCGACATCGTGCGAAAGGCGTACTGCCAGAAAGCATCGAAGTCATCGCCGCAGAGCCGTTGTAACTCTTCGATCACCCAGTGCGGTGCCTCGTTGGCGTCCAGCGATGGCCGCGCCTCGATACCCCGGTCAAAGTCACCCGTCTCAAATCGACGATTGATCAGATCATGGTTCATCTGCACGATGTCGCGCGCCTTGGCTGAGGAGACGCCTAACGTGGCGGCGATCTCCTTGGTGGAGAACTTCTTCGCCAGATCGCTACGCAACAATTTCTGCAGAGCTAAGACGTGCTCCATCTCCGTTTCGCTGAGTCCGGCTTGTTGGCGGATCGCCTGGTTCACGAGTTTCATGATCCAGTAGTTCGCGTAGGTTGAGAAGCGGTTCCCCTTCTCGGGATCGAAACGGTTCAGCGCATTGACCAACCCCTCGACACCCGCGGCTTCGAGCTCATCGTTACCGAAGCGATAACCGCGTTCAGTCACTCGTAGGCGCACGAGTCCACACGTCGCACGCAGTAGCGTCGACTCCGCGCGCTGGCCCTCTTCTCTTTCGCGTCGCAGAGCGCGCGTGGTTGTGACATCCATCTCACCGACTTCAAGTCGCCGTGCCGCTTCACGACCCCGAGTGATGACGGGCAAGAGAGAACGCTCCTCTTCGAGTGAGAGTGGCTTGAGCATCG
The DNA here is from genome assembly GCA_013044265.1 of Acidimicrobiaceae bacterium. GTDB lineage: Bacteria > Actinomycetota > Acidimicrobiia > Acidimicrobiales > RAAP-2 > RAAP-2. The sequence continues at coordinate 26,566 of JABEUQ010000012.1, forward strand.
TCAGGCCGCCCACAGTGCGACGGCGATCAGTCACTCGCAGCGGCCCTGAGCAATAGCCAAGCGCGTAGGTCTGCCTCGGCACCGTGTGCCTGTACGGATTCGAGCAGGGCGAGTCGTTCCTTGACGTCGGTGATCGTCGCCATTGCGACATCGGGAGCGAGGATGCCACTTCGCAGTTCGCGCTCGATCTCTCGTAGTTGAACCGCGACCGCCGCGCGAAGTAACTGTGCCACTACGGCCGTCACGTCGTCCACCGTGTACTCGCGGTCGAGTTCGTCCACGGCCAGTTCGCTCAGCACGTCGGCCGCGTCCTCTTCACCCTGGCGCCGCAGGCTATCGACGACCTCCGACACACTCTGGCCCGTCGAGAGGCCCCGGAAGATCTCGCGCTGGACGTCGTTCACGAAATACTCGGCGATGAAGCGGTCTTGGACGTCGTGGGAGAAATGTATCGTCAGACGCAACGCCTCAAGACCCGGTCGCGGCAAGGGGCCACTGACGCGCGGCATAAGGACGCGACTCTCAACCAGAGTTTTGGACCCCTGGGGGTTACGGACCAATTCATTCACCCGTGGGCGCAGCGTGGCGAGGTCGAGTCGCAAGGCATCGGCGACCTTGAGTAAGTACTGATCGCGCACCAGGTCGCTGGGGTGCTCCGCGAGCACCCGCAAAGCGGCTTCGGCGTTACGTGCACGACCCTCGGGAGTCGTGAGATTCGCGGCATCAAGTACGCGATCCAAACGGAACTGCAAAAACGGGACCGCCGCACCAATCGCCGTGACGAGGGAGTTGGGGTCCCTCTGCGCGAGTTCGGCGGGATCGGAACCATTCGGCAATTTAGCGACGAAGACGTCGACCTCGTGTTGACGTTCCCACTGGTACACGCTCGCGGCGGCACCCTGGCCCGCGGCGTCGGCGTCGTAGGCCAGCACGATGCGCTTGGCGAAGTTGCGCATGGTGCGAAAGTGATCCTCGCCGAGCGCCGTGCCACACGTCGCGACCGCCCGCGGCAACCCCGCTTGGAAGCAAGCAATGACGTCGGTGTACCCCTCGCACACGATGATCTCTCCGGACTTGATGATGTCGTCCTTGGCCCAGTTCAGACCGTAGAGGGTACGACGCTTGGAGTAGATCGGCGTCTCGGGAGAATTCTTGTACTTGGCCTGACGGTACCCGTCGGTGTCCTCAGGTGCACCGGGCAGGATACGCCCACCCACCGCGATTGCTTTGCCCGCGGAGTCGAAGATCGGAAAGATCAGTCGCGCCCTGAGGGCGTCTTGACGACGTCCTCTCTTGTTGACGAAACCCAGACCCGTTCCCTCGAGAACTTTCTCCGACAACTTCAGGGACGCCGTGAGGGCGTCCCACTCGTCGGGGGCCCACCCCAGTTGGAACTGGCGCGCTACGGCACCCGAGATGCCCCGACTACGCAGGTAGTCACGGGCCGGACGCGCGTCGGGCGAGTTGAGTAGCCGGTCGTGGTACCAGGTGACGGCCCCATCCATGGCGGCGAGAAACTCCTGACGCTCCTTGCGCGCCGGACCCGACGAGTCGTCCTCGTGCAATTGAATACCAGCGCGGTCGGCCAGGATGCGGACCGCTTCGACGAAATCCAGGTGTTGCATCTCGCGAACGAAGGTGATCTGGTCTCCCGAGACTCGGCACCCAAAGCAGTAGTACCGCCCTTCTTCGGCATTAACCGAGAACGACGGCGACTTCTCGGCGTGAAAGGGGCAGAGACCCTGCCATCGTCGACCCGACTTCTTGAGTGCCACGTATTCGGTGATGAGGGCCACGATGTCCGTGGCGGAGCGCACTTGTGCGATCTCTGCCTCGGAAATAGCCATAGTAAGAACGTACAGGGTGCGGAGTCAATTATTGACGGTCCACAAATCGACCCGGACCCTAGACTTCGCACCGTGTCCGATTTCGCCGTCGAAGCAAACAATATTGTCCGCACGTTCAACGATGGTGACGTCCAGGCCCTCAAGGGGGTCAGTCTGCACGTACCGCGCGGGGAGGTCTTCGGACTGCTCGGTCCCAATGGATCAGGCAAGACCACCATGGTCCGCATCCTCTCGACGATTCTTTCCCCCACTTCGGGCAACGCCACCGTCGAGGGATTCGACGTCGTCAAGCACCCCGACGAAGTGCGCCGGCGCATCGGACTCGCCGGTCAGTACGCCACGGTCGACGAGAACCTCACTGGTTTTGAAAACTTACGCATGATCGGATCGCTCAATCACCTCGAAAAGTCCTACGTCATGCAGCGCGCAAAAGAGTTACTTGATGAGTTCGGTCTCGCCGACGCCGCCAACCGTAATGTCAAGACTTATTCGGGTGGCATGCGTCGACGCCTCGACCTCGGCGCCGCCCTGGTGGCGAATCCCCCGATCCTTTTCCTCGACGAACCGACCACGGGTCTCGACCCTCAGAGTCGTCAGGATCTCTGGACGATCATCGAGAACCTCGTCGAGGGGGGCACTACGGTGCTGCTCACCACGCAGTACTTGGAGGAGGCCGACCGACTCTGCAAACAGCTCGTCGTCCTCGACAAGGGGTCCATCATTGCCGAAGGGACCAGTCAGGAGCTCAAGACCCGGCTCGGCGCAACGGTGCTCTCACTCACCTTTCACAGCACCAGTGACGCCACGCGCGGCGTCGAACTCATCCGTAACGTGTCCACCAAGCCCGCCAACGTCGAGGGCACCGTGGTTGAACTCACCGTAGAGGGTGGGCCCGCCGCCGCCGCTGACGCGCTTCGTCGTCTCGACGCCGCCGCCATCACCCTCGCGGGTCTGACCTTGCGTGAACCGAGTCTCGACGACGTCTTCCTCAACCTGACTGGCCACAAGACCGAGGACGAGGAGACGCCCAGCGAAGTTGCGCCGACCTCCAAGCGAAAGGGTCATTCCTCATGAGTATCGCCACCGAAACCAACCACGCGTCCAAGAGCAGCCTGCGCTGGGCCATTAGCGACGTGCTGACCATCGCGCGTCGCAACATGTTGGCGATCATTCGTATCCCGACCGCGCTGGTCTTCTCGGTCCTGCAACCCATCATGTTCGTGCTGTTGTTTCGTTACATCTTCGGCGCCGGCGCCATTACCGTCAACGCTCCAGGCGGCTACGTGAACTATTTGATTCCCGGCATCATTGTCCAAACGACGATCTTCGGGGCCGTCGGCACCGCAATCGGGCTCGCCGAGGACCTACAGCGCGGACTCATCGAGCGATTCCGCGCCCTGCCCATGGCGCGTATGGCGGTATTGGCGGGACGCACGGTCTCGGACCTCGGACGTAACATCATGGTGCTCATCATTATCACCCTGGTAGGTTTCGCGGTGGGCTTTCGTCCCCACGGTGGCTTTCTCAACTACATCTTCGCCTGCCTCATCACGCTGCTGTTCGCCTACTGCCTCTCGTGGGGATTCGCCTACGTCGGACTCGCCGCGCCGAACTCCGAAGCTGCCCAGGCCATGACGTTCCCGCTTATTTTCCCCCTGACCTTCGCGTCGGGCATCTTCGTCCAAGTGTCGTCGATGCCTGGTTGGCTCCAGCCCTTCGCCACGTACCAGCCGGTGAGTGAGGTCACCAAGGCGGTGCGTTACCTCATGGACGGCGCCAACCCGCTGGTCCCAAGTCCCGGGAACTCCATTTGGGTAGCGATCCTGTGGTCAGTCGGCCTCATCGCTATTCTGGGCCCCCTCGCCACGGCCAAGTACAAGAAAGTGGCCTAAGTCGCGCCTACTTTCATGAGCACCAGCGAAGAACGTCTCAATTCGTCACTTGTCATCGTCATGGCGAGCGCCATCGGCATCATCGTCGCGAATCTCTACTACCTGCAGCCCCTCCTGCACGAAGTACGCAGCGCCTTTCACGTCTCCACCGCCTCGACGTCACTGCTCATCACGCTCATCCAAGTGGGCTACGTCATTGGACTGTTCTTCATCTTGCCCCTCGGCGACCTCTTCGTTCGTCGGAATCTCATCATCATCATCTTCCTGGTCGCGGCACTCGCCATGGCGGTCGCGAGTTTCGTGCACTCATTCGCCGTCTTCGCCGTTCTCACCGTCGTCATCGGACTCTCATCGGTGGCCGGTCAGATCATCATCCCCTTCGGGGCCGACTTGGCGCCGGATGCGCAGCGCGGTCGAGTGGTCGGCAAGCTCATGACCGGCCTCCTGGGCGGCGTGCTGTTGTCACGCACCCTGTCGGGCGTGATCTCCGAGGCCATCGGCTGGCGCGGGGTCTATCTCGTCTCGGCGGGACTCCTCGTCGTGACCGCGGTGGTGCTCTACTTCGTGCTCCCCCAGGAGCGCGCACGTGACCGCTTCGAGTACCGCCACCTGATGACCGGCGGCGTCACGATGCTGCGCAATTCCCGCGAGCTTCGACGTCGCGGCTGGTTCGGGGCGACCGCGTTCGGTGCCTTCAGCGTCTTGTGGTCCACGCTGGCCTTTCACCTCTCCAGTGCACCGTTTCACTACTCCAGCGGCGTGATTGGCCTCTTCGGTCTCTTCGGCATGGCGGGCATTGTCACCGCGAACATCACGGGGCGACTGGCCGACCAGGGCCGCAGCACTCTCGCCACCCAGTCCGCCGCCTTCCTCATCGCCACGGGCTTCGTAGTGCTCTACTTCGGTCACGACAGCGTGTGGTTCATCATCGTTGGCACCATTGTCTTGGACGCCGGCGCCCAGGGCATCCACGTTTCCAATCAGTCGATCATCTACGCCCTGGCGCCCAGCCAACGCAGCACCATCAACAGCATCTACATGGTGTGCTTCTTCACGGGGGCGTCGGTGGGGTCGCTACTCGCGGGCTACGCCTACGCCCACTACGGCTGGAATGGTACCTGTGCGGTGGGCGCAACATTCGGCCTAGCGACGATCATCCCGGCGTACGCTTGGCGTCACGAGCCACGCTCGGTTCTTGCGCGCTGAATCGACGCGACGATTCTAGCGATGGAGTGTTCTCCTTCATAGTCACTCAATTGCAACAAAAAGATAGTGAAATTCCGCTGAAGAGGCTTTCTCCTCTCCTTACGATGTAGCACGGCAAAGTCGCCACCCACAATCTAAGAAAAGGAAGAGTATGAAAATTCGAAACGCTCTTATGGCCGCTTCACTAGTTTCCGCGGTTGCCGTCGTGATACCCGTCGTTGCTCAGGCTGCGCCGAAATCGACCACCACTACCTTCAAGGTGGACGCCACGGGCAAGGGCGTCACCGGTGGCATGGGCATCAAGACGAACGCTCTCGCCAAGGGAACGATTTCGATCAACACCAAAACTGACGAAGTGTGCTACTCAATCGCCACTAGCGGTCTGAAGAACATCACCATGGCGCACATCCACCGGGGCGCCAAGGGCGTGGACGGCTTCGTCGTAGTGACGTTCAACATCGCGAAATTCAACCCGATGACGATGGCGTCGACGTGCGTCAAAGTTGCACCTGCCGTGGCCAAGGAGATCGTCGCTCACCCGGCCTCGTACTACTTCAATGTCCACACTGCGGCCTTCCCCGCAGGTGCGGTGCGCGCACAGTTGTAAATGAAGCGGTACTGCCCCTGGTTCTCACCAGTGGTTGACCCACGAGAAGAAGCCCGAGCGATGAAGTAGAGAGGCTTCGTTGCTCGGGCTTCTTCTCGTGGTACGCGGCGCGGTTGGAAGCAGCGAATCTTCTATCGTCACCCTTCACTCGCCGTAGCGTCGCCGTATCACGAGGCGCCAGAGCCCATTAAGGCGGTGTCGAACGACGGACCAATGGCCGCGCTAGTGCTGATTCGTTCGCGCGCGCATGTTGGCGAGCAAGTCGCCAATTGGCACGCGCACCTGCTCGGTCGTGTCGCGGTCGCGCACCGTCACGGCGCGATCCTCGAGCGAGTCGAAGTCGACCGTGATGCAATAGGGCGTACCGACTTCGTCTTGACGACGATAGCGACGACCAATTGACTGCGTGACGTCGTAATCGCACGCGAAATACGGCTGCAGAATACTCAGGACCTCGCGGGACACTCCCTCTAATTCGGGCTTCTTCGACAAGGGCAGAACCGCGATCTGGTAGGGCGCGAGACGCCAATCCAGGCGCAACACGGTGCGCGTCTCGCCCTCGACCTCGTCCTCGTGGTAGGCCGCGAGCAAGAAGGCCATCATCGCGCGCGTCGCGCCGGCGGCGGGCTCGATGACGTAGGGGGTGTAGCGCTCGTTGGCCGCCTGATCGAAGTACTCGAGCTTGGTACCCGAGGCATTGGAGTGCTGAGTGAGGTCGTAGTCACCGCGATTAGCAATACCCTCGAGTTCGTCCCAGCCCCAGGGGTACGCGAACTCAACGTCCGTGGTGCCGCGAGAGTAGTGCGAGAGATCTTCCTTCGCGTGCTCGTGTAGTCGCAACATGTCCGAGGGAATGCCTAGGTTCAAGTACCAGTTGAAGCGCTGGTCGATCCAGTAGCGATACCACTGCTCCGCCTCCGCGGGGGGCACGAAGAACTCCATCTCCATCTGTTCGAACTCACGAGTACGGAACACGAAGTTCTGAGGTGTGATCTCGTTGCGGAAGGACTTGCCGATCTGGGCGATGCCGAAGGGTGGCTTCTTTCTAATCGTGGAGATCACGTTGTTGAAGTTGGTGAACATGCCCTGAGCCGTCTCGGGGCGCAAGTACGCGGTGGCGCCCTCACCCTCGACGGGACCCGCCTGGGTCTTGAACATCAAGTTGAAGGCGCGCGCCTCAGTGAACTCGGTCGAACCACACTTCGGGCAGACGCCGTCGATCTTGTCCTCACGCCAACGCTCCTTGCACTTACGACAATCGACCAGGGGGTCGGTGAAGGTCTCCAGGTGACCAGAAGCCGCCCATACCGCGGGCGGTCCGAGAATAGCCGCGTCGATACCCACCACGTCAAGACGCATCTGGACCATCTCACGCCACCACGCCGCCTTGACGTTGCGCAGCATGTTGACGCCGAGGGGGCCGTAGTCGTACGTGGAGCGGAAACCTCCGTAGATCTCGGCTGACTGGAAGATGAAGCCACGGCGCTTGGCCAGGTTGATGACCTTCTCCAGGAGTTCGGGGTCGGTTTCGAAGGCAGATTCCATCCGCCAAGGCTATCGGACGCCGGAGTTTTGCCGGTTCTACGAGTTGATCACGTCGACGATCTGAGCCGGATGATCACCTGGTTGGCCACGAGGCGTGCCTTGGGCGTCAGCGTGACCTGATTGTCGCGCACGTTCACCAAATGACGGATCTCGTCCAGGGACGCAAAGGCTTCGACGGGTACCCCACGGCGCGTGCGTAGAGCGAGCGAGTCGCGCTCGAAGGCCTGCGTGGCTTCGTCGAGCACTTCCTCACCGCCGAAGGGACGTTCGCCACTTCGCACCATGGCGATGTAGCGATCCGGGGTGCGCACGTTCCAGTAGCGCCGCCCGGAGCGGTGCGAATGCGCCGCCGAACCGAAGCCCACGTAGTCGTCATGGTCCCAGTACACGTGGTTGTGACGACACTCGTGACCCGGGCGCGCCCAGTTCGAGATCTCCTCCCACTCATAACCGTGCGACTCCAGGGTCTCGCCCACCAAGTCGTAGGCGTCGGCGGTCTCGTCCTCGTCGGGGTGACGCCGAGGGTCCTGGCCGAGCGGTGTCGCGGGTTCGGGGGTCAGGGCGTAACAACTGATGTGCGGCGGGGGGAATTCGAGAGTGAGCAAGTCGCGCAGTGTCGCGCGCACGTCGTCCAAGGACTCGGCGCGCGAACCCACGATGAGGTCCATGTTCCAGGTGGCGAAGCCCGCCTGGTGCGTCACGCGCGCGACCTCCTCGTGAGCCATGGTGCCGTGACGTCGACCCAAGTCCGCGAGGACTGCGGGTTGGGTGGACTGCACCCCGTAGCTCATCCGATTGACTCCCCCGGCCTTGTAGGTGAGCAGTCGCTCCAGGTTCGCGTCCTCGGGGTTGCACTCGACGGTCACCTCCGCGTCGCTCGTACGCGGGATGGTGGCCAGGATGGACACCAGTTGCTCGGGGGCTAGTCGTGAGGGTGTACCCCCGCCGAAGAACACCGAGGTCGCTGGTTCCAACCCGGCCTCGACCTCCCAGGCAATCTCCTGGAGGACCGCGGCCACGTAGTCGTCGCGTAATTCGTCACGGTCGTCGTACGTCGCGAACGCGCAGTAGTCACAGCGATGCGCGCAAAATGGCACGTGAACGTACACGCCGAAGGGTCTCACGATCCACCATCCTCGCGCGACGTCGTACGCGCGAACTCGCGGGCCTCACGAAACCGCACGAGAGCGTCATCGCGTTCGGTCGCGGCATCAATCATGGGAGCAACATACCCCGTCGGGGCGAAGAGCCCGTCGCCGGCGCCTGGTTGCAGGCATTGTGGCGCCGCTACGGTGGCCAACTCGGTCACGTACTGGCGCACGTAGCGACCTTCAGGATCGAATCGCTCCGCCTGCAGGGTCGGATTGAAAATCCGATGGAAGGGCGACGCGTCGGTCCCCGTCCCCGCGCTCCACTGCCACCCGTGTTGGTTACTCGCGACGTCACCATCGATGAGACGCCACATGAACCACTGAGCACCCCAACGCCAGTCGAGGTGCAGGTGCTTCACGAGGAACGACGCGCACACCATGCGCACACGATTGTGCATCCAGCCTTCCGCCAGTAGTTGACGCATGCCGGCGTCCACCAGGGGGTAGCCCGTTTCGCCGCGCGCCCAACGCTGGAAGCGCTCGATGGCCGCGTCGTCGCGGTCGACGCGCAGGTGCGCCATCGCGGGTTGAAGTTCACGCCAGGTGGAGTCGGGATGGTGCAATAACACGTCGGCGTAGAACTCGCGCCAGCAAATCTCGGCGCGAAAGACTTCTGCACCATGGGTCGAGCCATTCGTCGCGGCGAGGACCTGACGCGGGTGCAGCGTGCCGAAGCGCAAGTGGGCGCTCAAGCGTGAAGTACCCGTCACCCCCGGCAGATTGCGAGTCTCGTCGTAACTCCCGACACGGGTCACGAAATCCTGGAGTATCGCCCCAGCTCCCGTCTCGCCGACGCGCGAATCGAAGTGCGGCACGTCGTCGGGTAGCGCGCCAAAGTACTCCGGGCGACGGCGCGCGACGACGTCGCTGAGTTCACTCACGTCCACACTCTGAGTTCTCACCCAGTTCACTCCCGCTACGCGACCCAGCGGCTCGGTGAACTCTTCGTTCTCCCAGCCGCGTCGAAAGGACGTGAAGACCTTGCAGGGAGTCCCCGTCTTCGTGCGTACCGTCCCCGGTCGCACCACGTAGGCCGAGTCGAAGAATGTCGTGGTGATGCCCGCGCTCGCGAGCGCACTTCGCACCCGCGCGTCACGCGAGCGACCCGCGGGTGCGAAATCCTCCGTCGCGATCACCTGTCGAGCCCCAGTCGCACGAGCAACTTGCGCCAATTCGGCGCTGGGTTCACCGCGACGCAGGACCAGTTGTCCCTCGAGCGATGCGTCCAGTGCGCGCAACGTCTCGCTCAAGTAGGCCCCTCGAGCGGGTCCCACCGACGCCGCGAGTTGGGGGTCGATGACGAAAACCGCCACGACGTCACCGTCGCCTCGCCGCGCCGCTTCCACCAGCGCACGATTGTCACTGAGACGAAGGTCGCGTCGAAACCAGAAGATCACGGGCGAAACCACCCCTACGTTCTAGCGGGCCAGCGTCACTCACTCGCGAGAAGGGGTGCAGAACCCTTCTGGGGGGCGCATGGAGGGCCTCCACCCCAAATCAGTGATGGTGCCACTAGTCAGAGCCGCGGCGCCGCGTCGCCACGGTGCGTCCTCGCCATTGAGTCCCCCTCTGGCATCGCCAAACACATACTGTTCGCGTGAACCATCGGTGCGCCGACACTGAAGACGAAGACTGCTGTGACCTCCGAGTTGGCCATGGTCGCTTCCAAGTCCTCCCAGAGCGACGTGACCACTTTGGCCCGGACAGAAGAGACGCAAACGTACTTGGCCACACGAACGACGAGACGAGACGAGCGTCGCGACAGAGTGTGATCGACACCGTCCCTCGCCAGAGCCACAACACTCGAGTGACGTGAACGGGTCGTCTAACCGTAGATCGAGCACACGAGGTGGCCCTGTTGAACCACTTCGTACGTTCCGTTGGCGCAGGTCTTCAGAGGCGACGTTTGGGCGACCGGTGGCGCAGTGATGGGAGCCACCCGACCGTAGTTGCTGTAGGTGCTCTCTGGCGACTGGTACCCGTTCACTCGGGACCAGGTCAGGTGACCCGCCTGATTCTGGGTGGGAATCGTGACCCAGCCCTCGAGGAGCGCCGCGACGCCCGTCACGTAGTTGTTCACCACGAAAACTGTGTAAGTGATCCGGAGTTGACCGGGATTGCCCGAGGAAATGAAGTCGGCGGGCACTACCTGTTTGACGACAAAATTGTTAGCGCTACGCACCACGCTGTTGTCACCCAGGAGCATCGTGAACTCCTGAGTGGCGCGCGCGGGCCCGTAGTACTGATCCACCTGAGGTGTGAGGGGACCACTGCCCCACTGGGCCACGCCCTGGGCATTCGTACCCAGGTAGAGGTAGACCCGCTGACCAATCACCTTCTCCGGCGACTGCACTGAGACGGTGCCGCTCGCAATCGTCGCCGTGCGGTTGGGCGATTGGTAATTGAGCACGCTGTCGACCGTGAAGCTCGGCGCATTGAGTGAGCGAGTGAGCACCGCACGAAAGGCCGCGACCACCGCTGATTGCCCGGGCGCCGGAGTGGCGAAGGAGGAGATCCTCTGTGCGGAATACACACTGGCCACCAGAGCCAGGAGCGCCAATACGCTCATGGCGGCCAGCAAGAAATGGGGAATCATTCGTCTCATGAACCAGTCTCGCACCTGGGGACCCACCCAGCTCCCTCGAGTGCCCCGCGCGGCGCTAGGGACGCGGCGGCTCCAGATGGGGAGCGAGGGGAACCGTCGAACGCGACACTCTGAGTCGTTTGCCGAAATGAGCCTCAATGGCGTCGTGCGCGAGCGTCATTACCTCGCCCGAACCCGGCGCGTTCTCCTCGCGCAGCACACCCGCCAAGTCGCCACCCAGGATGCGTCGGATGAGCAGAAGGGCCTGTGAACTGAGGGCGCTGCCCGAGCGGCAATCGATGCAGAGCGCGCCCCCGACCTCGGCGTTGAAGGCCACCAGAGGACCGGGCGATTGGCAGTTCACGCAGTACTGCACCACCGGCTGCGATCCGTCGTACGCCAAGAGTTTGAAGAAGAACGACGCCGCGATCAGATCTGGATAGAAGTCCGTATTGTCCAGCGTGAGTAGCACGCGCACCAGCATCTCAAAGATGCCCTCATCGGCGGCCTCGTCAGTGGGAATCGCGTCAACGACTTCGACGACGGCCAGACCCGCCGCGATACGCGCGTAGTCACTGCGCACATTCATCAGGCGCTCTAAGTGCGCGACGCTCTTGGTGATGTAGAGATCACCGCGCCCCTTCACGAGTTCGACCCGGACGTGACTCATGGGCTCGAGGGATCCGCCCATACGGCTCGAGGTCTTTCTCACTCCCTTGGCGAGGGCGCGCAACTTGCCGTGATGACGTGTCCAGAGCACGACGACCCGGTCGGACTCACCAGACTTAAAGGTCCGCAGCACCACCGCTTCGTCGGTGAGCTCCTTCGGTGTGGAACTCACTGAGCCGGTGGCGTCGCACCCTCGTCACCGTTCTCGACGGGTACTTCGCTCGGTACGTTGGGCGCACTCGCGACCACGGGTAAGGATGTCGACGGCTCCTCGGATCGGGGCTCGAAATGTTGTTGACGTGGCGTAATTCCCATGAAGCGATTGAGCCACACCCCAAAGGCCACCAATATTGCCAGCACCAGCGGCACGACGAGCAGGGGAATCATGCTCGACGCACCATTGAGGGCCAGCACCCACAAGAAGACGTAGATGGCCACAAAGACGACGGACATCGCCTGGGTGAACCTCACGAATCCACCCCCCCGAAGCGGCGCTCGCGCAATTGGTATTCACTGATGGCGGCGTAGAGATCCTCGCGACGAAAGTCCGGCCACAGCACGTCGGTGAAGACGAGTTCGGAGTAGGCCATTTCCCAGAGCAGGAAGTTCGACGTACGGAACTCTCCCGAGGTTCGCACCACCAGGTCAGGATCAGGTAACTCGGGGTGGTAGAGGTGTGCGCGAATTGCCTTCTCGTCCACCTTCTTGGCGGAAACACCCTCATCGATCAAACGTTTGACCGCATCGACAATCTCGGCCCGGCCCCCGTAGTTAAAGGCAATGTTGAGCGTCATGACCTTGTTGTTCTTGGTCAGTTCAGCGGCCTCGTCCATACGTGAGAGCACGCCGCGCGGTACTCGCCAGTCGCGACGCCCTGAGAAGGTGATGCGCACCCCCTCGGCGTGCAACTCGTGTTGACGACGCTCGAGCAGTCCGCGATTGAAATTCATGAGGTAGCGCACCTCATCGATCGGCCGTCGCCAATTCTCGGTGGAGAATGCGTACACCGTCAAGGCCTTGACCCCGAGTGCGAGTGCGCCGTAGGCGGTATCGACCAGGGCTTTCTCACCAGCCCCGTGACCCTCGGTCCGCGGCAATCCGCGACGCGTGGCCCAACGTCCATTGCCGTCCATCACCACGCCGACGTGGTGGGGGACGGATTTCATGTCCAGATTCGCGGGAATCGGCGTGGGACGAGGGTCTGGCACGCAACGAACTTAGTTCGTCAATATAGGAAGTCGGCGTCGCCTTAACCAAGCTTTAACTACGTCAGCCTGGGGCCAATTAACGTTCTCATGTGAAATCCTTTGACCCCGATGACGAGTCGCCCTATTTTGAGGCGGAAAGTGAGTCCGGGGTTCAGCTCTCCCAGGACCTCGTCGACATCGATGTCGACCGCGCGCTCACCCTGCTCGATCGCATCACCGCGCACCTACCCGGCGGGGGCGAGAGCCGCGCGGGCCAGCGCCAGATGGTAGCCGCCGTCGCCAGGGCCTTCTCTCGTCAAGAGCACGCCATCATCGAAGCCGGCACCGGCGTGGGTAAGTCACTGGCCTACCTGGTACCCGCCGCCATGAGCGCGAACCGGGTAGTGATCGCCACGGCGACCAAGAATCTCCAGGATCAATTGGCTTCCAAGGACGCACCCACCGTGTCCGCCGTGGCGGCGCGCACCAAAGTCGCGGTATTGAAAGGGAAGAACAACTACCTGTGCCGCAACCGCGCTCAGTCGACCGGGGGCGGCGCGCAACTGAGTTTCGACGATGGCACCAGCGTGCCCAAGGGGGTGGCCGACCAGATGAGGCGGGTTCTTCGCTGGGCCGACGAGACCACGACCGGCGACCGTGACGAACTGAGCTTCGAGATCGACCCGCGCGCCTGGCGCGGACTCTCGGTGACGCCCCAGGAATGCCTGGGTCGTGCCCAGTGTCCCCAGGGTCACAACTGCTTCCACGAACTCGCCAAGGATCGCGCCGCCGAGAGCACTATCGTCATTGTCAATACCCACCTCTACGCCGCACACCTGGCGTCGGGTTCCATGCTGTTGCCCGCGCACGACTACGTCGTCTTTGACGAGGCTCACGAAGTGCTCGATATCTTCGCGTCACTTCTGGGCACGTCGCTCAACGCGGCGCGCCTGCGCGCTTTCGCTTCGGTCGCTAAGCCCCTCGTGGGTCCCCAGTTCGTCGAGGCCGCCGCCGACCTGAGCGCCAGCGCGGACCGACTCGCCACCATCTTGGAGATTCAGTACGACGCCCAGGAGCACACCGGCCTCGGTCCCGACGCCCAGCGCGAGGTGGACACGGCGAGCGCCCTCGTGGCGCGACTCATCGAAGCCATCCGCTCGGTGCAGACCTCCGGATCAGAGGACGAGGCCCGCAAGATCCGCACGCTCGGTCCCGGCGTGCACTTGAGCAATGACCTCGCACGCGTGGCGCACCCGGCCAAGGGCGAGATCTTGTATTTGGCGCGGCGCGACAAAGAGATCGACTTGGAGATCAGCCTGGTCGACGTGGGTCCGCGTCTGCACGACGAACTCTGGGGCAACGTCACCGCGGTCCTCACGAGTGCCACCATCCCCGACAGCCTGCCGTCACAATTGGGTCTCGACGACGTGCGCATCGAGACCTTCGCGAGTCCCTTCGACTACGCGCACAACTCACTGCTCTACGTACCCGCGGGCTTTCCCGGGCGCAACGAAGGTGGTGCCGAACAGGCCATCATCGACGAACTCGTTACTCTCATCACGGCGGCCGGGGGGCGCACGCTCGCACTCTTCACCAATCGAGCAGTGATGAATCGCGTCGCCGAGGCGGTGGAGGAACGGATCGACACGACCGTATTGGTACAAGGAACTCTGTCGCGCCAGCGCATCATCGAGCTCTTTCGCGACTCCGCCGAGGCCAGCCTGTTCGCCGTCACGAGCTTCTGGCAGGGTATCGATGTCCCCGGTCACTCACTCTCGCTGGTGACTATCGACCGCTTGCCTTTCAGCGTGCCCAATGATCCACTTTTGAAGGCGCGCCAAGAGCGCTCCACCAACCCCTTCTTCGAGGTCGACTTACCGCGCGCGACGATGCTCCTCGCCCAGGGAGTAGGTCGCCTCATTCGAAACCGTAGCGACCGCGGCGTCGTGGCCGTCCTCGACATTCGCTTGGCCGAGGCTCGCTACAAGTCGCTCCTCTTCAAGAAACTTCCCCCCATGAAACGAACGAGGGATCAGGTAGAAGTCACGACCTTCCTGCACGAATTGCGCGAGCACACACCCGCTGACGAGTAATAACCTACTTCTGCTAGTATTTAAGTAGAAAATACAGTGAAGGGTTGACAGCTCTTCCCAATTAGGTAGGAATCGCGCGTGCACCTGAACTTCGCCCTGGTCCTGGGTAGCGTCGTCATCGGCTTCCTCGTCGGCCTCACCGGCATGGGTGGTGGTGCCCTCATGACCCCCATGTTGGTGCTTCTCTTCGGTGTCGCACCCTCGGCCGCGATCTCCTCGGACCTCATCGCCGCACTCTTCATGAAGCCGCTGGGCGTGGCGGTGCACTGGCACAAGAAGACGATTCAACCGCGACTGGTGCGCTACCTCTGTTACGGGTCAGCCCCCGCGGCCATACTGGGCACCTACGTGATGCACCTGCTCGGTTCGACGAAGTCGGCCGAGCACCGTTTGCAACTCATCCTGGGTGTCGCACTCCTGGTGGGAGCGGCGGCGATGATCGCGCGCGCCTTCTTTCCCACCCGCCAGGTGGCGAACGGCCCCCTGCGAATCAACCGCCCGCTCATCATCGGCGTGGGCGTCTTCGGCGGCTTCATGGTGGGCCTCACCTCGGTGGGCGCGGGCTCGCTCATCATCGTCATGCTGCTGCTCATCTACCCCCACATGCGCACCGATCAGCTGGTGGGCACCGACCTCGCCCAGTCACTCCCCCTCACCGGCGCCGCGACTCTCGGAACCTTACTGTTCGGCCACGTGCAGTTGGGGCTTACCGCGTCGATCATCGTAGGGTCCGTGCCGGCGGTGATACTGGGATCGTTCCTCTCAGCACGTTCCTTCACCACGACATTGCGCCCCTACCTCGGTGCAGTGGCCCTGCTGAGCGGCCTCAAGTACGTCGGACTACCCGACGACGTCATGGGCGTCGCGGCGATTCTCGTCTTCGGCGTCGCAACGCTCGTCGCACTGCGATCAGCGCACGGCGCCGCTCTGGACCCGCCCGCGATCCTTATGCCCTCCGCGCACGATGTCGCGTCGGACATCGCGGTACAGAGCTAGAGCCCGAAACGGTCCATCACGTCGTCGCGCTTCTGCCAGCCCGGTTCGACCGAGACCTTGAGTTCGAGGAAACAACCCTCGGGCAACTGTCGACGAGCGGCGATGCCCACGTCTTTCAAGAGTTGTCCACCCTTACCAATGACCATGCCCTTTTGACTCTCGCGCTCGACGAGGATCTCAACGAGGATATGCGGCCATTCGAATTCCACCACTCGACAGTGAATCGAGTGAGGAAGTTCTTGCTTGGTCTTGCGCACGAGTTGCTCGCGCACTAATTCGGCGACCCACATGGCTTCGGGCACGTCGGAGACTTCATCCTCGGGGAAGAGGTACTCGCCCTCGGGCATCTGGGCCTGGACGAAGGCGATGAGGTCCTCCGTGCCCGCACCGGTCTTGGCCGACACGGGGAAGTACTCCACGCGCGTGGCGGCTTCGGCCATGCCCTTCTCCTCGGCGATGAGCGTGAGGGCCTCGTGCGCGGCCATCAGCTGCGCCGCAATAGCGTCACGACCGGTCTTATCCATCTTGTTGACGATGACCACGCCCTGGGGGCCGTCGGGGTGGCGACACTTGTCCAGCATCGTGGTGATCACGTTGCGGTCGCCCGGTCCAATCGCCTTACCTGCTTCGATGACGGCCATGATCACGTCGACGCCATCGACCGAAGCGCGCGCGGTCTCGTTGAGTCGATTACCGAGTCCGGTCTTGGGACGGTGAATCCCGGGAGTGTCGACGAAGACCACCTGCACGCCATCCTCGGTGAGGATGCCGCGGATGGCGTTGCGCGTGGTATTCGGGCTGGCCGAGGTGATCGTCACCTTGGTGCCCACCACTTGGTTCACCAGCGTGGATTTACCCACGTTGGGTCGGCCGATGATGGCACAGAATCCGGAGCGGGTCATTGTTCACCTAACTTCTCGATCAGCACTTCTTCGATACGACGTCCATCCATGCGAACAACGGTCATGACGTAGTTGTCGACCTCGAACACGTCGCCTTGGGAGGGTACGCCGCCCGCCAGGTCGAGTACGAGCCCGCCCACGGTGTCCCAACCGTCCTTGGGCAGGTCCAGTTCGTATTCGTTGTTCACGTCGTCGATGTTGAGACGACCGCTCACCACCAGACCAGCGCCGTCGACCATCTCGACGTCGTCGTCCTGGGGGAGGTCGGATTCATCGGTGATCTCTCCGACCAGCTCTTCGAGGATGTCCTCGAGGGTGACCACACCAGCGGTGCCACCGTATTCATCAACCACGACGAAGAGGTGGCTCGTGCCTTGACGGATCTGTGTCAGGAGCGAGGCGACACGCTTGGTCTCGGGCACGAAGGAGGCTTCGCCCATGTGATCCTCGACCACCTCCTCACCCTTGCCGTCGGCCACTAGTCCCGCCAGGTGACGGAGATTGACGATGCCGACCACGTCGTCCACGCTCTCGCCCAACACGGGCAGGCGCGAACGACCGGTCTCGATGGCGGTCTCCAGGGCCGAACGAACGCTCGACTTCGAAGAGACATCGACCATATCGATGCGCGGCACCATCACCTCGCGCACGATCGTGTCACCGAACTCAATGACGCTACGAATGAAATTACGTTCGTCGCTCTCGATGGCTTCGTCCTCGTGTGCGACGTCGGCCATGGCGAGCACTTCGTCCTCGGTCATCCTGGCCACCGTGACGCCGGCACCGAAGAACATACGAATCACTCCCTGGGCGACCGCCAACAGTAACTTCGAGAGCCACCTGATGGGCCAGAAATTGAGCAACGCCGCCACCACTGGGGCGGTGGCCAGAGCCGAAGAATCCGGGTGCTGCACGGCAAAATTCTTGGGAATCGCTTCGAAGATGACGAAGATGACCACGACTTCGCTGATGGTCGAGATCAGCAGTCCCGCTGCGCCAAAGAGGCGTGACGCCAACACGCCCACCATCGTGGCCGAGACCAATTGGCAGATCAAGACCAGCAGGAGCAGCGGGTTCAGAAACTTTTCGGGAGCCTCGGCGAGCTTCACCAGCGCTTTGGAGCCGCGCTTGGACTGTTCCTTCAAAGAACGTGCGCGACTCTTGTTCATGCGCACGAGTGACGTCTCGGCCATTGCGAAGAAGCCCGAGAGTATCAGCAGCACCAGCACCGTTAAGGAGAGGGCGGTGTCCGATCCCGTCCAGGTCGCCGCGATCACGACACGTTCGAGCGGTAGTGGCGCGCCAGCAGTTCGCGTTCGCGCGCCTCCATCCGCTCAGCCTCCTCGTCAACCATGTGATCCCAACCGCGCAGGTGCAGCACCCCGTGCACGATCAGCAGTGCGACTTCATCTTCGAAGGAGCACTCGTGCTCGAGGGCGTTGCGCGCGGCGACGCTCGGACAGATGACGATGTCACCCACCAGTTGGGGGATGTCGGCGGTGGGGGGCTCGCCCGGCCCAGTGCCACCGGCGTCGGGCAATCGACCCGAGGGGTCCGGCTCAACGTCGATGGGGAACGACAACACGTCAGTCGGGCCCTGCTTACCCATGAACTGCTCGTTCAGCTCCGCCATCGCTGGCTCGCCCGTGAAGATAAGGGACACTTCGGCGAGGCCGCGCACGCCCTCTTCACTCAATGCCAAGCGACAGAGTTCGCTCCAACGTTCGAGATCGATCGCGAACTCGGTCTGCTCATCGGCGGCGTAGATGTCGATCATCAGTTGGTCTGACGGTCGTAGGCGGCCACGATGTCGGCCACGATACGGTGGCGCACCACGTCCTTGGCGCTCAGGTGCACGAACGAGATGTCGTCGATGCGCCCTAGGATGTTCTCAATGGAAGTGAGACCCGAGGGCTTGCCGTTCAGGTCGATCTGGGTCACGTCGCCCGTGACGACGGCCTTGGCGTTGAAACCGATGCGGGTCAGGAACATCTTCATCTGCTCGGGCGTTGTGTTCTGCGCCTCGTCAAGGATGATGAAGGAATCGTTGAGCGTGCGTCCACGCATGAAGGCGAGCGGCGCCACTTCGATGGTGCCGTTGGCGATGAGGCGCTGGGCGCCGTCGGGGCCAACCATGTCGTAGAGCGCGTCGTAGAGGGGGCGCAAGTACGGGTCCACCTTGGCCATCAGGTCACCGGGTAAGAAGCCCAGGTGCTCGCCGGCTTCGACCGCGGGGCGAGTGAGGACGATGCGGTGCACCTGGCGTCGGTGCAGCGCCTGTACCGCGGCCGCCACCGCGAGGTAGCTCTTACCGGTACCGGCGGGGCCGATGCCGAAGGTGATTATTGATTTCTCGATCGCGTCGGTGTAACGCTTCTGGCCGGCGGTCGAAGGTCGAATCGCCTTACCCTTGGCACCGCGCACGACCTCGTGGCGCAGGACCTCGCTGGGACGAAGGTCATCGGCCACCATGTCGACCGTACGCGCAATCTTGACGGGGTCGAGCGTCTGTCCGCTCTCGAGTACCAGCACGAGTTCATCGAACAAGCGCAGCACCGTGGCGGCATCGGGGCCGGCCACCGAGATCTGATTACCCTGCACGCGGATCTTGGAGTGCGGGAACGAACGCTCGATAACACGCAGGTGTTCGTCGCGCGGTCCAAGTAGTCCGGCCATGAGGTGCGTGTTGGGAACGTAGGTGGTCGCCATGAGGGCCTCGTCGGCCGCGGCATCAAAGGTCATCCGGGGGGCCACTCCATCTTTCTTCCACCGAGTACGTGCATGTGCAAGTGCGGGACCGACATTTGTGCGTCGACACCCACGTTCATCACGAGGCGGTAACCGCTCTCGCGTACGCCTTCGATCTGCGCCACTCGTTGGGCCAGGAGCACCAGGTCATCGACGACACCACCGTGCTCGAGGGGCACGTGGTCAGCGCTGGTGATATGAGCCTTAGGAATCACGAGCACGTGAACGGGCGCCTGCGGATCGATATCACGAATCGCGAGCGAGGTCTCGCTCTGGGCCACGGGTGAAGAAGGTATCTCGCCAGCGACGATTTTGCAGAAGAGGCACTCAGTCATGTGTTGCTCTCATCATTACTCATTTGAACCGCCCCCCAGGGTAAATCCCCATGAATCATTCGTGAACGTTACGAGTGCGGCGGCCACGACGGCCGCGGTTTCCCCTCGTAGGACGCTGGGACCAAGTGAGACGCGTCGACGCGTCGGGCCCCATTCGTCGGGTGCCCAGCCGCCCTCGGGACCTACCGCCACGGCGTACACCCCGCGCCAGTCGCCACTACCTGAGAAATCGGCGACGGCCACCTCATCGGGTACTTCGACGGGCGTCACGGGCTCGGCGACCACCAGGTCGTAGGTGCGTCGGCACTGCCCGGCGCTCTCAGCCGCGATGCGTCGCCAACGGCTCAACACCTTGTCACGGCTCTCGCCACGAAACTTTTGAGCCAGTCGCTCACTCACCAGAGGCACGATCTCACTCACGCCGACCTCAGTGGCCTTAGCGACCGCCCACTCTCCTCGCTCACCCTTCAGAGGTGCCAGGTACAACCTCGTCGTCGTCGCGGGTTCGTCGTGGAATACCTGTCCCACGTCCTCGAGGTCGGTACCGCCCACGGATGCGAATCGCCACGATCCGCGACCGTCGCAGAGCACGAGTTCTTCGCCCGGGCGGGCCCGAAGAACGCGGCGTAGGTGGTGATCATCGTCGCGACTCAACTCGGGGACTGCGATGTCAGCGACCCGTAATTGGGTCAATGCAGCCACGCGGCGTGGCCACTCGTGCTTCATCGCTTGGCTCGTTTGCGAAAGAGACCCGCCCCGTGGTGTTCGGCCACCTCTTCTCCGCGATGCTGGGCCAACTGGCGCAGGAGGTCGCGCTCGACGTCATCAAGTTCGCTGGGGACGTCCACGACCAGGTGCACGTAGAGGTCTCCACGACCACGACCATGCAGGTGCTCAACGCCCTCGTGCTTCACCCGGTGCACGGTGCCCGTCGCACTACCCGGCTCGACCTCAATGGTGTGCGTGTCGCGCAGTGTGGGAACCATGATCTGCGCACCCATGGCCGCCTGAGTGAAGGCGATGTGAGCCTCGTGGTGCAAATCGTCGCCGTTGCGCTCGAAGCGCTCGTCGACGGCAACGCGCAGGTGCACGAAAAGGCGCCCATTGGGCCCGCCGCGCAGACCGGCCGGTCCACGATCGCCCAGGCGCATGGTGGAACCGTCCTCGACCCCCGCGGGGATCTGAATGGTCATGGTGGCGCTGCCGTTGACGCGACCCTCGCCGCGACACGTGGGGCAGGGCGATTCGATCCGCGAGCCCATGCCGTTGCAGCGCGTGCAGGGTGTGGTGGTCATCATTTGACCCAGGATTGAGTTGCGAACGCGGCGAACTTCACCGAGCCCCGCGCACTCCACGCAGGCGACCGGGGAGGTGCCCTCGGCACATCCCGTCCCATCGCAGGTGCTGCAGCGCTGGGGCAAGGTCACGGTGATCTCACGATTGGCCCCGAAGGCCGCCTCTTCGAGAGTGATCTCCACGCCGACTTCAGCGTCGGGGCCGGGTTGGGGGCCGCGGCGCTGAGGAGAGCGACCACCCATGCCGCCAAAGAACATGTCGAAGATGTCCTGGACCGAGCCGCCACCGAAGGGATTACCACCCGCGCCGACGTCCTGACCGAAGCGGTCGTAGTTGGCGCGTCGCTCGGGGTCCGAGAGGATCTCGTAGGCCTGAGAGACCTCTTTGAATCGGGCTTCGGACGCCGTGTCGCCGGGATTGGCGTCAGGGTGCAACTGTCGCGCCAGACGGCGATACGACTTCTTGAGGTCCTCCGGCGATACGTTGCGGTCGACTTCGAGTATCTCGTAGAGGTCAGTGGTTGGCATGTTCCTCGTCTCCGCCGAAGTGGCGTGCTAGATGTCGTGAGACCGCACCGGCGGCGGCCATTGCTTCTTGGTACTTCATTCGAGTGGGTCCGAGCAGTCCGACCGCCCCGGCCGGCAGTCCGTCAATGGTCACGGGGGCCACGATGACCGCACAGGTGGACAACGGCTCGAAACCGTTCTCCGTGCCAATGGCGACCGACAGGCCGCGGCTCAACATGTCCTGGACGAGCGAGACCACGAGAAGCTCTTGTTCGAGGATCGACAGGACCTTGCGCACAGTCTCGACACCGTCGAAAGAGTCCGCCACGTGCGAACTCCCCCCGATGAAGACCTTCTCCCCGTCGGCGGTGGGTTGTTGGGCGTGTAGGGCGGCGACTGCATCACGCACGAGTTGGGCCACGTGATCTTGGCGCGACGGCACTTGCACGGCCGTCTCGAGCGTGGTGCCGATCAGCAGGGCGTTGAGCTGACGTGAGGTTTCCGCGCACGTCTCGTAGTCGACGTCGAAGCTCGGCGTCAAGGAATGCTTGACGACCGATCCGTCGGAGAAGACCGTGACGAGCAGTTGGTGGTGGGCGTCGATGTTCACCAATTGCGCCGACAGGATCGAAGCGTGCGCGTGGGTGGCGGCCACCACGACCGAGGTGTAACTCGTCATCTGACTCAGTAGCGTCGACGTCTGCTCGAGTACGTCCTCGACCTCCCCGCGCACGTTGGCGAAGAAGTCACTGATCTGGTGCTGCTGGGCGACGCCGAGCACGCCGTTCTCGAGGTGATCCACGAAGTATCGATAGCCCTTGTCGGTGGGAATGCGACCCGCCGACGTGTGGGGCTGGGCCAAATAACCCTCCCGCTCCAGGGAGACCATCTCTGAGCGCACCGTGGCCGGCGATACGCCAATATCGGCACTCGAAGCGACCGAGGAGGAGCCGACGGGCTGATTCGTGTCGATGTGCTCTGACACCACGGCCTCAAGGATGGTGGCCTTGCGCACGTCGAGGTCATCGGATGCGGGTTTGGTCGCGCGACGGGCCATATTTCCTCCTTGTTAGCACTCAATTGTACCGAGTGCTAGCCACCAGGCGTCCGCGCCGCAATCGTCGTATATTGACGCAGCAAGACCCTGTCCATAGTGAGGTTGACCATGATTGCCCTGCCAATTCGCCCGCCCGAGCCGGTAGCGGGACCCGAGCGCGACCAACTGATGGGCTGGCTCGATTTTCACCGCGCCACGCTCTTGATGAAGTGCGCGGGACTCGACGACGATTCCTTGAGGCGGCGCGCGCTGCCGCCCTCGAACTTGACCCTGCTCGGTCTCCTTCAGCACATGGCCCTGGTGGAGATCTGGTGGTTCGACACCATTCTTTTGAATGCCGACACGCACCTTCCCTTCGCCAGCGACGATGACCCTGACTCTGAGTTCAACGTGCTGGACACGATGTCGCCCGAAGAAGTCGCCTCGGTCTTCCTGGCGAACTGCCAACGCTCGCGCGAACTCGCCGCGCCATTGGCCCTTGAGACGATGGCGGCCCGGGTGCGGCCCGGCGAATCAGTGGACCTGCGCTGGATCTACTTGCACATGATCGAGGAGTACGCCCGCCACAACGGGCATGCGGACCTCCTGCGAGAAGTACTCGATGGTACGACTGGTCTCTAGGGCTCGGGGCACTACGCCCCTTGGGGGTGACGCGAGGTTTTCTTATTAAATGATTATGGATTTTTACCCAAATGATTATCCTTTTGGCTCGCACTCTTCACGGTGATTTCACAGTCAGCACATTCTTTCTTCGTACCTTTGGCGCATGTCAGAAACCAACTCCCACAAAATGTCGTCGCGCTCTTCGTTTCGTCGCTTACTGGCCGTGCCGCTCACCGTGGCACTGCTCGGCGTCGGTGCCGGAGTGAGTGGCGCATCGACTCACACCACGGCGCGGACGACGAGTTCGTCCTCGACCCCCTTGTACCTCCTGTCATCAGAGGGTTACGACTCAGCCATGTGCACGGCCTTTCAAAAAGCCACCGGCATCGTGTGCAAGTTGTCGGACAACTCGACTGGACCGACCCTGGCGACCATCCAGGCCACCAAGAACAACCCCCACTGGGGAGTCGCGTGGACCGATGGCAACGCCCCCTATGCCGCGCTCGACCAGGAAGGCTTGCTCCTCAAGGGTTTCGAGCCCACCACGGGTACCCTGACGGCATTGGGCCAGAAGCTCGTCCCCGCCGACAAGAGCTACATCCCCACCGGACTCACCGTCTCGGGGGCCTTCATCTACAACTCCAAGGTCACCCCCAAGCCACCCACCACGTGGCAGGACCTTCTGCTGCCCCAGTGGAAGGGCAAGGTCGGTATGAACAATCCCTCAGTGGACGGACCGAGCTATCCGATCCTGGCCACCTTGTTCAACTCCCTCGGCGGGGTCAAGCAGGGTGAGGCCTTCATGACCAAGTTGAAGGCCAACGGCTTCGTGGTGTCGCAGAATTCGATCAAGGACGAACTACTGGCCGGCACCGTCCAAGTGGCGATCTCTCAGAACACCAGCGGCATTGGCGCGTCCTACACCAACCCGAACATCAAGGTGTACTACCCCAACCCGTCGGCGGGACTCCCCTCGACGATCGCCATTGACGGCAAGGCGGGCGCCGCCGAGATCGCCGTGGCGAAGAAGTTCGCGGACTTCGTCTACAGCCCCGCGGGTCAGGCCGTGATGCTCTCGGGCGACCCCCAGGGCGACTCGCAGTTCTTCCCCATCATGAAGGGTGAGAAGTCGCGGCCACGCGTCCCCGCCACCTCGACGATCCCGTTCTCGTTCCCGAACCCCTACGTCTGGGGATCGCTCGAGCCCTCGATCAACACTTGGTTCAACTCGCACGTCGCCTAAGCAACTTCGTGAATGAATCCCCCCGCCACGCCGACGGTCTCCCCGCTATACGCGAGGAGACCGTCGGCGTGTCTCCCCTCGAACAACGCGGACTGCGTCACTGGTACGAACTAGCCCTCAACCGACTC
Source organism: Acidimicrobiaceae bacterium (assembly GCA_013044265.1). Taxonomy (GTDB): domain Bacteria; phylum Actinomycetota; class Acidimicrobiia; order Acidimicrobiales; family RAAP-2; genus RAAP-2. The sequence goes on from JABEUQ010000012.1 coordinate 51,161, forward strand.
GGGCGACCTCTGCTCTGGGTCATCTTGGCCGTCGTGTCCATCATCCCCACCGTTGCCTTTCTCGCTCTAGCCTTCTCCCCGCGGATCTTCAGCCAGGGCCCCAGTTGGTTCACTCTGGGCGTCTTTCACCAAGCCTTCTCGGGTACCGAGCTCGCGGGTATGCGCAACAGCCTGATGATCGCGGTGGGAGCGGCCCTGATCGCCACCTTGTTGGCATCGGGCCTCGCCCTGATCGCCCAGCGCACTGACTTGCGCGTGGCCACGTTGATACCGGCCCTGCTCTGGGGAGTGTTGCTCGTTCCCACGTACGTGGTCTCCGTGGGTTGGGAGGAGATCCTCGCCAGCGGCAACATGTTCTCCCAGATGGGTCTGGTCTCACCCGGAGTACGAGGTGCACTGCTCGGTCCAGTGGGCATTGTCTTGATCCTAGGATTCTCCGGGGTGCCGTTCGCCTATTTCGCGATGGCGCCAGCCATTGTCGGCATGGGCCGACGATTCGAAGAGGCCGCGCGCATCCACGGAGCGGGTATCGCCAAGACGACCCGCACGGTCGCACCCATTGTCCTCCCGGCGATCTTCGCCGCGATGATCATCGTCTTCGCCGAGTCCATTGGAGACTTCGGAGTCGCCTCCACGATTGCGGCCAATGCCAACATTCCCGTCGCCACCACCAACATCATGGCGGCTATCGGCACCTTTCCGACCAATTTTCCCGAAGCGGCCGCCGTGGGATGGTTCTTGATCATCACCCTGGCGACGGTTCTGACCTTTCAGAATTGGCTCCTGCGCAAGAAGAACTATGCCGTTCTCTCGGGGCGCTCGACCTTCGCCCCGCGCTCTCACCCCGGGGGCTGGCGACGCGTGGTCCTCAACGTCTTCGCCTACGGCTTCTTCACGCTGACCTTGGTCGTACCGGCGATGGGCGCAGTCTTTTCCACGCTGCTCAAGCCCTACACGACGTTCTCCTTGCACAATCTCAGTCTGAGCGCCTACGTGGACGTCTTCACCAAGCAGTCGATCATGCAACCCATCATGGTGTCGCTCAAGATGTCCGTGATCACCGCCACCTTGACCGTCATCTTGGGTGTCGCTGTCGCTAAGGTCCTCACCAGTCCACGCCCCGGCTGGACTGGACGACTCATGGACGCGGTACTCGTGGGGTCGGTGGCCCTGCCCGCACTGGTATTGGCCGCTGGATTCATCTTTGTCTTCAACCTGCCCTTCACCGTGCACCTGGGGATCAATCTCTACGGCACCTTGACCTTGCTCGGCATTGGCTACCTGGCGATATCCCTGCCGTCCAATAGCCGAGTGCTCATTGGACCTATTGGTCAGATCGACGGCTCGATGATGGCCGCCGGACGTATTCACGGAGCCCACCAGCTGCGCGCCTTTCGCAAGTGCGTCCTGCCACTGATCGCGAAAAGTCTGCTGTGGGCCTGGCTCTTATCCTTCGCGGCCACCTTCGGAGAACTCCCCACCTCGGAGATGCTCGCCCCCACCGGCGTGCGCACCATGGCAACCGCCATCTTGAGTTCGTTCCAGGCCTACAACTTGGCCATGGCCACCGCCTTCTCGGTGGTGCAGATGGTCATCGTGTTGAGCGTCATCGCCACCGCGACTTTGATCTTCCGTTTCGTCGCTCCCCCGGGGTGGCGCAACATTGACGTGGGGAGGCCACGATGAGCACAATTTCTGAGTCGACGACAACCCTCGAGGACCGTTCGGTGTCCAGCCCTCAGCAGAGTACGACGGTGCGCGCCGCTTCCACCTCCCTGGCCAATCCCTCACGTATCGTCATTGACGACGTCGAGAAGTCCTACGCGGAGCACCGCGTGCTCGACGGTATCCACCTCAACATCGAACCCGGTCAGTTCACCGTCTTGCTCGGACCCTCAGGGAGCGGCAAGTCCACGCTGCTGCGTTGCGTGGGGGGACTCGAGAAGATCGACGAGGGTCACATCCGCTTCGGTGAGGTCACGATGAACTCCGCCAAGGTTCACGTGGCTCCCGAACGTCGCAACGTCTCCATGGTCTTTCAGGACTTCGCGCTGTGGCCGCACATGAGCATCTTTGACAACGTGGCCTTCTCGTTGCAAAAGCCCGGCGTCGCCAAGGACCAGCGCCGCCGCGCGGTGACAGAGATTCTCGAGCGCGTGGGACTGGCCGACTTCGCCGCGCGCTACCCCTCCACCTTGTCGGGTGGCCAACAACAGCGCGTGTCGTTGGCGCGTGCCCTGGTCGGCGCGCCCAACATGATCCTCTTCGACGAACCACTCTCGAGTCTGGATGCACATTTGCGCGAGCGTCTACGAATTGAGATCGCCGACCTGACCCGTGAGGCCGGCTCGAGCGTGCTCTACATCACCCACGACCAGGTCGAGGCTTTCGCCCTGGCTGACGTGATCGGTGTCTTGAACGAAGGTCAACTCGTCCAAGTGGCGAGCCCCGAGGAGATCTATCGAAATCCGGCGACCCCCTTCGTCGCTCGGTTCACCGGAGTAGCCGGCGAACTCGACGGTGACGTGGTGGAGTCCATTGCTGGTGGGCGCGTCACGGTACGCTGCGCCGGTGGCGTCGTGCACGCGCGCGTCAGTAACGCGAACGCGCTCACCGACTCTCGGGTACGCGTCTTCGTGCGCGCCGCGCCGCTGCGGATCACCGCCCCCGACGCGGAGCAGCGAAACGATCACGCGCGCCTCGCGGGTCGCGTCGTCGACGCCGCCTTCCGTGGCCGCGGCTACGAACACGTCATCGAACTCGACGGGGGTGAGCGACTCCTGGGGGTCTTCAGCGAGGAGCGCTGGAGCCGACACGAGAACATCACTCTGCACGTGCCCGGCGACGCCTGTATCGCCTTCGCGCGCGAGTAACTCCTCGGGCGCGCTCGGGCGCGACTAGTCCTCGAGCTTCAGCGCAGCGACGAAGGCCTCCTGTGGCACTTCGACGCGGCCCAAGTTCTTCATGCGCTTCTTGCCCTCTTTTTGCTTCTCGAGGAGTTTGCGCTTGCGGGTGATGTCACCGCCGTAACATTTGGCCAGCACGTCCTTGCGTCGCGCCTTGACCGTCTCGCGTGAGATGATACGTCCGCCCACGGCCGCCTGGATGGGTACGTCGAACATCTGACGCGGAATGAGTTCCTTGAGACGCTCGGCCATCTTGCGTCCGTAGAAGTCAGCGTTGGAGCGGTGCACGATCGTCGAGAACGCGTCGACCGGCTCGTGGTTGATCAACAGGTCCACGCGCACCAGGTTGCTCGTCACGTAGCCACTCTGCTCGTAGTCGAGGCTGGCGTAGCCCTTGGTACGACTCTTGAGGGCGTCGAAGAAGTCGATGACCACTTCGGCCAACGGGATGGAGTACTTGAGTTCCACGCGTTCAGCCGAAAGATAGTCCATCTTGATCATCTCGGCGCGACGCGACTGGCACAGGTCCATCACGGTACCCAGATACTCCGCGGGCGTCAGGATCGAGATGTGCAACATCGGCTCGTCAATATGGTCGAGGCGCGAGGCATCGGGCAGGTCCGTGGGGTTGTCGATCTTCACCTCGGTGCCGTCGGTCAAGTAGGCCCGGTAGACCACCGAAGGTGCGGTCGCGATGATGTCGAGGTTGAACTCGCGCTCGAGTCGTTCGCGCACGATCTCCATGTGCAAGAGCCCGAGGAAACCGCAGCGGAAGCCGAAGCCCAGGGCGTGCGAGGACTCGGGTTCGTAGGTGATCGAGGCGTCGTTGAGTTTGAGCTTGTCCAGGGCGTCGCGTAGATCGCCCAAGTCGTCACCGTCGATGGGGTAGATGCCGCAATACACCATGGGCTTGGGGTCCATGTATCCATCGAGCGCGATCGTGGCGGGGCGCTGCGCCTCGGTGATGGTCTCACCCGAGCGGGCTCCTCCGACGTCCTTGATGCCCGCGACGATGTAGCCCACCTCACCCGGTCCGAGCGAAGTGACCGAGATCATGTCGGGCGTGCGGATACCGATCTCTTCGATCTCGTGGTTCTCGCCCGCCTGCATCATGCGAATCTTGACGTCGTCGCGCAGGGTGCCGTCGATAATGCGGATCGAGGAGATGACCCCGCGGTACTGGTCGTAGTAGGAGTCGAAGATCAACGCGCGCAGCGGATCGTTGGGCGCACCCAGCGGCGAGGGAATACGTTCGATGATGGCGCGCAGCAACTCGGGCACACCTTCGCCCGTCTTGGCCGAGATGGAGAGGATCTGGTCCGCGGGCAGGCCCAGCACTCGATCCAGCTCCTCCTTGCAGCGTTCGGGGTCCGCGGCGGGCAAGTCGATCTTGTTCAGGACCGCGACGATCTCTAGGTTGTTCTCAATCGCCTGGTAGCAATTGGCCAGGGTCTGTGCCTGGATCCCCTGACTGGCGTCCACCAACAACACGGCCCCTTCGCAGGCGGCCAGCGAACGTGAGACCTCGTAGCCGAAGTCCACGTGACCCGGCGTGTCGATGAGTTGCAGGATGTGGTCCTCGAAGAAGACCCGCACGTTCTGGGCCTTGATGGTGATGCCGCGTTCACGCTCGATGTCCATCGAGTCCAAGTACTGCGCGCGCATCAGGCGCGGATCGACCGCGCCAGTGATTTCCAAGATGCGATCCGACAACGTCGACTTGCCGTGGTCGACGTGGGCGATGATCGAGAAATTACGGATTTTTACCGTTTCGACGGGAAGTAGATTGTTGGCCACGGTGCGCTCAAGGCTAGTTGGCGAGGCGCACGACCCCGCAATATCGGGGGCGGCCGCTCTTTCTGCTAGCCTTGTCTAGCCCGCCGGAGAGTTTCGGCGAACTGAGAACGAGGTTTTTTGTGGCGAATATCAAGAGCCAGATCAAGCGTAACAAGACAAACGAGATCGCTCGCGAGCGCAACCGCGCCGTGAAGTCCGAGATTCGTACCCGCGCCAAGACCGCCGTGAGTGCGGTCGGTACTGAGAACGAAGAGACCGCACTGCGCCTCGCCGTGAAGCGCATCGACATGGCCGCCTCCAAGGGGATCATCCACAAGAACTCCGCCGCGAACAAGAAGAGCGGCCTGATGAAGCGCATCGCCAAGCTCCGTGAGGGTGCGAGCGCCTAATTCTCTCTACTCGCTTCGCTGAAAGGTCGCCCTACGGGGCGACTTTTTTGTTGCGTCCGCTTCTCGCGTCCTACTTCTGACGCGATTCTCCAGTGGCAGTTAGGAGCGACGTTCACCGCGAGTCAGTGGGGAGTGACGACGATCGCAGGAGCACTGGCCAAGGAGACGCTCGGCGAATCACCAGTTCCGATATAGAACTCGGAGAGCTCTCGCTTCGGAGGTCAACTCCGACGGTTCCCCGCACTGAGTCGGGCCAGTCGAGCCACCAGTACTTCAATGACCGTCAGATCGGTCACGTCCTGGTCGGTATTGAGGTCCTTGCCGCCGTAGCTCACGCCCCCCTTGAGATCCACGTCGGCGTTGGCGATGAGATGTATCGCGTCCGTAATACGATCGGCCCCCAGCCGGTTCGCCATGGCTAGGAGCTTTTTCGCACCGAAGGGATTCATGCCCAAGAGTTGCGCTGCTTCTTCGCCACTGCTCACCCCACCACCCTCGAGACGCGCCATTCGCAGGTAGTAGCGCTGGAGCATGAAGATGATCTGCACCCCCGCCCGCCCCTTGGAATCGAGCATCCTGCGCGCCACCGTGATGGCCTTGGTGGCGTTCGCGCTCTCGAGAGCGTCGGTGAGGTCCCATTCGGGTACTGCGCCAGCGTCGCCCAGGTAGGGCTCGATGTGAGAGAGGTTGAGTGGTGCCGAACCGTAGATCGAGGCCAGTAACCGCGCGAGGGCGTCCACTCGCGCGACGTCGTCGCCGACCTGCTCGGCGATCCTCGCGCCCGACGAGGCGTCGATGGTGACGCGATACTCGCTCATCTTGTCGTTCACGAACGCGACCCGGTCCTTGGACCGGGTCCCGACATTCACGTCGATGACGTCCTGGGCCGCCTTGACGAGTTTGTTCGCCTTGGTGCCCACCACGGCCAGCACCAGCACGATGTCGGGGGTGGGACTGCGCATCCACTCGAGCAGCACCGTTTCTTCGTCGCTCAACAATCCTTGAGCGTCGCGCACGACCACCACGCGACGCGCCACGAGGAACGGCGGCGTGTTGAGGGCCTCCATCACTGACGAGAATACCGATTCACCAGCGTGAGTGACATCCCTCACGGTGAAGTCCTGCAGAGCGAAGGACGGATCGAGGTCGCCTAAGGAGTTCGCCACGACGTTGTGCAGCGCGTCATAGACCATGGTCGCATCGCCACCCACGACGACGGTCGTCGCGGCCGCCATTACGCCAACTCCATCACACGCGCCATGGCGTCGCGCACCCGCACGGTGCCCTGGACGTCATGCACGCGCAACACGCGACATCCTGAGGCGATTCCCAGCGCGGCCGCGCCCAGCGATGGCTCGCGCCGATGCAACACGTCGAGCTCGAACATCACCCCGAGGAAGGTCTTGTTCGAGGCCGAGAGCAAGAGAGGCGCCACTGCGGCGAGACGGGCACTATCACGCAGTAACTGTAGGGACTGGGCCGCAGTCTTTCCCAGGTCCAGTCCGGCGTCGAGGATGATGCGCTCGGGTGCAATACCCGCCGCCAGCGCGCGCTCGCGGCGATCAATGAGAAATTCGATCACACTCTGGGTGACGTCGTCGTAGTGCGGCGTCGGATCAGCCACTCGCGGACGAAGACGGATATGCGTCGCCACGACGCTGGCCCCCGCCGCGGCGGCGACTGCGAGGTAGCGCTCATCGGCGAAGCCGCTGATGTCGTTGCCCAGGCACGCTCCGACCGCGAAACTCGCCTCGGCCACGCTGGCGCGCCAGGTGTCGACGCTGACGGGTACGTCGAAGCGCTCGCGCAGGAGTTCAATAGCCGGCACGACGCGATCGAGTTCCTCAGCTTCGCTCACCTCGTCACCGGGTCCGGCCTTCACTCCCCCGACGTCGAGCAGGTCGGCACCCTCGCCCACGAGTTGTTCGGCGCGCGCGAGGAAAACATCGATGTCGAAGGTGACCGCGGGCGCGAAGAAGGAATCGCGCGTCCGATTCAAGATGCCCATCACAAGGGCGCGATGAGTGACGTCGTACGGCGTCGACCCTAGTTGCAGGGTGATCGCAGTGGCGCTGGCGTAGCGCTTCATTCTTCACCTCGTCGACGTGGGGTGGAGCACCGGTGCACGGGTCAAAGCCTAACTGGCCTCCACTGGGGCATCGCTGAGGCGCTGTTAGCCTGAGTACCTATGACGAGGGTTTCGCACACTTCCCCTAAGGTCGTTGCCTCGACCGGGGAGACCGGGCCGAGCCCGCACCAGGAGCACTGATGGACGACGACAACTACGAACGCATAATCTTCCTCGCCGACCCCGAACTCAATGAACCCGTCCTCGTCTACGCCCTCGAGGGATGGATCGACGCGGGTCTCGGCGCGGGAACCGCGATCAGCACGTTGCTCACCTCGATTCCCACCGAGACCCTCGCCACCTTCGACACCGAATATTTCATCGACCAGCGCGCGCGTCGTCCCATCGCGCGCATCGTTGATGGCGTGACCACCGAACTCACCTGGCCCGAGATCCAGTTGCGTTACGGTCGTGACGGCGACGGGGCCGACATGATCTTTCTCCTCGGGCCCGAACCGGACTTTCACTGGAGTGACTTCGTCGAAGCGGTCACCGACGCCGCACTGCGTTTTGACGTGCGACTCGTCGTCGGCCTGGGATCCTTCCCCGCCCCCACCCCCCACACTCGACCGGTGCGCGTCATTGGCACGGCGCCCGAAGCCAGCGCCAACCTGTTGCCCCTCGTGGGGACCGTCTCGGGCGAACTCGAGGTGCCCGCGGGCATTTCCTCGGCCCTGGAACTCGGCTTCGCCGAGGTCGACGTGGACGTGATCACCCTGTGGGCACGGGTGCCGCACTACGTCGCGTCCATGCCCTACCCCCAGGCGGCCGCGTCGTTGATCGAGGGGCTGGCCCGTATTGCGGGCCTCACCCTGGACGCCAGTCCGTTGCGCGCCGCCGCCGACGAGGCCCGTCTCCGAGTAGATGATCTCGTGACGAACAACCCGGACCACACCTCCATGGTCGAACAACTCGAAGAGGTCACCGACGAGAACGAGGGTAACTCCCTGGGTGATGAAGTCCCCAGCGGCGACGAGCTCGCGGCGGAACTCGAGAAGTTCTTGCGGGGCGAAGCCTGACCGACTGACTCGGCGAACCGAGTCAGTCGAGCTGGTCCTCATCGACGTCAGCGTTCTCAATGCGCAGTCCCAAACCTAGGGCGAAGCCGTCTAGGAACAGGGCGCACTCGGCCTGGCGCGGGTGGCGATTGGCCAGGTCGTAGAAGGCTGGTGAGTGGTCCGCTTCAATGAGGTGCGCCAACTCGTGCACCAGAACTGCGTCGATCACCCATTCGGGGCATTGGCGCAAGCGACTCGACACGCGAATCTCACGACTCGCCGGCGAACACGAAGCCCAGCGGCGGCGTTGATTGGCGACCCAACGCACCGATGACGCCTCCGCTCCGTCGAGATAGAGCTCCGCCAGCACCCGGGCGCGCTCCTCCAATGACGCGTCGCCCGCTGCGTTCTGGGGCCGCTGGCTGAGGAGTCGCTCCACGAGTTCATCGACGAAACGTGTGCGTTCGCGACCCTTCAAGCGTGCGGGGATCTGCACCACGATGCGACTACCCGACCAGTGGGCCGTACCAGTCTTCTTGCGTTTCGCTGAAGCGCGCACCTCGACCTCGGGACGGTCGAAACGTGGTGGCTCGACGCTGACCGACGAGCTCTGCGCCATTAGAGGATGATGTTCACGAGACGTGGTGGGCGCGACACCACCCGCTGAGGCGACGCACCGTCGAGGATCTTGTGCACGTCCGTGTGAGCCAGTGCGGCGGCGGCGGCGGCGTCTTCGGTGATGTCGGGGTTGACGTCGAGACGCGCGCGCACCTTGCCATTGACCTGGATCACCATGACCACACTGGAGCGTAGGACCAGTGTGGGATCAGCCACGGGCCACGTCTGGCCGTGCACGCCCAACTCAGTGGGGTGGCGCTGTTCCCACAACTCGGCAGTGATGTGCGGCGCCATGGGCGCGAGCAGACGCAGCAGGATGTCGAGCGACTCATCGAGCGTCGCGCGATGCGCCCCCTCGGCTCGACGAGCCCACTTCGAGATCGTATTGAGCAACTCCATCAATGCCGCGACGGCGGTGTTGTAACTCCACGACTCGAGGTCGCCACTGACCTTGGCGATGGCGCGGTGCACTTCGCGCAACACTTCATCGTCGTCGGCGTTCTTCTCATCATGAAAGAAACACTCGTCGTAGTGACAGAGACGATAGATGCGGTCGAGGAACCGTGCGCAGCCCTCGATGATGTCCTCGGTCTGGGCGGTCCAGTCGACGTCGTCGGCCGGCGGCCCCACGAAGAGATGAAAGAGGCGCAGGCCATCGGCGCCCACGGTCTCGTAGTACTTCTCAGGGGCGATCAAATTACCCTTGGACTTGGACATTTTCGATCCGTCGAGGCGAATCATGCCCTGGGTGAAGAGCCGCTTGAAGGGCTCACGCGGTAGACCCGGTGCCAGGCCAGTGTCGATGAGAGCCTTTAAGTAGAAGCGCGCGTAGAGGAGATGCAGGATCGCGTGCTCGATACCACCGATGTATTGGTCGACCGGCATCCACTTCGCCGCTTCGACGGGGTCGAACGCCACGTTCTCGCTGAAGGGGTCCGCGTAGCGCAAGAAGTACCACGAGGAATCGGTGAAGGTGTCCATGGTGTCGGCCTCGCGCCGCGCCGGGGCACCGCAGGTCGGACAGGTGGTGTTACGAAAACCCTCGTGGGTCGCGAGGGGCGACTGACCCGATTTGTCCATAACGACGTCGTCGGGCGCCACCACGGGCAACTGGTCGAAGGGGACCGGAACGATGCCGTCGACGTCGCAGTAGACGATCGGGATGGGACAGCCCCAGAAGCGCTGACGAGACACCAGCCAGTCGCGCAGACGGTAGTTCACCTTGCGCAGTCCGTTGGCCTTCTCTTCGAGGAACGCGCTGGCGGCCTCTTTCGCGTGCGCCACGTCCATGCCGTCCATGAAACCCGAATTGATGTGGTTCCCCTCGCCCGCGTAGGGTCCTTCACCGTGACCTTGGGGCGGTTCAATGGTGCGCACGATGGGCAATCCGTGCACCTGAGCAAAGGCGAAGTCGCGCTCGTCCTCGGCCGGCACCGCCATGATGGCGCCAGTGCCGTAGGTACCGAGCACGTAGTCGGCCACGTAGACCGGCACCGACTCACCGCTGAAGGGATTGATTACGAAACTACCGGTGAAGGCGCCGCGCTTCTCCAAGCCCACGCCGGAGTCTGAGGATGCCGTGCGCTCGAGTTCACTGGACTGGCTGGCTCGCTCGATGAGTCGGGTCACGCTCGCTCGTTCGTCGTCGGTGACGAGGTCGGCCAGCATCGGGTGTTCGGGAGCCACCACCGCGTAGGTGACGCCGAACCCGGTGTCGGGGCGCGTGGTGAAGACGCGCAGAGCGCGACTCTCATCGAAGGCGAACGCCAGATCGAACTCGACGCCCTCACTGCGCCCAATCCAGTTACGCTGCATGGTCTTGACCCGCTCGGGCCACTCGAGAGTGTCGATGTCGTTGAGCAGCTCTTCTGCGTAGTCGGTGATCTTGAAGAACCACTGCTCCAGGTTGCGCCGCTGCACCAGGTCACCCGAGCGGTCACAGGTCCCGTCAGCATTCACCTGCTCATTCGCCAGTACCGTGGCGCACCCGGGGCACCAGTTGACCGGTGCCTCGGCCCGGTAGGCCAGACCAGCCTTCAAGAACTCGAGAAAGATCGCCTGAGCCCACTTCATGTAGCGAGGATCATGACTGAACACCTCGCGTCGCCAGTCGTAGACGGCGCCGAGGCGACGAACCGACGATTTGAGTTCGGCCATTCGGGCATCGGTGAACAGCCGCGGGTGACTACCGGCCTTGATGGCAGCGTTCTCGGCGGGCAAGCCAAAGGAGTCGAACCCGAAAGGGCTGAGTACCGCTTTGCCGCGCATGGTCTGATAGCGCACCACCAGGTCGCCGAAGGTGTAGTTGCGAATGTGGCCCTGGTGAGCGGTTCCCGAGGGGTAGGGATACATGCACAGGGCGAAGAAACGCTCACGCTCGTCGTCGTTGTCGACCTCGTAGGTCCCCTCGTCGAGCCAACGGGCTTGCCATTTCTTCTCTACTGCACTCACGTCAAAGGGGCGGGCCATCTCTCTAGTTTAGGGACGACGACGTGAGGCACCGGTTCGATCACCACGAGGCTTCGAAGATCGGCTACTCAGTTGAGACTAAGTGTTTGACTCGCCACGAGATTGGCGGAGTTCGTCGCCACACTGATCTGATACGGATTACTCGACACCACCAGGGCGTGGCCGTTGTCGTAGGTGAAGGCGCTGCGCGGCACGTAGATCACGATGTCCTTGTAGGCCCCCGGGGCTAAGTCCACCCGACCAATTCCTTTGAGTTGCTCGGGTGGTTCGCCCAGACCACCGGGGTAGGCCACGTACACCTGGGCCACGTCCACTCCAGCGACCTTGCCGGTGTTGGTGATGCGCAGCGCCACGCTCACGCCCGAGCCCGATCGCGAGATCGAGATGTTCGACCACGAAAAGTTCGTATAGCTCAGCCCGTAGCCAAAGGGGTAGGCCGGGGTCACCGAATTGGCCTGGTACCAGCGATAGCCAATATCACTGAGTCCGCCGAACTTGACGGTACCGCCTTGACCGGGGAACTGACTCGGCGAAGCGGCCGGAGTCTGCCAGGCGAGTGCCGGCATACTCACCGGCAGTCGACCCGACGGGTCAACGGCGCCGGTGAGCACTTGAGCAATAGCTGGGCCCACCATTTGGCCGCCGTACCAGGCCTCGACGATCCCCGCGACCTTCGAGCGCCAGGGCATCAACACGGGACCTCCCGTCGTCAGCACCACCACCGTGCGCGGATTCACCTTGGCCACTGCACTGATGAGAGCGTTGAGGTCACCCTGGAGCCACAACGAGGGAAGGTCCGCACCCTCCGTCAAAAGATTGCCCGCGTAGATAACGGCCGTGTGCGCCTTCTTCGCGGCCGCCACGGCCGCGTTGATGAGCGACTGGACGTAGTCAATACCGAAACCCGGCGTGTTCGAAGCCCCGAGGGCGAACCATTGGGCCATCACGGTATAACTCTGACCCGCCACGAGGGTGACCGAGGTGGACTGGAAGTAGGCGCCGTGCAGCCCACGGTCCGCGAGAATCGTGTGGCCATTGAGCGAGAGCCAGGTGTCGCCGTAGTCCGTCAGACCGAGCACGTAGGTGCCCGACTTCTCGGCTCTGAAGGTGACGTCCCAGTTGCTCCAACCCGCGCCGTGTCCTGGTGTGGTGGCGGTCAGCGCGGCGGGCGTGACGGCCTTGGCGTACGCGAGGGCGACGTCGCCGGACCCGGGAACCGTGTGCAGGGACGCGGGGATCTCTCCCGGCGGGGGCGTACCCGCAACGACGTCAACACTCTTCAAGGGATTGAACTCCAACCCACTGAGCCCCCCGGGGCTGTATGTCACTTGGGCGCGGGGTAGCAACTTTCCCAAGGCGGCCAGGGGAGTTTGTAGAAAGGACGCGTGCACTGCCGAACTACCACCACCGCGCGAAATGATCCCCTCTCGCGCGTCGACGCCGATCACCGCCACCGAGGAGGTGCGGGGCAGTGGCAGCACCTGGTTCGTATTCTTCAACAACACGATGCCCTGACGCTCCGCGCGCAAGGCCACCATGGCGTGGTCCGCGGTGGTGGCCGGCGTCGCGAGCCCGATGCTGCGCGGGTGCGTGACCAATCCAAAGGCGAACATCTCAGTGAGTACTGAAGCGACAGCACTACGCAACGAGCGCAGACGTAGGTGTCCTCTCGCCAGAGCAGCGAGAACCGTTGTCGTCGTCGAAGGCTTCACCAAGCTCATGCCGACCTTGAAGGCTGGCGTGGGTGTGGTCACCGCGCTGTAGTCGCTGCGCACGAAACCACGAAATCCCCACGAGCGCAACGTCTGATAGAGCCACTTGTTCGAACAGGTGTTGACTCCATTGATCATGCCCATGGCGCACATGATGGAGGCGACGTGGGCCACCTGCACCGCAGCCTTGAAGGGTGCGTTATAGATCTCGGTCAGAACTCGTCTCGAGACCCTCTGATTGAGACGCGCGCGTCCGTTCTCCTGGGTGTAGGCGCCCAAGTGCTTCGCCTGGGCCATCACGCCTGTCGACTGGATCCCCTCGATGGCCGCCACTCCCATGAGGCTGGCCAGGAAGGGGTCCTCACCGTAGGTCTCGAAGGCGCGTCCACTCAAGGGTGTACGGATCAAGTTGAGGTCGGGCGCTTGTAAGACGTCGTAGCCCTTGGACAGAGCCTCTTGGGCCATGGCGAAACCGACCTGGCGCGCAACGAGGGGATTGAAGCTCGCGGCCACCGCGAGTTCACTCGGGAATTGCGTGACGCCCCTCGCGCCGTTGCCCACGCCCGAGGGACCATCGACCAACGTGATCGCCGGGATGCACAAGCGTGGTACCCCGACGTTGAAATTCTCCACACCCGCGCCGGCGTGCAATACGACGAAGTTCGCTAACTCACTCGGTGTCATGAACCGCACCACCTGGTCAGCCATGTGCTGAGCCGTCGCACTGTGATTGAGGCTCTCAGAGATCCAGGGGCAGCCCGCCACCGGAGACACCGTGCTCGTGGCGCTCGCCGAGGCATTGACGAAGGTGGGCAGACTGGCGAGTACCAGGGACATCACGACGACGAACAACACCACGGCACGTCCGAATGCGCGCGAAGTACGCGCCCACTGAAAGTAAAGGTATTTCACGAGTCGACTCTCTAGATAGTTCAATAGTTCAAAAAATAACAACGCGTCGGACGTACGAGCAGTCCGAATTCTCCCAGTCTTGACCACGAGGATTAAGGAATTACAAGGCGAAAGTTAAAATTTGCTCAACAAACTTGAGAGCACAGTGTAGTTGACGCCTCTGAAAACCCGAACTCTACTTCAGGGTCAGTGAGGAACTCGCGAAAAAGTTGGCTGACGAGGTTCCGACACTCACGACGTAGGAACCACTCGCGAGGACCGTACTGGAGCCACTGGCGTAGGTAAAGGCACTTCGCGCGAGAGGGATGACCACGTGACTGGTAGACCCACGTGCCAAGTTGATGCGAATAAACCCACGAAGCTGCTCCGGCGGCTCACCCGCGGAGGTGGGGTAGCTGACGTAGACCTGAACAACATCAACTCCAGTACGCGTCCCGGTGTTCTTGACGTCGAGTGCGACACTCGCTCCGGTACCTTGACGCGCAATCACCACGTTGGTGTGCGAGAAGGTGGTGTAACTCAACCCGTAGCCAAAGGGGTAGGCCGGGGTCACCGAGTTGGACTGGTACCAGCGATAGCCAATGTCACTCAAGCCGCCGAAATTCACGACGCCGTTCTGCCCCGGAAAACTGCTGACGTTCGACGTCGGGGTCAGCACTTCCGACGTGGGCATCGTCAGCGGTAGCCGACCCGAAGCGTCGACGACTCCACTGAGCACTTGAGTGACTGCCTGAGCCCCCTGCTGACCGGGATACCACGCCTCGACAATGGCGGCCACGTGCGAGCGCCACGGCGTCAGGACCGCTCCCCCGGTGTTGAGCACCACGACGGTGCGTGGGTTCACGGCGGCGACGGCGCTGATCAGAGCATCGAGGTCTCCCTGGAGCGACAACGAGGGCATGTCGGCACCTTCGGTCATGAGATTGCTCGCGAAGACCACGGCTACTTGAGCCTTCTTCGCCGCGGCGACGGCCGCGTTGATCTGGGGCTGGACGTAGTCGATACCGAACCGGGGTGTCGAGTTGGACCCAATGGAGAACCACCGTGCCACCACCTGGTAGCTCGAACCCGCGACCAACGTAACGGCGACCGACTGTGGATAGGGACCGTGCACTCCGCGGTCCGCCATGATGGTGCGCCCGTTGAGCGTCACGAAGGTGTCCCCGACGTTCTCGAGACCAATCGTGTACGTGCCGGTCTTACGAGCAATGAAGCTGACGTCCCAACTGCTCCAGCCTTCACTCGTTCCGGGCTTGGTGGCGGTCAATGCGGCGGGCGTGACGGCCTTGGAATAGTCGATTGCGAGGTCGCCCGTGCCCGGTTCACTCGGCGCAATGATGGGGAGCTCCGAGGGCGGGGCCTTACCCCCAACGATGTCCGACGCGCTCAGGGGATCGAACTCCAGAGCTGCCAGGCCACCCGGGGAGTACGTGACCGCGGTGTGGGGGAACTGAGAGTGCAGGGCTTGAAGTGGCGTGTTCAGATTCGACGCGTGCACGCCCGAACTTCCGCCACCACGGGTCACCACTGCATCCGAGGCACCAACCCCGATGACCGCGAGGGAACTCAGCGAGGGGCTGAGAGGTAGCACATTCGACGAGTTCTTCAAGAGCACGATGCCCTGGCGCGCCGCCTGTAACGCCACATTCTGGTCGACCTGATTCGTCGCGAGCGCGTTCAGATTCAATGTGCGCGGGTGCGCAATCAGTCCGTAGGCGAACATCTCGGTGAGTACACTACGCACGCCCGCGCGCAAGGTGTTCGCGGCCAGTTGTCCGGTACTCATCAGTGTCGTCACTTGCGCCGCGGTAGCGGGCTTCACCAGGCTCATTCCCGCCTTGAAAGCTGGCGCGGGCGCCGTCACCGCGCTGTAGTCGCTGCGCACGAAGCCGGTAAAACCCCACGAATGCAGCGTGGAATACAACTGAGCCGTCGAACACGTATTGACACCGTTGAGGGTGCCCATCGCGCACATCATCGATGCCACGTGAGCTTGAGTCACCGCGGCCTGGAATGGTGCGTTATATACCTCGGTCATGACCCGCTGTGAGACCACCTGGTCGAGTCGGGCCCGGGCATTCTCTTGGGTGTAGGCCCCCAAATGCTTGGCCTGGGCCATGACACCGGTCGACTGAATGCCCTCAATGGCGGCCACGCCCATGACGCTGACCAGGAATGGGTCCTCACCGTACGTCTCGAAAGTGCGGCCCGAGAGTGGAGAGCGCACCAGGTTGAGGTCGGGTGCCTGCAAGACGTCAAAGCCCTTACGTAGTGCCTCGAGCGCCATGGCCGTACCCACTGTTTTGGTGATTGCCGGGTTGAACGACGCGGCCAGGGAGATCTCGCTCGGGAATTGGGTGACACCAGTCAGATTCGCACCCACTCCGCCGGGCCCGTCAACCAGAGTGAGCGCCGGGATACACAGTCGTGGCACTCCCACGTTGATGTTCTCAATGGGACCCTGTTGGCTCAGTACGACGAAATTCGCCAATTCACTCGGCGTCATGCGCGCGGCCACTTGGGCGGCCATCGTGCTCGCGGTGGCGCTGCGGTTCAGGCTTTCGGCGATCCAGGGACAATTTGCGCTCACGGTAGCGGCCTTGAGAGCGGCGGACGGGGTCAAAGAAGAACTCGTCGCGCCGGACTGCGACATCGACACGGTGGCGGCGATCAGGCAACTACTCGCGAGCACGATGGCTCCGTGAGCGAACCAGCGTCGCGGGCGCGAGTGACGAGAGTCCGACAATCCACTGCGCGCCACAAGTTCACCCTTCAATCGAGGCGTTCGCCACGCCACACACCAGACGAAGTACCAGCGAGCCTACGACTGATTTCCCAGCGTCGAATTGGGCCAAAGTCACATATTGCCACTCAAACGATCTAGCGAATGAATTCATGCGGCAAACAATCCACGATGCAGAGGAATCTGTACATCTCCCATCCGGGCCAGGCGTAGTCTTCACGTGAGAGGAGGAGCATGAGTACTCCAACGTTTCTCCTAGTACACGGGGCCTGGCACGGATCGTGGTGCTGGCAACGACTGGGCGCCGAACTCGACGAGCGCGCCCTGGCGTACGACGCCCTGGACCTGCCCTCGAGTTCTGGTCGTGACGCGTCCGCGGATATGAACACCGATGTGGCTGCGCTGCGCCGTTTCAGCCAGGGTCGCGGACCCGTGGTCCTCGTCGCACACAGCTACGCCGGTACCGTCGTGACCGAGGCCGCCCCCACGATTGATGGACTCATCGGCATTGTCTACATTGCGGCGCTGGTGCCGCACCTCGGCCAGACGGCCTCGGACGTCACGAAGGAGTACGGTCGGCGCTCCGCATTGGATGCGACCATGAGCCGCGATGATGAGGGCTTCTTGCACCTCGAGCCAGAACCCGCGGCCCTCGCCCTCTACGGTGACTGTGACGAGGAGACGCGCGAGTGGGCCATCAAGAAGGTGTCCACCCAGACTTTTGCGAGTTTTCGAACAGTGCGCACCTCCGAGAGCATCGCGGTGGCGAGCACCTACGTGCTCTGCTCGCGAGACCAAGCCATCGTGCCCGAGGTCCAAGAACAGATCGCCCTACGTTGTGACGACGTCGTGCGGTTGGACTCGGATCACTCACCTTTTCTCTCGCACCCCGACACCCTGGCCGACCTCCTCGAATCGAAGCATTCGCGTACTTGAACGACGAACGCCGTCGGGCCGCTCCTTGAAAATGCATTTGAGGTGTCGAGCATTAGCAAGATGCAAATGCAGGGCGAGTCATCAAGGATTGAAGCAGCTGGAGCCATTGGCGAGAGGACCGCGGAAAGGTAGTGGCCAGTCGCCCGCTGCGACACGACGCCGACGACGCATCACACCCATATCGTGCACACTCGAACGAGCCGAGGAGCACGACCAGAAGTTCACTATTCGCTTTCGAGCGATGGACCCCGACCCACCGCTCGACTGCAGGCCTGGCGGTCACTAAAGTTGACGTGACCCGGTGGCACCAGATTCTGCTCTCGAGGTGTCGCCGTGTTTGAACCGACGTCAAACCACCATTGGGTGAGGAAACGCACCGCCGGTCGAGGTGAATGGAGTTTCGAACCCTACTCTTGGCCTGCTAGCATCGTTATTCCTTCGGGGGTATAGCTCAGCTGGTAGAGCACTTGCATGGCATGCAAGGGGTCAGGAGTTCGAATCTCCTTACCTCCAC
>JABEUQ010000100.1 GCA_013044265.1 Acidimicrobiaceae bacterium
CATTTATGACCCGGGCGGATGCGATTTCACATTCCAATCCGCACCGGTCTATCGGTTTTTGCCACGTCACTCGTGCCGTGATTTACATGGCGCTCAAAATCTCATAGATGATGTGGGAAGCCACTACACCTGTGATTTCGGCGTGGTCGTATACCGGTGCCACCTCGACCACATCTGCACCGACGATTTCGAGATCCTTGAACGAACGAAGGATAGCGAGTAGTTCTCGACTGGTCAGTCCTCCGGCCTCCGGAGTTCCCGTGCCGGGAGCGTGCGCCGGATCGAGGACATCAACATCTATCGAGACGTAGAGCGGCCGATTTCCCACCCGTTCCTTGATGCGCGCAATCGTTCCCGCAACGCCGATTTCGTCGATTTCGACAGCCGAAACAATTTGAAAACCAAGGTTTGCGTCTTCGTCCAGGTCATGTGCCGAGTACAGCGGCCCTCGAATGCCAATGTGCATTGACCCCTCGCGGTCGATAAGACCCTCTTCCGATGCACGTCGAAACGGGGTGCCGTGGGTATACGGCGCTCCAAAATAGGTGTCCCACGTGTCGAGGTGAGCATCGAAATGGACCACGCTAACAGGACCATGCTTGTGAGCTACGGTGCGCAGCAACGGTAGCACCACGGTGTGGTCCCCCCCGATGGAGATCACCCGTGTCGCACGCTCGCCCAACGCCATGCTCGCACGCTCAATGTCAGTAATCGCTTGTGCAATGTCGAACGGGTTCACCGCAATGTCACCCGCATCTGCCACCTGGTTCTCGGCGAACGGCGAACGCCCTGTTGCTGGGTTAAAGGGTCGCAGGAGCCGAGACGACTCTCGAACATGGCGCGGCCCAAATCGAGCGCCAGGTCGGTAACTCACGCCGGAGTCGAACGGAATCCCCACGATGGCAACATCTACGTCGCTTACATCGTCAATCTCAGGCAGTAGTGCGAACGTCGCGGGCCCCGCATAGCGCGGCGTCTTCGTCGCATCAATCTGACCAACCCGGCCATCTTCTACAAGACGTGCAATCTCCCTGTCATTCACGTCATACCTCCACCTTCTACCCCGTACCACCCATCAAGGGACCCGAATTCACAATCGGCCGCCAGAGTTCATTTAACCCAACACCCGTGCCTGAATGAAGGGGATTTCAGCGACCGCCACTTTGAGAGGGTTTTGATCAAGCGTGATGAGGTCAGCGAACTTTCCAGGCGCGAGAGATCCAACTTTCGCTTCGCGGTGCATCGATCGCGCTCCGCCCATCGTGTGAGCCCACAGAGCTTGCTCAACGGTAATAGATTCCGACAAGTCTCCCACCACACCACCTTCAACAGACGCCCTCGTCACCGCGGCGAACACCGTAGCCAACGGATCCGGCATCGAAACTGGGGCATCGGACGATAACGCGACTTCAACGCCCGCGCGATGAAGTGACCCGAGCGGGTTATATCGGTCTCCGCCCGCTCCAACTGCCCGTGCAACGGCTTTACCGTAGAGGAAATGATGCTGCGACTGGTTGACCGCGAAGACCCCGAGGTCCGCCATGCGTGCGATCTCCTCGTCGCCCGGTAACCCGCAATGCTCAACCCGATGACGCACGTCGGATCGAGGGAACATCGATTGGGCTTGCTGGATCGCATCGAGGGTAGAGCGAATCGCGGCGTCACCCTGCGCGTGAATCCCCACTTGGAGCCCGACTGCGTGGGCCCGCCCAATCAGATCCTTCAGTTCACTGTCGGAATGGTAGACGTGACCGTGGTGACACGGATCGAACGCGTAGTCCGCAGATATATTCGCGTTGTACGACGTCAATGAACCATCGGCGTAGCACTTGATACCGAGGAAGGCCAGTTGGTCGTCGCCGAGCGTCGAATTCAGGCCAAGTGCCAAGACTTCGTCGAGCAGGCTCGAGAGGACGAGCATGCCAGTGCGCAACCGTAGTCGTCCGAGGTCGCGGGCGGCCAACCACACCGACATCTCACGTCTCGACACTTGTGCGTCTAGAACGGTCGTAACCCCCTTAGCGAGAAAGATGTCCTGCGCAAGATCCAACGCGTCGAGGAGTTCAGACTGCGCGTCCGGAATGTGAAAGTTCGGGCCATGGTTCGTTATCTTTACGCCACCCTCTCCGGTAATTAGGTCGGTAGCCGCGTCCCAGAGAAGCCCGGTCGCGTGACCGGCCGCGTCACGTTCAATTACGCCACCATCGGGATCGGGGGTGGCGTCATCGACCCCCATCCGTTGCAACATCAAGGTGTTGACAACGATGCCGTGGCCGCTCGTGTGCATCACCATGACCGGCCGATCGGTGGCCACGAGATCCAGGTCTTGTCGGTTCGGGTGACGGCGCTCGGCCAAACGACCCTGGTGGTATCCATATCCCCAGATTGGCGCGCCAGCCCGCAACGTTCCGCCACGACCGGCGAGTAACTTAACCATCGCCTCGATTGACGGAACTTGATCGGGTGAACAGTCGACCCACGTCAGAGATTGGCCCAACATCAGAGGATGGCAGTGGGCGTCGATGAAACCCGGCATCAAAACACGTCCCCCGAGATCAATTACCTCCGCGCCGCTACCAACGCTCGCTCGACAGTCCGCGAGCGCTCCTACGGCGATGATTATTCCATCTCGAATCGCCAATGCCTCGGGGTACCGCTCTTCTGTCATTGTCAAGATGTCACCACCGGTGAAAACCTGGGCCGTCATATGCTGTGTCCTCTCACGCTATTTGTCACTAGAACTCTGTGCTCGGGGGAATCCACCAATCGTGACCACGCTCCGTCGTCACGTACTCCGGCCAACGGAAATCGATTGGAGCAGTGAAGTCCTTCGGTAGAAGTGGCTCCATCGGCCCACTCGACCGACGCTCGCGCCACTCCGACTTTGCCCGCACGAGGCGGGTGGGGTCGCTGAATAGGTCAAGCAAAGTCCCTGCGATTACCCGCGCAGCGCACTGAATCGTCGGATCAATTGTTGAGGCGATGCCACCCAGTGCGTTCATCACCCACGCCGGAATAGCGGCCTCGAAGCCTTCCCTCGACAGTGCGGGTCGGGCAACGTACAACCGAACAGTCGGCGCGTACCAGGTCATCTCGACGTAGTCATCGGATGTCCAGTTCGTTTGCCACGGAGGGAGCAACGCCCGTAGCTGAGATTCTGCGTCCCGCGGGTCAATGAGGGACTCAGTTTCGGGGAGGAATGGCCGCTCGACCCCTGGTACCCCGAGTTCTTCGCGTAGAGCATTGGCAACCGCACGGGCGTCCTCGCCCCAGACCGGCGGTCCAACCCGTTGCATATTCTGCCACGTGACTTCTGCCATCTCGTGGTTGGCGATACCCGGACGATTCCGCGATACCCAACGTTCTTCGACCTCGCAGTGCGCACTACTTGCCGCCAGTCGAGCGTTCGAATCAAGCACCCGTCCAATCCGCTCCGCAGTGGCCAGGTCGGGTGTACGCCACGAGTACTCAATCTGCGCCAGTCCCGCCGGTAGATTGTCAGCGGTGGCTTGACCAGCAGTAAGGATGGCCTCCGACAGCGACCATCCGCCCGTTGCCGCAGCCATTGAATCCTGACTGGTCTTCGTCAACGACCACATCGTCGTTAGTGCAGCGTCAGCCCCAGGTGCTCGTGCCGCAGAGTGCGCAGCGGCGATTGGCGAGTTATCGAGTGCACCCCAGGTTTCGGGAGAATCACACACAAACGAATAGATCTTGGAGAAGTAGGCACCGCAATGCGTATCCCACCGCACCGTATTACAGAGCGGGAGCATATAGAAAGGATGGAAGCTGATTATGGCGTCAACATCGTCGTAGTACCCGTGAACCCCGTGCACGACTTTCGACCCGCACACCTTCTCCGCTGGTTCACCGGTGTAGACAAGTGTGCCACCGACCTCGTTTTCAATCATGACTGTTTTCGCAGCCAACACGGCTGCGAGGCTCGAGATCCCGAGCGCTGAGTGGGGGTCCGTATGCCCCGGAGCAAATCTGCTGAGACCTTCACGAGGTCCACGCTGAGTACTCGCTGACTGACAGTTTCCAGGCACCGCGTCATACTCGGCGTACGCGAGCAGCGTCGGTCCGGGACCGTTGCTCCATCGCGCCGAGAACGCCGTAGGCATGCCCGCACTACCCTCCTCAACGGTGAATCCTTCAGCGCGAAGTCGTGCGACGAACCACGCCGATGATTTGTACTCTCGCCATGCGGGCTCGGCATAGTTCCAAATCGTGTTATGCCACTCGGAGATTTCACTGGCATGATCGCCAATCCACGCATCCGCCTCGCGTTTCAACTCCTCAACGCTCACCCTGTCAACCATCATGACTGCGGCTCCTCGAGCATCCCGTAACGATCTGCAGAGTCACCGGTTACGCGAAATCCTGCAATCACTCCGACGATGAGCACGAGTCCAAGCAAAATGAAGACACCGAGACTCACGGGAATCGAGAACGGCCAGAGATTGCCGTATAGCGAGTACACCAGGAAAAGGCATGCCAACGCTGGCACTACGTAGTAGAAGGTGATCTCACGTATCTTTTCGCGAGTTGCGTAACCGATCAACGCGGCCGATGTGATGAGTTGCTGCAGCACGTATCCAGCCGTTGCTGCGGTAACCACTACGAGAAATCCCGTGTAAAGACCCCATATCGATTCCGGAACAAAAGTCGCAAACAACTCGAAGACCAGACAGCTCACGAGGGCAACCGTCGGCGTCCGGTGACGGGGATGTGTCTTGGCTGCCTTGGGCGGGAGAAGACCCTGTCGACCAGCGTCGTAGATTAGCCGAGCGACAGTGATATTGATTGCCACGTTTACCCCGATGATGGAGTTCAACGCGAGCACAGCAATGATCACGAGCAACGTAGTCCCGCCCACCTGACTTGCGAGGGTCAACAACGGTGCACCCGACGATGCAAAGCCAGCCATCTTGTTCGGACCCCACGCGATTACAAGCGCGTAAGCCGCAAAGATGTAGAGCGCGACCACGGAGAACTGCACTACCAGCAAACTGCGCTTGATGGTCTGCTGCGGAGACTTACTCTCTTCAGCTAACGACAGTACGTTGTCTGCTCCACCGAGCGCGACTGACGAGAGTGCCATCGCAACGCCGATGCCGCTCCAGCCATTTCGAGCATGGTGCGGGTTGAAGACCGAGAACGAGTTGTGTCCACCGGCGTGGATTACAAAGTATGCGCAGAGTCCAACAATGACTACGACTTCGATTGCCGCTGTCACCAGTCCGTAGTCGAGGGTAATGCGAACGCGGTACCAACCGAGCGCGAACGGGACAATCATCGTGAACAACGCCACTGCGATCCACGTCCATCCCGGGGGGTTCCAGCCCAGCGCCTGCGCCGCGGTGTCAAAGATACTCGGCGCAATCAATGCGTTCGCGGAAACCAAGAGCAGATTCGCGAGACCGTATGACGTTCCAGTCGCACCCGCCAGACGTTCGCCAAAACCAGCTCGGACCAGTTGATAGATGCCACCTGCGCTGCGAATGTGCTTGGAGAACTGATAGGTCGTGTTGATGTACAACAGAATCAACACTGATCCGGCAAGCATCGCAAACGGGAGCGCTCCTAAACCGTAGAACGCGGCACCAGTCAACGCAACGGTGACCGACGCCAATGGTCCATTCGCGATAGCGCCCTGGCTTAAGACGTGACGCAACGTGATGGCGTTCGCTTGAAGGTCGCCGTTGTCTGGCGCTTTCGATTCAGTGTTCATATTCCCCCCGGACATAATCGACGTACTGCGGACCAGTACGAGCCGCAACCTAGAAGAGCGTGGGCGGGCCGTCAAGCACTGATTCGTAGCCAATGAAGACTTCATCCTTACGTATGGTGCTGATATGTTCGCAGCCATGAACGAATCGCTCGTCCCAGACCACGTCAAATTCCCGGCAACGACCGGTAGCGAAGGTCCAACGCTTGAAACAGTCTCTTTGAGGTTTCTATGAACATGGATGAAATCGACACCCGGTTATATGAAGAATTGCAGCGGGATGGACGAATATCGATGGAGGATCTCGCCGCCGTGGTCGGTCTCTCGCGCATTGCTGTGCGCGCCCGAGTTTCGCGCCTCATCCAGAGTGGGGCTCTACGCATCATCGGGGTAGTGCACCCCAGCACCTATGAGATCCGTAACTTTGCGCACCTTGCCATCGGTGTCGACGGCCCCGTTTCGATTGTCGGACGAGCCATCGCGAATTTGGATAACGTTCCGCTCGTTTCGGTTGTGGCCGGTCGTTTTGCGCTTATCGCTGAAGTGCGAGCCACCAACATGGCGGCGTTACGAGCGCTAATTCGAGCGGTCGCCGCCATCGAGCATGTGGTTAATGTCGAGACCGCAATATACACCGAACGTATTAAGGACCTCTACGCACCCCCAGCGCGAATACCACCGACAAAGCTGGACGTTGTGGACCGGCAGATCCTCGACGCGCTCGAACTGGACGGACGCGTTAGTTACGCTGAAATCGCGAGACTCACGCACTTCTCTCCCTCCGCTATCCGAAAGAGGGTAAATCTGCTCGTCGAACGAGGTGTCGTGCGAATCAGCGCCGTGGCCTCACCGGGTCTGATGGGCCTTCAACACATGTGTGGATTCTCGGTTCGCCTCCGCGGTGGTACAGAATCGGAAACAATTGCGGCCCTTGAGGCGATGGACGCCGTTAGTTACCTCAGCCTGGTGCTCGGCCGATGTGACGCAATCGGCACGTTGATGGTTCGGTCACTTCCTGATCTAGTGCTTACCTTCGACCACATCCGCTCGCTACGTGGCGTCACGGAACTGGAAAGTTGGATGCATCTAGACGTCATTAAGGAGAGCTACCACACCCCGAATCTCTCGTGAGTGTCTCACGGTCACTTCACGAAAGGTTTTCCAACGCATTCAGTAACACCGAGTTGGCAGTTTTCGGTCAATTCTCTAGCAGCTGAAGTACGCCTCCACGGGCATGTTCAGGTGACACACGTCACTACTTGAGTTCAATTTCAATGAATCGAAACTCGAAGTCGTTGGGATTCACCACGTTATGTGTCACTCCGGCGCTACGTGCATACGAGACGCCACACTCAAGGAGCGCCTCACTCGATGTGCCATCGACCAACATTTGCAACACGCCCGTAGTCATTGGTACGACAACGTAATCGCGTTCGTGGCGATGACTACCCGTTTCAGATCCCGGGGTGAAGAACCACTCAGTAACCACGACACGTTCAGTGTCCAGTTGAACGTGAGCCACGGCGCGTACCACAAGAAACCTCCACTAACTAATCCACGACTACTCATCGCGAGTGTAGGCCGCTCGCCACCCAGACTCTCATTTTCCGACTCTCATTGGCACTGGCTCACGAAACGGGGTCCCCGCAGCTCGAAAAGGACACGGATCAAAAGTCCGTGTGATGCCAGGACATGGACTCCGTGGTTACTTCTCAGTGCAGATCACATTCTCATCCGCGAACACCCTTGTTCTTACAATCGTCGGGATAGATCCACGGCAACGGTATGATCCGCCTCCATAGAGCGGAGAGGATCCCGTCAGCTGGTACGTTCCCACCGGGACTCGAAACTCAAAGTACCCGCTGGCGGGAACCGTGGCACCAAAGAGTTCACCGCCTTTGGCCGTCGCCCAGACCATTCCTGGATACGGTCGGTATCCCGAGGTATTACCCGGCCCGCCGCTGGCTTCGAGTCGGCCCTTGATGAACCCAACGGGCGATTCTTCGATGACTCCGGCGCTGACGTTGAAGTAGTCCTGAGTACAGACCGGCACCCGCTCGGGCAGGGCGAAGTAGTGCGAAAGCCACGAGTCACTGGCGACTCTGGGGTTCGCTAGCACTTCAATTCCGTTGGCGTATTTCGGAGAGCAGGAACTGCCGTGCACGCGGACCAGCTCTTTGAATTGAGCGGTCGAGATTGAACCGATTGAGACCGTGGCGTAGACGAAGTCGCCGTGACCCAAGACCATCATCGGGTAGGCGACGGTTCCACTCAACGAGCTGATGCCGACCGGCCGGTGGGACGGCCCATTGACCGCCTGGACGGGGACGTTGTCAACGACGGGTGCGCACGTCGCGCCGGTGTTCTTGAACCACAGTGTTGCCCGGAAGCCAGCGGATGACGAGTAGGTGCCCCGTGGTGGACTCATGGAGGGAATCAGTTGACTCGGTCGACAGGTCGTGGGCGACGCTGCCGGATTCGGTGAAGCAGCGAGTAAAGGTGCGGTGAGTGGTGACATTGCGAGCAGTACGCCGCCGATGGCCGCGGCGATCGCCGTCGTGCGTGGGCTCCGGAGCCGTAGCGACATAAGCAGCCCTTTCTTACTTGTAGGAGTTGGCGACGAGGGCCACCGGACCCGATCTGGGGTGGATGATCCGAGTGCGCGATGACGTTGGACCTCGGAGATCAATAACCTCTCGCACTGGCGCCGCAACGGGACACGCTTGGAAACTCGTGGTGTACGTCGGTGACGTACCGTATTCGGTGATCGTGACCGATGACAGGACTCCGGAACGCCAGGTCCCGACGACGGCGTTGCCGATGACGCGCCCACACGGTGGCGGTGAGACGTTTACCTCCACCTTCGATGCCCCAACGGTGCCGACGATCTTCCAGGGCAGCGAGAACTGCTCCAGCGCGTTGGCCACATGGGCCGGATAGAGACGCCCACAGCGCACGCTCTTGGCTATGTAGACCACGGCCGGTGAACCCGAGGGTTCACCTACGATGACCGCCGCCATCCCACTGTACGGTGCTCGACGTAAGAGCTGTTGCGTGAACGGTCCAGTGGTCTGCATCGGACAGTGATACGGAACGTTCTCGTAGGCGAGTCCCACCCAC
>JABEUQ010000101.1 GCA_013044265.1 Acidimicrobiaceae bacterium
CACGACGTTCGCAAAGGTGTCGAAGTTCAATTCGACCGAGTGCTGAATCCCGATGCCGAAATCCTCGCGAATCACCTTGATCAGTTGGGACTGACCCTGATAGAGGGCGGCGTCGATCTTGTAGCCGCCGTCGGGACCCGAGCGGGCGTTGGGCAAGAAGAGGTCGCGAGGAATCGAAAGGATCGACAGTGCCCGGGTGGCGGGGTTGAGGTGCAAGATCATGATGACGTCGCTGTTGACGCCGTTCACCCCGGCTGAGCACAGGCCGTAGGCGGCATTTTGCACCTTCAACGCACAGCGCGACGTGGAACCAATCATGAGGATGTTCTGCGTGCCGGCGTCGGCGCCCGTTGTCGCCTGGGTGGTGAGGTTGCCGACCGCGACGCGATGGATCTTGGAATTGAGATAGTAGAGATAGCCGGCACCACCCGCGATGATGAGCACGATGACGACGGCGACGACGCCTAGGGCAATCCACCACGGCCGCGCGCGCGAGTGGCGCCGTCCCGCCCGACGTTGGCGGTGACCTGCGCGTCGTGACGGCGTTCCCGTTCGTTCGTCGATAGCGCCAGCCAGCGCACGCAAGCGCTGGGCATTGGGCACCTCGCCGAGCGGCACGCCATCCGACGGCCCTGAATGACGAGAACGGGCCATAAGAACACAATTCTACTGTCCTCCGAGTTACCTTGCCGTTCAACTCATGAGCCAGCGCCGGCGATCGTCAGCAAGGTCGACCTGCAAATTAAGCAATTCGTACGAAAGTTCGACGTCTTTATCGATGGCCCGCCAGTCGTCGTCACGTTCGACCACCCCAGCCCTCTGCTGCACATGACGATCATCTGGGACGTGAGCGTTCGGTCTGAGCCACCGGCACAAATCGACCACGTCCACCACCGCGGAAAACTCTCGTGTCCCGGGTTGCCACTCGTGACCCAACTCGAACGCGCCAGCCCGATCGAGGCCACGACCGCTTCCCCGGCCGCACGAAGTCGGACTCAATCGGTTGACTTGGCCGTCACGACTCTCGAAGACTCACGATGCTTCCTGCGCAAAGTCCGGCGTGACGTTCTGCTGACCCCCTTGATCAACTTCGAGCCTGAAGGTTCCTTCTCTTCTCCTCGCGTTCCACCAGAATCGTGTGAAGGGATTCGCGCTACTCGGACATTTAGATGTAAATGGCAAATCAAGGAAACCGATGTCCAACAAGGATGAGGCATTTGCACGAGTTGTCGCGACACACCGCAACGCCCTCTTGCGCTACGGACTACGTCGTCTCGATGACCACTTCGCTGCCGAGGACCTCGTGGCTGACACGTTTGTTGTCGTCTGGCGACGTTTCGAAGAACTACCCTCTCGGACTGAGGAACTGTTTTGGCTCTACGGCATCGCTGGAAATATCCTCTCCAACGTCCTTCGCGGACGTCAGCGGACTTTGCGATTGGAAGATCGCCTCGCCTTTGAGCGTGAAGGCGGACTCGCGAATCCTCGCTACACCGGTGAAGACGTCGAGGCGCTACGAGCCGCACTCGGAGAACTCAGCCCGCAAGAGCGTGAGTTGATTCAACTCACCTACTGGGAAAGACTCTCATATCGCGAGATAGGTATCGCGCTCGGATGTAGCGAGAAGGCAGCCGGCATTCGTCTCTCGCGAGCTCGACGACACCTCCGTGAACGAATCAACCAATCCTGGACCGAGACGACGGTGTCACCACTGCGAGGAGAAGGGACCGACTCGTGAATGAAGACCTGCTCCAAAAGTTGATGAGCGATATTGACCCCGTACGTGGCCTCACTGACGAGACCCTTAATGATCTCGTGCGACAGGAGCAACTGATGTCCAAGATTACGGCGGGTATTGGCGATGCGGTACCTGAGCCTCGGACAGTGCGGACACCAACACGGCGACGTTGGCCCGCGATCGTCGGCACAAGTGCTGCGGCCATTACGCTCGCGATAGCGGGTGCCGTCACCCTCTTCGGTTCGGCACCGGCAGTCGTTAAGAGCGCTGCCGTTGGGCCACAGGAAACCGTGCAGTCAACGGTCGCGCACGAGAGGGTCACGACGGATACAGGAGTCACGCTGACCGGAACCGGTGCGTTCGCGGGTGTTGATGTCAGGCATTACCGCTACATCCACCCGTTCCAACTGGACAATGGGGCCCTCACCGTCACGCCAGCCGCAACCTCGATGAAGACGCCGACAAATGAATTTGGATTCGCGAGACGTATCTGGGCTACCTCGCAGCTGCAAGGGTATTCGAAGCAATCACGAGTCTCGCTCGGATTCGGCGTGGTCACCATCACGAAGCATGTGCGCGGTGTGCCCGCGGTCGAAAAGGTTACGGCGTGGGTGGGCCTCGCCTATGAGAACACTCCGTATCACTGTCCGATACAGACGACTGGACCGTCCACGCAACAGCTTTTACGACGAGCACCGTACAGTGGGATGGCAGCGGTTGTCGTAGGCGAACCCTCTGGATCACCGGCCGTGGTCTACATCGCCAAGAGCGTGCGCTGCGGGCGTTTCTATCGGGCGCGCCTGGCCAACGCGCTGGAGCAGTTCTCACTGCCCTGGAGGATCATCAGTACCGTTGGCGCTTCGAAGATCGAGCTCAACGTCTCACCGCCACCTTGTGGGCACGTCATGGGCAACGCCGTCGCCGGGACCTGGCGTTCCGGAGTCCTGTCATCGGTCGCGATCACCGAATATGGGACGTCACCGGAGTACACCACGGGGTTCCAAGCGTGTCCCGTTGCTACGCCAGTGCGAGAGGTCATTGATCTCCCGGGTCCAACGTCATCGCGCACTCGATTCATCCACCCCACCACGGGTCTGATGACCGTCGTAGCCAATTCCTACAAGTAAGAAAGGGGTGCTTATGTCGCTGCCGCTCCGGCGCCCATGCACGACGGTCGCCGTTACGGTCATCGTCGGCGTACTTCTCGCAGTGACCCCACTCACGACGCCTTCGCTCGGAGCCTCACCGAAATCCGCGACGTCACCCGCGACCTGTAGATCGAGCCAGATACGTGTCTCCATGAGCCCGCCACGGGGTACCTACTCGTCATCCGCCGGCTTCCGGGCGACATTGTGGTTCAAGAATATCGGCGCAGCGTGCGCACCCATCGTCGACAACGTCCCCGTGCAAGCGGTCAGTGGGTCGACACACCGGCCGGTCGGAATCAGCTCGTTGAGCGGAACCGTCGCCTACCCCAAGTTGGTCCTGGGTCACGGCGGCTTCGTCTACGCCACCGTCTCGATCGGTTCAATCTCGACCGCTCAATTCAAAGCGCTGGTCCGCGTGCACGGCAGTTCGTGTTCTCCGAAATACGCTGATGGAATTGAAGTGCTAGCGAATCCAAGAGTCGCCAGTGACTCGTGGCCGTCGCACTACTTCGCCCTGCCCGAGCGAGTACCGGTCTGTACCAAGGACTACTTCAACGTCAGCGCCGGAGTAATAGAGAAATCGCCGGTTGGCTACATCAAGGGCCGACTCGAAGCCAACGGTGGGCCGGGCCAGTCTTCGGGGTACCGACCGTACCCGGGAACGGTCTGGGCGACGGCCAAAGGCGGTGAGCTCTTTGGCGCCACGGTTCTTGCCAGCGGGTACTTCGAGTTTCGAGTCCCGGTGGGGACGTACAAACTGACGGGCTCATCTCCGCTGTACGGTGGCGGGTTGTACCGTTGCCGTGGATCTATCCCAATGATCGTAAGAACAAACGCGATCGCGAATGGGAACGTGATCTGCGTTGAGAAGTAACCAAGGGGCCGGTTTCTTGGAATCAAGTGGGCTTGTGGTTCGCGTCCTTTTCGAGCGAGTTCACCTCAATCCATAACGATCATTGGTAAGACACC
>JABEUQ010000102.1 GCA_013044265.1 Acidimicrobiaceae bacterium
ACGAGGGCATTACTGGGTTTTCGAGCCCATGCCTTAGTTGCCAGCACAACGTCAGCACAACATTTAGGAATTTACTAGTCACTGTGCTCGACCACTCCCCACTATTCAAGCACGTGAACAGTTCACGACGAATATCACCTTTGTTGGTGTGACCCGTCCACCCCAGAACTCAGATTCCCTCTGCTTGCCGACGCGATCAGAGTCGCTTGCAGAAGATCTCGCCTTCTGGGACCGCGCTCAGTTGGGTTCGGGATAGTAACACGGTCCATCTTTTCGAGAATTGCTAGCTGAGGTATTAAGGTCTTACACTCCTCTGCGGCTTTGGCTTTAAAAGCGAGAGCCAATCTGACAGACTCACGACGTGGAGATCATTGAAGATCCGACCATTAAGAGGCGACCGGAGATTCCATACGTAGGCATCAGAGTTGTCACCCCGTTTCGAGGGATGCTGGGGGTGCGCGACGAGTTGCTCTCCGAGGTGCGCGCCTGGACCGACCAAACCGAACTCGACATCGTCGACTTCGGTTTTCTTCGGTTGCGCGTTATTGACATGCGTGGCGACATGGACATCGAAGTGGGCGTTGTCACGCGCCAGCGAAGTGATTATTCAGGTCGTGTCTCCTCAGGTGTTTTTCCGGCGGGTCGCTACGCAACATTGACTTACCGAGGCGTTGGCACCGGAGCGAATCGCGCACTCAACGAATGGGTGCGGGAGAGTGGCGTCGCTCTCGATCGCTGGGACGTTCCTACCGGGGACCACTTCGCCTGTCGTTACGAGGCGTACCTGACTGACCCGAGGGTGGAGCGGCGCAAGAAGCAATGGAGGATCGAACTCGCGTTCAAACTCTCTGACCACGCTTCATCGACGAGAGTGTCATAAAGGGCGCTCTAACCTCAATCTCGCACTGCAGCCTGCGTTCCGCTTGGCCACGATGACCAATCGCACCTCACTTCGTTAACAGCCCGTCGACTCGGACTTAGAAGACCATACCTTTGTCATCTCCAATATCGGTGTTTCAAGATGTCCACTATGGCGTTCGAAAGATGGCGGTCTACGCGATAATCAGGCGCTTAGATGTCCTGGTCACAAATTATTGGCGAAAGTCCCACGAGGGCATTGCCTGCCTCCGCGATTCTTGCTCCATTTTGGAGACGAGTAGATTTCAACGCCAAGGTATAGAACGAACCCGCAACTCTTGACGTTCCAAAAGGACAGGTGAACCATAGACAGTGCTGTCACAGTCACTGGTGTGCGAAGGGGGCTTGTTAAAGTGAGCAACACATAATCATCGATCCACCTCCACCTTCAAGCCCAGCCTTGGCCCAATGGCGTAGAGGGGCACGTTGGTCATGTCTGATTGTTCGCGGTAGTCAGCAAGCGAGAAGCGCCACGCATCAACCGGATGAAAACGGTCAATGTAGCTACGCAAACTCTTTGACTGCAGATTCTCCTCGGCCTTTACCTCGATGGGCACGAGGGCGCCGTTGCTCTCGATGACGAAGTCGATCTCCGCCCGACCATTCTCGGGCGCCCAGTACATCGGAACCGAGTTGCCAGTAGCGACGATCTGCTGCGCCACGAACTGCTCGGTCAACGCCCCCTTGAACTCCTCGAATATCCCCGTGCCGAGCAACAGCACCGAGGCTTCAAGGCCCGAGAGCGCACCGAGCAGGCCGACGTCGAGGAGAAAGAGTTTGAATATTTTGGTGTCCTCGTAGGCGCGAAGTGGACTCGCCGGTTTGGTGAAGCGAGTCACTTGGTGCACGAGTCCGGCGTCACATAACCACTGGATCGCGTCTTCGAACTCGCGCGCCCGTGCCCCTTTGCGAACGCGACCAAGTATGAAGCGTCTGTTCTCTCGGGCTAGTTGACTTGGTAATGACGCCCACACGTCGGCGATGCGACGACTCACGGTCGCGGTGGCGTATTTGGCAAAGTCATTCTCGTAGCCGCGGATGATGTCGAGTTGCACCGAGCGCACCACGTCCAAAGAGTCGCCCGCCGCGTAACGAGCGACAGCCTCGGGCATACCGCCAACAAACATGTATAGACGCAGGAACTCGATCAGGCGGTCGGCGTACGATGCGATCAATGCCCAGTCTTGCCTGAGCATGAGATCGGCCAGTCGCGCTTCACCAATGCCACGAAGGAACTCATCGAAGTCGAGTGGGTGAAGATCGATGAAGTTGACCTTTCCGACTGGGAATGAAGCGTTGGTGCGTAGTGCTACTCCCAACAGCGAACCAGCGACCGCCACATGGATGTCAGGACGTTCCTCGGCGAAGTACTTGAGTGATGTGAGGGCCTGCGATGCTTCTTGGATCTCGTCAATGATGACGAGCGTCGTGACCGGTGCGATCGTCGTTCCGGCGACGATCTCAATACCGCGCAGGATGCGACTCGGGTCGAGGTCGCCGGCGAAGATTGAGGCGGCAGAGCGATCTCGCTCGCAGTTGACGTAGGCGACTTGCTCATAATGAGAATGTCCGAACTCCTGGAGCAACCAGGTCTTGCCGACCTGGCGCGCTCCACGCAGAACCAGGGGCTTACGCGCCCGGTCGCCCTTCCACGCCTCAAGTAAACGAGAAGCT
>JABEUQ010000103.1 GCA_013044265.1 Acidimicrobiaceae bacterium
AACCCGCTCGTGATGCCGCTCGAAACCCAGTTCTACATCGGGTTCTACAACAAGAAACTCTTCGCCAAGGCCGGTATCAAGTCGGTACCCACCGACTGGAACCAACTCTACGCCGCGTGTACCGCCCTAAAGAAGATTGGCGTGACGCCGTTCACTTACGGCAACGGTGGCCAGGCGCTCGGTGCGGAGTTCTACCCCTGGTACGACATGAGTTACATGATGATTGGCAACTACTCGGTCAACCAGTGGAAGGGTCTCTACAACGGCTCGATCAAGTGGACGGCACCGGCCAACGTGACGGCGTTGGCGAATTGGGCCAAGCTTAAGACCATGGGTTGCACTAATCCCGACGTCTTGACCAAGACCAACAACATCCAGGACTTCGAGACGGGTAAGGCCGCGATGTTGATGGATGGTACCTGGGACACGCTGCAGTACACGAAGGTCATGGGATCGAACGTGGCGGCGTTCGTGCCCCCCTTCTCGGTCAAGCCCATTCACGGCGTCGTGCAGTACCCCGGTGACGGTATCAGCGTGATGAGTTACTCCCAGCACAAGGCCGACGACATGAAGTTCCTGGCCTTCATGACCACCCCCCAAGCTGCGGCCATCATTAACGCTGCCGGATTGATTCCCGACATCAAGGGAACGACCACGAGTAACCCGGTCAACCAGCAGATGCTGAACTTCGTCACGAAGCAGCACATGGCGGTGTACCCGATGCTCGACAACGTGACCCAGATCAACGTGGTCAACGCCGGCTCGACGGAACTACCCACGGTGCTCAGCGGACAGTCGTCGCCCTCGGCAGCGTTGTCCAAGATGGCCCAGGTTCTTAACGCCTACCCCGCGTCGCAGCGCGGATCGCAATACGCCGGTTAAACCTTGGAGAGTCATCGGACGGCGCGTAGTTCGCGCGTCGGCCGATGACTCTCCCATGAGAAAGTCAGGTTCATGAGCCTCAGCGCCTCACTCAGCGCGTCCACCAACGCGCGACGACGACCCCAGTCATCGCTCCTGGTCAAACGCCGCCGTCGCGTGGGTGTGTTACTCGTCGTCCCGGCGCTGGTGCTGGTCGGTCTCCTCATCGTCTACCCGATCGCTCAAGCGGTCTACTACTCCTTCACCAACTGGGACGGGCTCACCACGCAATGGGTGGGACCCTCGGCATGGGTGCAGGCGTTTCACAACCCCACCATGTGGACGGCCCTCAAGAACAATGCCGAACTGTTGCTCTCGGTCCCCTTCGCCCTCGGCATCCCCCTGCTCGTCGCGGTGATGCTGCACCAGCGCGTGGCTGGTTGGAAAATCTTCCGCTCCATTTATTTCTTGCCCACGGCAATCTCGTGGGTCGTCATCGGTCTCGTGGCCGAACACTTCTTCGCGTACTCAGGCACCCTCAACTCACTACTGTCCGACATTGGACTCTCGAGTGTGCACACCAACATGCTGGGTCAGGAGAATGAGGCGCTGATTGCCCTGGGCATCACCTTCATCTTCTCGATGATTGGTACTAATACCATGTTGTTCCTGACGGGTCTCGCCACCCTCGACCCCTCTCTCGAGGAGGCGGCGCGCATCGACGGGGCCGGCGCGTGGCGAATCTTTCGCCACATCACCCTGCCACACCTCAGCCGATTCATCCAACTGGCTTTCGTCATGACCGTCATCTCGGCCTTCTCGGCGCTGTTCTCGCTGATCTTTGTGATGACCGGCGGCGGTCCAGGGTACTCCACCACGACCATGGAGTTTCTTGTGTATCAGACGGGATTCAACCAGAGCCAATTTGGCACGGCCGCGCTCTACGGCATCATCCTCTTCGTCATCACCGCCCTCGTGGGAGTCGTGCAGCTGCGCCTGATTGGAGCCAAGGACTCGTGAGCGTTCTCAGCAATCCTTCCACGTCGTCCGCAGCGTTGACTCCCGCGCCGCGGGCCTCCTCGATTGACGTACCCGGACGTAACCGCTCACTCGCTCGGCGACGATTGGGCCGCACGCTGATCTTCGCGTCCATGATCTTGATGGCCGTCGTCATGCTCTACCCCTTCGCCGTGATGATCCTGGTGAGTTTCAAGACGAACGCCCAGTACCTCATCGGCCACGGCTCCTCAACTCAGACGTGGCGGCAGATAAACGCGAACTTGCCCGTCTGGCAGGAACTTTGGAACTCGACGGTGGTCTGTACGTTGTCCATCGCCATCATCCTGGTGATCGGTGTGATGGCGGGGTTCTCCTTCGCCAAGTTGCAGTTCCGTGGCGGCAACGTGGTGTTCCTTGGCATCGTGAGCGCGATGATGGTGCCTCTGCAGGCGATCCTCATCCCCGAGTTCGTCAATATCGCAAAGACTGGACTGACCAACAATTACCTCGGGGCCGTGGTGGTCTACGCCGCTCTGGGTACGCCATTCTCTATTTTTCTCTTCACCACGTACTTTCGCCGTATTCCCGACGAGTTGATCGAAGCGGGGATTGTGGACGGCCTGGGTTACTGGGGCGTCTTGTGGCGTCTGGCCCTACCGATGGCGTTGCCGGCCATCGCCACGGTCACCGTGCTGCAGTTCATCCAAATCTGGGATGACTTGCTCGTGGGACTTTTGTTCTTGCAGAACCCGGGCGAGCGCACGATCACCGTGGGGCTCGCGGCACTCGCGGCGGGGCACACGACGTCAATCCCACTGTTAATGGCTGGTTCACTCGTCTCGGCCCTTCCGGCAATGATCGTCTACCTGCTCTTCCAGCGCTTTTTGGTGCGGGGTCTAACAATGGGCATTGACCGATGACGCAACTAAAGAGGGTAGTGGAGGGAATGAACCGTGGCTGAGATCAATTTTGACCGTGTGGTCAAGGTGTACCCCGGTGGCAACACGGCCGTGCAAGACTTCTCGCTGCAGGTGGCCGACGGTGAGTTTATGGTGCTGGTGGGTCCTTCGGGTTGCGGCAAGACGACGGCTCTCCGCATGATTGCGGGACTCGAGGAGGTGAGCGACGGAACAATCTCCATTGGCGGACGTGTCGTCAATAACGTCTTGCCCAAGGACCGCGACATCGCGATGGTCTTTCAGAACTACGCCCTGTACCCCCAGATGACGGTGGCCCAGAACATGGGATTCGCGCTCAAGATTCGCAACGTCGCCAAGGACGAAATTACTCGTCGTGTCGCGGAGACGGCCAAGATCCTTCGTCTGAGCGAATACCTCGACCGGCGTCCCAAGGCCTTGTCCGGGGGACAGCGTCAACGCGTCGCGATGGGTCGCGCCATCGTGCGCGAGCCCCAAGCCTTTCTGATGGACGAACCATTGTCGAACTTGGACGCGCAATTGCGCGTCGAGATGCGGACCGAGATCTCACGCATCCAGCGCTTGCTCGGCGTCGCCACCATCTACGTGACGCACGACCAGACCGAGGCCATGACGATGGGCGACCGTGTTGCAGTCATGCGCGGTGGCGTTCTGCAGCAGGTCGCTACCCCCGAGGATCTCTACGATCATCCGGCGAACTCCTTCGTGGCGGGATTCATCGGATCACCGCCCATGAATCTGCTCAGCGCTACCGTGGTGGAGGTCGAGGGGGCATTGAGCGCGCGCTTCGGCGACCAGAGCGTGGCGGTCCCCGGTCACTACCGCGAATCGCACCATTTGAGCGAGTACGTGACGCGGCCTCTCTTGCTGGGAGTGCGCCCCGAGGACCTAGTGTTGGCCACGCCGGGTGTCGAAGGTCGCTTCAGTGCGACGGTGACTCTACGCGAGGCCCTTGGTTCAGAGATCCTCGCGCACCTGAACTTCGGGGGGGAAGACGCGATCGTGAGCGATGAGGTCGCCGCGGCCTCGCCGGGTGCGCATTCCTCGCGCATCGTGGCGCGCCTGGGGGCTCGGGCGCAGGTGTTGGTGGGTGAGCGTCTCGAACTCACCCTCAATCCCGAGCGACTGCACTTCTTTGATACGAGTACTGGCGTCACTCTGGCGAGGACGCGATGAGCGACTACGTCGACGATGCGCTCGATTTGGTGACGATCGCCAGCGGGCTCGATCACGCCGAAGGCCTCTGCTGGGACCTCGAGCGGCGTTGTTTGTGGGCGGGGGGGGAGGCCGGTCAGATTTACCGGGTTTCCCTCGACGGGATTGTTACGATGACCCATCAGATCGACGGTGGTGTACTGCTCGGTGTCGCACTTGACGCGGCCGGTTCCTTATACCTGTGCGATGTGGGCAATCACACTGTGTGGCGCTACGACCACGAGAACGCACCGATTCGATACGGACCCTTCATTGACTACCCGAACTACGCCGCCTTCGGCCCCGACGGCACGCTGTACGTCTCGGATTCAGGGTCCTTTCTCGAGGCCACGGGCTCTATCGTCGCCATCTCCCCGGACGGCTCGAGTCGGGTACTCGACGTGCCACCCATCGAGTACGCCAATGGCCTGTGCGTTCGCGATGACTACCTCTACTACGTGGCCTCAGCATTGCCGGGCGTATGGCGCGTCGGATTGAGGGGCGGCGAACGCGAGTTGGTAACGACATTGGCGCGTTGTGTGCCTGACGGTCTGGCCTTCGACAGTGAGGGGAGCCTCTACATTTCGTGCTATCAACCCAATCGGGTGTGGCGCCTCTCGTCGCGCGACGGCCTTGAATTGATCATCGATGATTGGACGGGCGAGTTCATCCTCTCACCCACCAATGTGGCGTTCTACGGCGACGACCTTCAGCGTCTGGCTCTGGTCTCGTTGTGTGGGCACACCATGAGCAGCGTTGACGTGGGCGTCGTCGGTGCCTCGGTGATTCGACCCGCGATTCGATCCGCGACGAAGGAGTGATGTGACCATCTACAGTGAAAATCCAATCACCGGCGAGCACGTGAGGACCGAGCTGGTCGAGACCAGCCAAGCCGACGTCGCGACGATGTGCGTCGCCGCGGATCGCGCGGGGAAAGACCTTGCCCGTCGTTCCCTCGCGTGGCGCGCCGAGTTACTCGACACGGTGGCGAACACTCTCGAAGACGACGCCGAAGAGATCATTGCTCTCGCCGACGAAGAGACCGGGCTCGGGGCGACCCGTCTACGAGGAGAGCACGCCCGAACGTGTTTTCAATTTCGATTCTTCAGCGACGTGGTGCGCGATGGGGGTTTCCTCGAAGCGAGCATTGACCATTCCCACGAGTCACCGATGGGCCCATTACCCGATCTTCGTCGTCAACTCGAGCCCCTCGGGGTGATCGGCGTGTTCGGCGCCTCGAATTTCCCTCTGGCCTTCTCCGTACCGGGGGGCGATACCGCATCGGCCTTGGCCGCTGGCTGCAGCGTGGTGATCAAGGCGCACCCCGCGCACCCGCGGACGTCGATGAGGACTTACTCCTGTCTCGAGCGCGCCGCCCGAGGCGTGGGCGCACCCGAGGGAACTCTTGGACTAGTCTTCGGCCTCGACGCGGGCACCGCTCTAGTGTGCGACGAGCACGTCGCGGCCGTGGGGTTCACCGGCTCCCTGGGCGCCGGCCGCGTGCTCTTCGATCAGGCACAGTCGCGTGCCGTTCCGATTCCCTTTTACGGGGAGCTCGGAAGTGTTAACCCATTGGTGGTCACACCGGCCGCCGCGACACAGCGGGCAACGACGTTGGGCGAGGGACTCGTAGCGTCGGTAACTCTTGGATCGGGACAATTTTGCACCAAGCCCGGATTGCTCTTCGTCCCCATCGGTGAGGCTGGTGACCAACTGGTTGCCGCCGCCGCGGCGGCCGTCGAACGCTCGAGCGGCGCCACGATGTTGACAACCGCCATTCGTGACCGTTTCGAGACGGGGGTCGCACGACTCGAGAACGCCGTCGGTCTGACCCGTCTCGCGCTCTCGACGCGCGCCGCGAGTAACGCGGGTTCATTTGCCGCGCTCTACGAGATGGATGTCGCGACATTGTCACTGGAGCGCGACGCCGTCATGACCGAATATTTTGGCGCCCTCGCCATCGTGGTGCGGTAC
Source organism: Acidimicrobiaceae bacterium (assembly GCA_013044265.1). Lineage (GTDB taxonomy): Bacteria > Actinomycetota > Acidimicrobiia > Acidimicrobiales > RAAP-2 > RAAP-2. The sequence continues at coordinate 5,967 of JABEUQ010000103.1, forward strand.
GCCAGCCTCGACGAACTGATTGACGCGATCGCTTCGCTCGAAGCGGCTCTGACGTTCTCACTACACGTTGGTGAGGATGACGAGGCGGCACCCGCGCTGTTGGCGGCGGGAGCGCGTCGCGCGGGCCGCGTCATCGTCAACGGTTTCCCCACCGGGGTGGGGGTGTCGTGGTCCATGCACCATGGTGGCCCATATCCGGCGTCGACGAACGCGCTGCACACGTCGGTCGGTGCTACGGCCGTGCGTCGCTGGCTGCGGCCCGTGTCGTACCAGGGCGTGCCCGCCGCATGGCTGCCCGCAACGTTGCTTGACGAGAACCCTCTCAACATCCCCCAACGGGTGGACGGTGTTTCGAGGGCCCCCCGAGACCACTAGTGTCGCGCGTCTGAAGTTGGTTGACGTCGTGCGTGGGGCAGGATCTGCTCGGCGGTCTTGGTCCAGACGAAGGGACGGCAGCGATCGTTCCACCCATCGATGAACAGAGTTATCGCGGTGACCAACTCCTTCACGCTGGCGAAGGAGCCTCGTCGAATGGCTTGTCGGGTGATGATGCCAAAGAACACCTCGACGAGGTTGAGCCACGAGCCTGACGTCGGGGTGACGTGCAACGTGATGCGCGGGTGTTTCTCGAGCCAGGCTTGGATCTCGGGGTGCTGGTGGGTGTGGTAGTTGTCCACCACGATGTGCAGTTCTCGACGTGGGTAGGCGCGGGCCACTTTCTCTAAGAAGTCGCCGAACTCGGCCTTGTCGTGACGGTCGTAACAATGATCGGTGACTTTTCCGGTGGCGACCTCGAGGGCGGCGAAGAGGGTGGTGGTGCCATTGCGCGCGTCGTCGTGAGTGGCCTTCTCGGGAAGTCCTGGCCGCAGCGGCAGAATCGGCGCGGTGCGCTCGAGTGCTTGTATCTGGGACTTCTCATCCACGCAGAGCACGATGGCCTTCTCGGGCGAGTTCAGGTGGAGACCCACCACGTCGTGGACCTTGGCAACGAGTTCGGGGTCGGTGGAGAACTTGAACGTCTCGCGTCGCCAGGGCTTGAGCCCGCAGTGTCGCCACGCTCGCGCCACCGTCGCGTCACTGACCTTCAACTCGTGGGCCAGCAGTCGCGTTGACCAGTGCGCCACGCCGAGTTGTGGGGGCGGTGGCTCCAAGGTGGCCGCCAGGATTATGGCGTCGTTAACGACCTTGGGTCGGCCCGAACGCGGTGCGTCATCGAGTCCGTCGAGTCCCGCTTCGAGGAACCGGTCGCGCCACTGAGTCACGGTCGGACGCGAGAGACCGAGCTGGCGCGAGACCGCCGAGGGACCCAGTCCGTCAGCGGTGGCGAGGACTACCTTGGCGCGCATCGCCAGTCCCGCGCGCACCGACGAAGAGCGTGCCCACCTCGTCAGCGTCGAACGATCGTGCTCATCGAGTTCCACCACACCAGTAGATCGTGTCATGACCCTTCTTCGCACCGCCACTGACAAATATAAAGTAATTAATGACGCGCAACGCTAGTTCGTGGCGTTGCAGTGGAGAACCATCTGATTACCCTGAGCTATGGCCGTGAACTCGAATTCGCGATCAACGCGATCGCTCACCGTATCGCGGTAGCCTTTGATCAGGGCACCTTAGCCGACCTTTCGGAGTGAGGGGTTGGCTCAACGAGAACCTGCCGGTGGGTCACGCCCGCTGATTGGACCGGCACCTGCGAATGCTGACCGTGAACTTCTACCCCGGTGTGGGGCGTCACTCACTCGTCGGGCTCCAGCGCCGCGACCTCGTGGACATGGCGCGCGAGTTATTCGGTGAGCGCCCCGAGCTCTCGCAGGAGGGCGCGCACGCGTTCGCGGATCTCGTCGCGCACGGTGCGCACGACCTCGAGGGGTTGACCGGCGGGGTCGGTGAGCTCCCAGTCGTCGTAGCGCTTGTCGGGGTAGTAGGGACAGGCGTCGCCGCAGCCCATGGTGACGATGACGTCGGCGTCGCGCGCCATCTGATCGGT
>JABEUQ010000013.1 GCA_013044265.1 Acidimicrobiaceae bacterium
CGCGTCACGTGCGCCACCGATACGCGTGACGTGCGCGAGCGCGCCGCGTCACGTGCTCACCCCAGCGAACTGACTGTTGTAGAGCGAGACGTAGACCCCCCGCAACCGCATTAGCTCGTCGTGGGCGCCCTGTTCGACGATGCGACCTTGGTCCATGACGATGATGACGTCGGCGTCGCGAATGGTCGAGAGTCGATGCGCGATGACGAAGCTGGTGCGCCCCCGACGAAGTTCGGCCATGGCCTCTTGGATCAGCACCTCCGTGCGGGTATCGACGTTGCGGGTGGCCTCGTCCAAGATGAGAATGCTCTGATCGGCCAGGAAGGCGCGCGCGATCGTCAGCAACTGTTTCTGGCCCGCCGAGAGGTTTGACGCGTCCTCGTCGAGGATCGTGTCGTACCCGTGCGCCAGGGTCCGCACGAAGGAGTCGACGCGGGCCTCGCGCGCGGCGCGCACGACCTCGTCGTCGGAGGCGTCAGGGCGTCCGTAGCGGATGTTGTCACGAATCGACCCGGCGAACATCCACGGGTCCTGCAGCACCATGGCGTACGTGCGGCGCACGGTGTCGCGCGTCAATTCTCGATAATCGACACCGTTGAGCACGATCGAGCCCCCGTCGATCTCGTAAAACCGCACGAGTAGGTTCACCAAGGTGGTCTTGCCCGCGCCCGTGGGTCCAACGATGGCGATGGTGGCCCCGGGGCGCACGTCGAGGGTGAAGTCCTCGATGAGGGGTTCGTCGGGGGCGTAGCGGAAGGTCACGTGACGTAGGCGCACGATGGCCGCGGCGTCAGCCCTCGCGGCCAACGGTGGGTCACTGGCGAGGTCGGGCGCCTCCTCGTCGGCGTCGAGGAATTCGAAGACCCGCTCAGCCGAGGCGACGCCCGACTGGAGCATGTTCATCTGACTGGCGATCTGCGTGATCGGCATCGTGAACTGGCGCGAATACTGGATGAAGGCGGTCACCGCCCCGAGACTCAACACGCCCGAGGCCACGCGGTACCCCCCCGAGCACGGCGATGGCCACGTAGTTGATGTTGGCGATGAACTGCATCGAGGGTTGGATGACGCCCGAGAGGAACTGCGCCCGGAAACTGGCCTCGTACAGGGACCGATTATGGCGGTCGAACTCCTCAATGGTGGCGTCGGTGCGTCCGAAGACCTGTACCAGTTCGTGGCCGGTGTGCGTCTCTTCCACCAGTCCGTTGAGCGACCCGGTGCTGGCCCACTGGACCGCGAAGTGGCGCTGGGAACGCTTGGCGATCAGCGTCGTGATGACGAGCGCCAGCGGAATGGTGATCACGCTGACCAGTGCGAGCAGTGGCGAGATCCAGAGCATCATGGCGAGCACGCCCACGATGGTCAGCGCCGAGGTGATCAGTTGGCTCAATCCTTGTTGGATCGTGGTAGTCAAGTTGTCGATGTCGTTGGTCACCCGACTGAGGACGTCACCGTGGGGGTGCGAGTCGAAGTAGCGCAGCGGCAGTGGACCCATCTTCACTTCCACGTCACGTCGCATGGCAAAGACCACGCGTTGCGTGACGCCGGCCATGGTGAAGCCCAGTAGGTAGTTGAAGAACGAGCCGACGAGGTAGACCACCGCCGCCACGCCGAGCACCTCGCCCATCTTGGTGATATCGACGCCCGCGCCCGGGGTCAGGTGCATCCCCGCGATCATTGACGCCACTTGCGCGTGACCGCTGGCGCGCAGCTGCGCGATGGCCTGTGCCGTCGTGGTCCCCGCGGGCAGGCGTCGCGACACGATGCCGTCAAAGAGCACGTTGGTGGCACTACCGAGTATCTGTGGTCCGGACACCACGAAACCCACCGACGCCACTCCCACGACCAGCGCCAGCGCCACCTTGACTCGCTCGGGGGCGAGGCGAGCCAACAATCGTCGGGTGGTGACGCGCGCGTCTCTCGTCTTTCGCACCGGACCGGGCGACCCACGCATCGGACCCATCGCCATACTCACGTGCTCGCACCCTCACCGAGTTGCGAGACAACGATCTCGTGGTAGGTCGCGCAGTTCACCAGCAGGTCGTGGTGGGTACCGACACCCACGACCCGACCATCGTCGAGGACAATGATCTGGTCGGCGTCCATGATCGTCGAGACCCGCTGGGCCACGATCACCACGGTGGCCGACGTGAGGCTGACCTTGAGGGCCCGACGCAGTCGAGCGTCGGTCGTCGCGTCGAGCGCGGAGAAACAGTCGTCGAAGAGGTAGGTGTCCGCGCGCTTGACTACGGCGCGCGCGATACACAGGCGTTGACGTTGTCCGCCCGACACGTTGGTACCGCCCTGGTCGATGGGTGCGTCCAGGCCACCGGGCATGGCGCCAACGAAGTCGGAGGCCTGCGCGATGTCGAGGGCCCGCCAGAGCTCCTCGTCGGTGGCGTCCTCGCGTCCAAAGCGCAGGTTGCTCGCCACCGTGCCACTGAAGAGGTACGCGGACTGGGGAACGATACCGAGACTCGCCCACAGGTCCTCGAGGTCCCGGTCGCGCACGTCCACCCCGGCGACGCGCACGTGACCCGTCGTCGCGTCGAAGAATCGCGGAATCAGGTTCAACAACGTGGTCTTGCCGCTACCCGTCCCGCCAATGACGGCGCTGGTGGCGCCGGCTCGCAACGTGAAGTCGAGAGACTCGAGCACCGGCCGCTCGCTACCGGGGTAGGCGAAGGACACGGCCTCGAAGTGAACCTCGCCACCGTGATCGCTGCTTAGGACCGGGTGCGACGCCGTGGTGATGACCGGTGCGGTGTGGAGCACGAGGCTGATCCGCTCGGCGCTGGCCGCGGCGCGCGGCACCAAGATCGCGACCATCACCGCCATCATGACCGAGAGCAGAATCTGCATGATGTAGGTCAAGAACGCCGTCAGGTTGCCAATCGGCATCGATCCCTCGCTCACCAAGCGTCCCCCGAACCACACCACCGCCACGGAGGAGAGGTTGAGGATGACCATCATCACCGGGAGCATCGTCGCGAACGTCCGGTTGACGCTCAGCGCGGTA
>JABEUQ010000104.1 GCA_013044265.1 Acidimicrobiaceae bacterium
TAGACAACGACCCCGGCGAGGTCGATGAGCCGTCGGAATGGCCCGTGTGACAAAGCGTGGGACGTCCGACGGTGACATAGGGAACAATTGTGGATGCTTCAACCAGTGCAGGCGTATCCTTCTCGCTCGTTCCCGATGGACTAATGGTTCTCGGAGGCCCTCAGTATCTGAGACCCGGCGCATCGAGAGACTGGTGGACAATGAGGGCCACGTAGAGAGAAGAGCGCGACTCAACTGACTGCAAATCGCAGTTCAATATCTTTTCGATCTTGGAGAGATGGCGGTAAAACGTCGCGCGATTCATGAACATAGTCGCCGCCGCCGTAGACTTATTGCCCCCGGCTTCGAGGTAGGCACGCAGCGTCGCAATCAAGTCCGTGTGGTATCGCTCGTCGTAAGTGACGAGCGCTCCAAGTTCGCGCACGGCGTAATTCTGAATTCGGGGGTCATCGCGTATGAGATGTACCAATCCTCGCAACCGGATATCAGCGGTTGTGACGAAGAGGTGGTTGCCCGGTAGGTTCTCCGCCGCCTCGGCGGCCTGGTTGGCATCAGCGAACGAGTGGTGAAGATCGTCAATCGACTTGACGGGTGACCCCACACCGATAACGGTCGAGCCCACAGGGATGAGTTGGTTGGCTCGCTCGTGAATAGCCGTGGCGACCACTTCGAGCAAACTCTTCATTCGAGCATCGGTGGGCGCTGAGAGCAAGACACCCAGACGACCGGGCTCGATGAGCCCGACGAGGCCAGTTGTGACCGCGTCGCTCAAGGCCCTCGAAACGGCGGCTGCTTCTTCGCGCGCTCTCGCGTGACGGGAAATGTCCGAAAGCGGAGCTCCGCGATTGTTACGAACAATCATCGCCACGAGGAACTGACGGTGCGTCGTCACTCCGAGGGATTGAGCTCTGGCGTGAATTTCGTCCGGCGAACTGTAGCGGCGCTCGATGATGTCAGAAATCAAAGTGCGATGGGTTTGATGTTCGAGGAGATTCTCCTCTCGTTCAATCAAGAGATTGAGGGCCAGGGTTGTGGCTCCCAATTCGAGGATGGTTTTTTGAAGCGGATTGGCGGGGAAACTTGGAAATAGTATGAGTCGTCCCCAGACCTGTCCGCGTGCACCCACCGGAGTGGCGAGCCAGTGTTCTCCATCGATGAAGTTCGCTTGATCCGTCCATACGGCTTTGCGTGAGCGTTGCTCCCAATCGTCAATAATTTCTGAGTTATCGGTGGGGGTACCCGCAAAGGCGAGGACGTGGCGCGCGACATTCTCGAACACAGCGGGACAGTCTGCGAGATGCGCGATCTGGTCGATGATTTTCTGAAGTGTTGCACCTTCTGCGGCGAGCGAGTGAAATGTTCGGTGCACGACTTCACCAAATTGAAGCTGTCTGATTTGACTGTTCACAATGATCGAGTGGACAGCCTCGGTGATGGCGACGAAGGGCACCTCATTGTGCAGCGCGATCAGAGGCAAGTTATGGGCCTCGGCACCCTGTACGAGCGCCGAGGGGAGTGTGGAAAACCGCCGACCGAGTTCGATGATGACACCGGTGGCCTGGGCGGCGGCGAGATCGCTGATGTAGCGGGTGAGCCCATCGTCCGTGTTCGGCAGGGCAACACCGGTGGAAAGGATTAGCTCGCCGCCTCGCAGAAGGTGGGCGATGTCGGCTACCTCACTCACGTGCACCCAACGCACCGGTCGGTTGATGGCATTTTTGGCCGCTTCGATCGTGGGGTGTCCTCTTCGAATCTGCGGCAGAACCAATATTTCTGCGACCGTTGGCAGGTTGAGAGCAGCAAGGTCGGGTAGCGTCGTCTCGCTCATTGGTGGCGTTTCGCGACGCTCAGCCGTGGCCACTGGTGACGGGTTGCGGCACTCTTACGAAAGTCCGCTGGGGCTGCGATGTTCGTTCGAGACACTGCCACGTAGGAAATCTAATACATAGTGCTCGGAAACTAAATAAATATGCGACACATTGCTCATGGCACGTGGTACCGATGCACCCTACACTTCGTTCAGTTTATTGGTCAATAGGACGAGTTTCATTCGACTGACTGAGTTGGGGGAATTGATGACCAAGACGATAGGCGTACCGGCCGAAGTGAAGGACGGTGAACGTCGGGTCGCACTGGATCCGCATGCGGTTGCCATGCTGACGCGCGTGGGTTTGCAGGTGCTGGTCGAATGTGGCGCCGGCCTCGCTGCCGGATTCTCTGATGTCGAGTACCAGGTCGCGGGTGCGGACCTGGTCTCAAACGCGGAAGCAGTTTGGGGTGCGGAGCTGGTCGTCAAAGTGAAAGAGCCCCTTCCTTCTGAGTGGAAGCAGTTTCGACGCGGACTCAAACTGTTCGGCTACCTTCATCTCGCAGCCGCCCCCGAGTTGGCTCGAGCGCTTCAAGATGCGGGCGTTGAGGCCCACGCTTTCGAGACGGTGAGTGACGGCCGAGGTCTCCCACTCCTCGCACCGATGAGTGACATCGCCGGTCGTTCTGCCGCAATCATGGGGGCGTACTACTTGGCCCAAGGCTCCGGTACCCTGCTCGGTGGCGGTGCGGGAGTACCTCCAGCGCGCGTGGTGGTGGTGGGAATGGGCGTTGCCGGAACGATGGCTGCTCGGGGGGCTCGCGGAATGGATGCCGAGGTCACTGGAGTGGACGTCAATCTCGACCGACTTCGTCAACTCCAATTCGACGGCACCGTGACCGCGACCGTGGCGTCGTCCTCTAGTGCGATTGGTGACGTCCTGTCCCACGCCGATGTAGTCATCGGGGCCGCGCTCGTCCCCGGAGCCCGCGCCCCGATTGTCGTTGACGCCAACCACGTGCGCTCGATGCGCCAGGGATCTGTGATAGTGGATCTCGCCATTGATCAGGGTGGCTGCATCGAAACCTCTCGTCCGACGTCCCTCTCGAACCCGGTCTACGAAGAGGCCGGAATCATTCACTATTGCGTCACGAATGTGCCCGGGCAGTTTCCGCGCACCGCGAGCCACGCGTTGAGCGCGGCGATAGCTCCGCGGGTACGTCAACTCGCCGTTGACGCCGATCACCCGATGCTCGCTGGCTCGCTCAACGTTGCGGATGGTCGCATAGTTCACCCCGTCGTGGCCGCCGCGCTCGACACATCGGCGTCCGCTGTCTAGAGGAGGAAGATCACTATGACGACATCGCAGTCCGAGCTCTTGAGCCGGCACCGCAGGGTGATGCCGAGTTGGCTCTCGTTGTACTACAACGAACCCCTCGAACTGGTCAGTGGCGAGGGCCGACACGTGCGCGACTCGAATGGAAAAAATTATCTCGACTTCTTTGGCGGGATCCTTACGACCAGCACTGGCTACAACGTGCCCGAGGTCGTTGACGCGATCCGAGAGCAGGCTGGACGGATGTTACATACGTCCACGTTGTACCTCATCCGTCCCATGATCGAGTTGGCTGAGCGGATTTCCGATCTTTCGACGATCCCCGACGCTAAAGTGTTCTTGGTTAATTCCGGCACTGAGGCGGTGGAAACCGCTCTGATGATTTCGTGCGCGGCACGATCATCGAATCAGGTGCTGGCGTTGCGTAACAGTTACCACGGGCGTTCATTTACTGCCATGTCGGTGACTGGTAACCGCTCGTGGTCGTCCTCGAGCCTGAGTCCGCTCAACGTGAGTTACGTGCAGAGCGGCAACCGGCTGCGCAGTCCCTTCGGACCGCTCTCGGACAGGGAGTTCATCGACGCCTGCGTCAGAGATCTGCGTGACGTTATCGAGACCACCACCTCGGGCGACGTGGCCTGCATGATTGCCGAGCCGATTCAAGGTGTCGGTGGATTCATTGTGCCGCCCGACGGATTTTTTGGTGCGATGAAGAAGGTGCTTGACGAGTACGGAATCTTGTTCATTTCCGACGAGGTCCAAACCGGGTGGGGTCGGACCGGTGAACACTTCTGGGGTTTTGAGGCTCACGACATCCAGCCCGACCTTCTCACTTTCGCCAAGGGTCTCGGCAACGGACTCGCAATCGGCGGCGTGGTCGGGCGGCCCGAGTTGGTCGATTCAGTACGAGCCAATTCAATCTCGACGTTCGGGGGCAATCCGCTATCGAGTGCTGGCGCGTTGGCCAACCTCAACTACATTCTCTCGCACGATCTCCAGAGCAATGCGTTGAAGGTGGGCAACTATCTTCGCGATCAACTTCAAGAACGCGCTGGAGCCCTCGACGTGATCGGTGAGATTCGCGGGCGGGGACTGATGATCGGGGTCGAATTAGTCGAACCCGGGTCGCTCACTCCGAATTTGCTCGCTGCGCAGTCGGTGCTCGAAGCCTGCCGGCGCGGAGGCGTGCTGATTGGAAAGGGTGGTCTCCACAACAACGTGCTGCGGATCGCCCCACCGATGAGCGTCACGATGGATGAGGCCACCACGTTTCTCGAGGTGCTCACTGAGGCGTTGCACGACGCGAATCACGCCGTTACAGGACATACGGCCGAGATGAGGATTCACGCATGAAGCAAATTACCCACTGGATCAATGGCCAATCGTGGGTCGGTGACGCGACGCGCCGCGGCAAGATTTTCGACCCCGCCACCGGCCAACAGACCGGAGAAGTTGATTTCGCCACGATCGCCGAAGTCGACGCCGCGGTCGATGCGGCGACAGTTGCCTTTCCCGCCTGGCGCGCGACGTCGCTGGCGAAGCGCACCACGGCACTGTTCAAGTTGCGTGAACTGCTCTCGACTCACGTCGACGAGGTCGCGGCCATTTTGACCAGCGAACACGGCAAGGTGACGAACGACGCCGCCGGCGAAGTGGCCCGGGGACTCGAAGTAGTCGAGTTCGCGTGCGGGATCGCCCATCTCTTGAAAGGCGAGTTCACCGAGAATGCCTCGACCGGCGTCAACGTGCACTCACTGCGCCAACCCCTTGGAGTGGTGGCCGGTATTACGCCGTTCAACTTTCCCGCGATGGTGCCCCTATGGATGTTTCCACTGGCCATCGCCTGCGGCAATACCTTCGTGCTGAAGCCCTCGGAGAAGGACCCCTCCGCATCGAATTTCCTCGCTGAGCTGGTGGCTGAGGCCGGCATTCCTAATGGGGTCTTCAACGTGGTCCATGGAGACAAAGAGGCGGTCGACAGGATTCTCACTCATCCAAGAATCGCGGCCGTCAGTTTTGTGGGATCGACCGCTGTCGCGCGCTACATCTACGAGACGGCGGCCCACGAAGGCAAGCGGGTCCAGGCACTCGGTGGAGCGAAGAATCATATGGTGGTCATGCCCGATGCGGACATGGGAGATGCCGCCGAAGCAGCGGTCAGCGCCGGTTTCGGTTCGGCGGGTGAACGGTGTATGGCTGCGTCGGTCCTGGTGGCGGTCGGCGATTGTGGTGACGAGCTCGTCGAACGCATCCAAGCGCGCGTGGCGCGCTTGACGGTCGGTGACGGCGCCAACGCAGACTCGGAGATGGGTCCACTCGTGACCGTCGAACATCGTGATCGCGTGGCCTCCTACCTCGGGATTGGGGAGGCCGAAGGGGCGAAGATCGCCATTGACGGGCGTCATCACGAAGTGAGGGGATCGTCCGGCGGTTATTGGCTCGGACCATCTCTGATTGATGAGGTCTCGGTCGACATGCGGGTCTACACCGATGAAATCTTCGGGCCAGTTCTGTCCATCATTCGAGTCGACTCGCTTGACGATGCCCTCGAACTGATCGAGCGCAACGGTTACGGTAACGGCGCCGCAATCTTTACCAACGACGGCGCCGCCGCTCAGCGATTCGAGACCGACGTTGCCGCGGGAATGGTTGGCATCAACGTTGCCATCCCGGTACCGGTTTCTTACTACTCCTTCGGGGGCTGGAATGATTCGCTCTTTGGCGACCTGCACATCTACGGACCCGATGGCGTGCATTTCTACACTCGAGGTAAAGCGGTGACTAGTCGGTGGCAGAACATTGGCCAGCACCACGCGTCCTTAGCTTTCCCGAACGCTACCGCCAGTGAGAAGGCAAAGGACGAGAGTGAAGGGTGAGCGCAGTAAACGACGTGAGCATGTTTGAGACCACCACAACCCACATCAGTAGTGAACGTTTCCGAAGGGGGAACCGCAATGAGTAGTGAAGACAAGGAAATGCCGGAGATCGTTCGAGCTGCCCTGATCCAGACCAAGTGGACCGGTGATAAGCAGTCGATGATCGACGCCAACGTGGCCTTGGCGCGTGAAGCCGCCAGCCAAGGCGCAAAGATTGTTTGCTTTCAAGAACTTTTCTATGGTCCATACTTCTGTCAGGTGCAGGACCCTGAATATTTCTCCTATACCGAAGCCGTCCCGGGCGGACCCACCACCGAATTGATGTGCGATCTGGCTCGAGAAACGGGAATGGTACTCGTCGTTCCGGTCTACGAGGTCGAGCAAGAAGGCGTGTTCTACAACACCGCTTTCGTCATCGACGCCGATGGTACGTACTTGGGCAAATACCGCAAGCACCACATCCCTCAGGTGAAGGGCTTCTGGGAGAAGTTCTATTTCCGGCCGGGCAATCTGGGCTATCCGATTTTCCACACCGCCGTGGGA
>JABEUQ010000105.1 GCA_013044265.1 Acidimicrobiaceae bacterium
GAGCAGACGATCTTCAACGCGAATCATGATGACCTGACCGGCCTGCCCAATCGCCGCGCTCTCATCCAGGAGTTGGTGCATCGCCTGGAGTCGGGGCGTGATACCGCCGTCATGATCATTGACCTCGACCGGTTCAAGGTCATGAATGACTTCTTGGGCCACGCCAGCGGGGACCGATTACTGATGACCATTGCGGATCGACTGCGCACGAGTATTCGTGCGAACGACTTCGCGGCACGACTCGGCGGCGATGAGTTCGTCTTCCTGGTCGACCAGATCACGAGTGAGATGGAGGTCCTCGCGACATCCTTTCGTCTTTTGGAGGTTATTTCTCAGCCCGTGGATATCCATGGCCAGATGTTCAGTCACACCGCCAGCATCGGTATTGCCCTGGCGACCGGTGAAAAACCCGACGCCGTAGAAATGCTCGGTTGGGCCGACGTGGCGCTCTACAGTGCTAAAAGTCGTGGCCGTAATCAAGCCATCGTGTTCGACGCACAGTTGCGTACCGTGGCGACCGAAAGAAGTGCGTTGGAACTCAATTTGCGTGACGCCATCGAAGAGGGTGGCTTGCTCCTGCACTTCCAGCCCGAGGTGGACCTGCGTACTGGGAAGTTGCTGGCCCTCGAAGCACTGGTGCGTTGGGAACACCCCACGATGGGCATGATACCCGCCGCAGATTTCATCACCGTGGCTGAGGAGACGGGTCTCATCGTCAACATCGGTCGCTGGGTGTTCGCTGAAGCGTGTCGCACGATGGCGACGTGGGGACAGAAATATCCCGATGGTGATTTCGTCTTGCGCATCAATATGTCGCCAGCGGAGTTCCTCATGGCCGATATCGTCGAATTCGTGGAGGAGTGCCTCGTTCTCAACGGCGTTGCTGGTTCGCGGGTCTGCATTGAGATCACCGAGTACACGGTGCTCGACAAACCCGACAAGACCGCCAAGATTTTACTGGGCTTCCAAGCCCTTGGCGTGGAAGTGGCGCTCGACGACTTTGGCACTGGATTCGCTTCGATGACGGAATTGAAGAATCTTCCGGTGAACGTCTTGAAGCTGGACCTCAGTTTCGTTCAGGGCATCACGCACGATATTTACGACCGTGCGATTGTCGAATCGATCATTCGCCTCGGTAGTGCGCTGAGCCTCAAGGTCGTCGCCGAGGGCATCGAGACAATTGAGATTGCTGACAAGCTCGTCGACCTGGGGTGCCAACGCGGTCAGGGTTACCTGATCTCGCGCCCCGTGCCGGCCAATGCGATCGAGCCCATGCTGCGTGCCGGTTGCGTGCCGATTGATTCTCTGCGCAGTCCACAGAGTTTGCAGAATCACGTGGTCCACGGGTGACGATCAATTCTGATGCCAGCCTGGCGGAGATGCACCGCTTCGTGGATCCCAGTTACGAGCCGTGGTTGTTCCAGACCATGATCGAAGAGTTAGCGACCAACGAACTTGGTATTGGTTTCATTTACTCCGTGCTCGAACAGTTGGCCAAGCGCTATGACCTGAAGGACGCAGTCGTCGTTCTCGAACATGAGTCGCTCGCGACGCAAGAATTTCGTCTCGGTGGCAACGGTGTCGGCGCGGACCGAGCCAGTGTGCTGTGCGCCGTACCCGGGGTCTACTGTGAGCCCGATGTCGTTCCTCAGAACGAGCTCGAGGCGGTGCGTACGGCCTGCCAACTCGCTCTCGCCCTGCACCTGGCGCGCTTTACCGCCGCGCACGACGCTCTCACGACCATCGCCAATCGGCGTACCTTCGACATCGCCTTGGCGAACTCGGCGGTGCGATCTGCCCGCTACGGCTGGGCGTTCACCCTTGTTCTCATCGACCTCAAGGAATTCAAGGTCGTCAACGACCGTTTCGGACACGAGGGGGGCGACCGTCTGCTGCGTCACTTCGGATTCGCCTTGCGTCAGTCGGTACGACAAGGTGACCTGGCTGCGCGCATCGGCGGCGACGAGTTCGCCGTGATCTTGAACAACGCCGAGGGCCACGAGGCGATGGGCTTCGTCGAACGCCTTCGTGAGAATCTTGCCAAGGCCGGGGAGACGATTGAATTCACCACGGGGACGTCCACGTCGCCGCGTGACTCCACGGACCCGGCGGAGCTCACCAGGATCGCCGACGCGCGCCTCTACGCGAAGAGGGGTATTATTCACCGATGATTTCGCCGACCGAAGAAGACTTCGAACTTGAGTTACGCGCCCTGCCGGGTGTGGTCAACGTGGGCTTTCGCTACGGCGAGAAGGGGGACGTCGACGCCGTCTCGCTGGTAGTGCACAGTGACGACGCCGGACCCGTACGAGTGGTCGCCAAGCAGATCGTGAGTCTCTACTATCCCAACGCCACCGTGAGTGTCGAGGAGATGAAGCCCGAACCCGTCGTAGTACGCACTGGCACTGGCACTGGCACTGGCACTGGCGGCGATGCGAGTCGCGTTGTTCTGGTGCGCGCCGAATTCGACTCGCACGAGGGTTATTGCGAAGTGCAACTGAACGTGA
>JABEUQ010000106.1 GCA_013044265.1 Acidimicrobiaceae bacterium
GGCGGTGGCGGTGCGATGTTCGGCGGGGGTGGAGCTCAGTCGGGGCTGCCCTTTGGTGGAATTCCTAGTGAACTGGCCGACGGAGCCCAGAAACTCCTATCGAGCGAGCCCACGCACGAACCTTCACGTCTCGAGTTCCATCAGCGACCGAGTGATGATGAGCGCCAGCGCCTCACGCTGCCGGGGATGCTACGGGTCTATCCGCGTCTCGTTGTGTACGGCTCTCTGCTCGTCATCATCACTAGCCTTTTGCTGCAGGCGGGACCGTTGTTAACGGAATACGCCATCAATAACGGCATGGTCGCAGGCCACCATTCCACAACCGTCGTCGTGGTGTGCGCGAGTCTCTATCTCGTCTTAGCCGTCCTCTCAGCCTTCGGTCAACGAATTCAGGCCACCGTTACCGGAACCTTGGCGGCGCGCGTCATGCATGACCTGCGAATTCGCGTCTTCACCCATTTCCAGCGTCTCAGTCTGGACTTCTTCACCGATGAGAAGGCCGGTGTCTTGATGAGTCGCATGACGAGCGATATCGAGAACCTCCAGCAGCTCGTCCAAGACGGCATTAGCTCATTCGCACTCCAGGGTCTCACCATGGTGGTCATCACCATGATTCTGTTCAATCTCAATGTGATGCTCGCCACGTGGACGGTGGCACTGATAGTGCCGATATTGGTCGTCTTCTCAATCTGGTTCCACCGGGCCTCAGAAACTGGCTATCTGCTCAGTCGCGACCGTATTGCCAACGTGCTCGCGGACCTGTCGGAATCGCTCTACGGTATTCGCGTCGTCACGGCGAATAACCGCCAACAACGCAACATCCGAAATCACCGTCACGTGGTGGGGGCCTATCGCGACGCCAACTTCTTCACTGGACGGATCAATTCAATTTATGGTCCAGCCACCATCATGATTGGGATTCTCGGTCAGGCACTGCTGCTGGGTATCGGCGGCGACATGGTGCTACGTCACCGCTTAAGCATCGGTGCACTCATTGCATTCTTTCTCTACCTCAACCGATTCTTCCAACCCATCCAACTGCTCGTGCAGCAATACAACTCTCTTCAACAAGGCCGTTCCTCGGTCATTCGCCTACGCGAGTTGCTCGAAACATCTCCGAGCGTGGAGGAGGTCGAAGGTGCGATCGAGATGCCCACCGTCAGCGGACGAATTACTTTCGAGCACGTGAGCTTCGGTTACGACTCCGCACGCCCGGTCCTCACAGACGTGAACCTCGAAATCGCCCCGGGCGAATCAGTCGCGTTCGTCGGACCGACGGGAGCGGGCAAGTCCACACTGGCCAAATTGGCTAATCGTTTCTACGACCCCACCGAAGGACGCGTACTCCTCGATGGCGTGGACGTGCGCACAGTGACGTTGCGCTCGCTTCGTTCCCAACTGGGTGTGGTTCCCCAAGAGCCCTTCCTCTTCGCCGGATCGATCCGCACCAACTTGCGCTTCGGTCGTACAGGCATCACCGACGAAGAGATCCAGGACGCCGTTGACGTCGTGGGTCTCGGCGATCTCATCGAGCGCCTCCCCCTCGGTCTCGACACTGAAGTGCACGAGCGCGGACAAACCCTCTCGTCGGGAGAACGCCAATTACTCGCTCTCGCGCGCGCCTTCCTGGCCCGGCCACGAATCCTCATCCTGGACGAGGCCACGTCGTCGCTTGATTTGCGCAGCGAGACCATCATCGAACGAGCCCTCGACCGTCTCCTCGAGGGACGTTCCGCCATTCTTATCGCTCACCGCCTCACGACCGCCCAGCGCGCTGACCGGATCGTGGTCATCGACGAGGGTGGCATTCTCGAGGTTGGCACGCCCACGGAACTCATCGCTCGCGGCGGTGCCTACGCCCAGATGCATGCGGCGTGGCTGGCCTCGGGTGGGCGCGATTCCTCTCGCGAATCATCGCAATCCGATTCGGGACTTTAGATTCACCCGTACAGTCTTCATCTCCCCTACGCTGGCAGTGAGGGCGACACGGCCCTCCTCTGTTCAAAGGCTGGTGACAACGTGGTCACGCAACCCAACGAAACGGGGTCCGAGGACTTCAATCCCTGGACCCACGTCTCTTCACTGATCGAGCGAGCCGGGCATCTGCTGGGCCTCGACGAAGGAATGATCAAGCGCATCATCACCCCCGAGAGAATTCTCGAGGTGGCGGTCCCGGTGCGTCTGGATTCGGGCTCGATCGAGATGTACACCGGCTGGCGTATCCAGCACGACACCTCGCGCGGTCCGGGTAAGGGGGGCATCCGCTTCCACCAGAGCGTCAACGTCGATGAGATCTCCGCACTCAGTGCCGACATGTCCATCAAGTGCGCGGTGGTGAACATCCCCTACGGCGGTGCTAAGGGAGGAGTGCGCGTCGACCCGACCCAACTCTCACGCGGCGAGCTCGAGCGACTCACCCGACGCTACGCCTTCTCAATCGCTCCACTCATTGGGCCCGAGACCGACATCCCCGCGCCCGACGTGAACACCGACCCCCAGGTGATGAGTTGGATCATGGACACCATCACCATGTTGCGCGGTTACTCTGCGCCCGGTGTCGTGACCGGCAAACCTCTCGCCATTGGCGGTACCCTCGGCCACGCCGGAGCGACATCGCTGGGCGTGACGATCTGCACATTGGCACTCCTCAAGAATCTTTCGCGTTCTCCCGAGCGTGAGCGTGTGATCGTTCAGGGCTACGGCAAGGTCGGTGCTCCTCTGGTGCAACTCCTCAGTGAACGCGGCATGAAAGTCGTTGGTGTCGCCGACGTGCGCGGTGCCATCCACGTACCGGGCGGCATTGATCCCGCCGCACTCGCGCAGCACTTCGCCGAGGCCGGTACCGTCGTTGGATTCGCTGGCGCCGACGCGGTGACCCTCGATGACTTCTTCGCCATCCCCTCGGACATCGCGATTCCCGCCGCGCTGGGCGGGGTCATCACCGAGAGCATCGCCACGAAATTGGCCGCCTCGATTGTGGTGGAAGCGGCCAACGGGCCAACCACCGGTGAAGGCGCGGCCGTGTTGCACGAACGTGGTATTCCCGTGGTGCCCGACGTACTCGCCAACGCGGGTGGCGTGGTGGCGTCGTACTTCGAGTGGGCCCAGGACCTCCAGGGCTACATGTGGGAGAAGGAACTCTTCCAGCAACGTCTCGAGAAGACGATGCACGAGGCCTTCAACGCCATTTGGATTCGTCACGGTGAACTGGGCGTCAATCTACGTGAGACGGCCTTGGCCGTGGGGGTGGAGCGTATCGCCGAGGCTACGCGCCTTCGCGGTCTCTTCCCGTGATGTTGCGAATTCTCGACCGATGGGCGACGCCACGTCAGTGAACGACAATCTCTCCCTCGAAGAGTTGCGCGACCTTGTCGCGTCGCTCCGAGAGGAGATTGCTCGACTCAAGGAAGAATTGCGTCAAGTTCGCCGCGATCACCACGAAGTGCCCCCGCACTACCTTTGATCAGCTCGGGCAACTCAACGTGTTGGTCGCGGCGAGTACCTGCGCTGCCGCAACCACCAATAATGTACGTGTGAGGGTTCCGTGTGCCACCGCGGCCACAATCGCCGCGGTGGTCAGCGACGCCGTTTGCAGTGACTGTTGAAACGAATGAGGGTTGACGGCGAGTACTTGGTCCACCCCCGCCGCGAGCGCGTCAACCGAAGCCTGGGCGATGGAGAGGTGACGCGCGGTGATCGCACCCGCCCCGAGGGCGTCGCTCATGATTAGACCGTGAAAACCCAACTGGTTGCGCAACTGGGCGACCGCAACCGCAGAGAGTCCGGCGGGCAACGTCGTTAAACCGGGTACCGAAGCATTGGACATCATCACGGCATCCACACCACTGGCGATTGCACGGCGAAAAGGTACCAGGCCGGTACTCTGCAACGTCGGCCAGGGCTGAGTCGCCGCTGGGGCGTAATCAGTGTTCCCCGTAGCGTGACCGAGTCCCGGAAAGTGCTTGACGACCGCCAGCACGTGAGCACTCCTGAGCCCATTGGCGAAGGCGACCACGTCGACACCATCCCTGGTGGGCGATCCCCCGAATGACCGCAGCCCATCAGGGTTCGCGGCGCTCGGCCACTGCGGGCGCCCGTCCACGTCAGCCACTGGAGCCAAATCGACGTTCACCCCGACCGCGGCCAGGGCCGCGCCGACGTGATGACCCACCTGAGTGATCTGGACGGGGGTCATTGTCGAACCCATCACCTGAGCCCAGGGCCATCGACCGACTAGGTTCGCGAAGCGAATAATCCCACCACCCTCGTCATCGGACATGACCATCGGCGCTCGGGCGTCGGGTTCGAGATGAGCGAAGGAACGAATCGTCGTGGGCAGCGATGTTGGCGCCGTAGCGCCGAACAACAAAAAACCACCGTACCCCTGAGACGCAGCACCCGTCACACGGGCCAGGTCACTCGCCTGCACGGAGACGACCACGGTTTCTCTCGCCACGCGAGTCAATGACCACGTGGACACAATGGTGCGCGCGCACGAGAGATTGGTCACCTGAGCCGAAGTGGCCCCGGCGACGAAGTCGGTCCAGGTCAAGGCCAATCCCAGCGACAATGCCGCGATACTCGCCACTGCACTCGTGACGAGCACCCGCGATCTACTCATGGGCCAACCATAGGTTGGATCCTATTTTTCGCGACGGCGCAACTCATCTTCGATATCAGACGGGTCCACACCACGACTTCGCAGCAACATCAGCAGGTGGAACCACAGGTCCGCCGCCTCCGACACGAATCTCTCGTCACTCTCTGCGAGTGACGCGACCGCGGTCTCGACCGCCTCTTCACCAACCTTGCGCGCGAGAAATGCAGTTCCCCGGGACAGGGATGAGGCCACGTAGGAACCCTCAGCATTCTGCTTCTCCCGCTGCAATATCTTGCGCCACAACCACGGTGTGAAGCATGACGTCGAACCATCGTGGCAGGTGGGCCCGTCGGCACTCGCGCGCACCAACACGGCGTCCCCGTCACAGTCGAGGATGACCTCAACGACGTGGAGGAAGTTTCCCGAGGTCTCACCCTTTTGCCACAGCTGCTGACGCGAACGCGAGAAGAAATGTACGGTCCCAGTGGAACGGGTCAGGCTCAGGGCCTCTTCATCCATCCATCCCAACATCAAGACCCGTCCGGTGGCGTCATCTTGGACGATGGCCGCGCGAAGTTCGTCGTTCACGTTCTCTCCTTTAGTGGCCGCAATTCAATGCCGAGGGCCTCGATCTCGCGGCGTAGGCCGGGCAGGCCAGCCGGGTTCTCGTGCACGATGGATGCAATGAGCGCGGCATCCGTCACACGTAAAGCGTCGGCAACGTGCTGAGCCGAGCCCGCCCCCCCCGATGCAATGACGGGAATGTCGACGGCATCTCGCACCGCTTCAGTGAGCACGAGGTCGAAACCCGTGCGCCGTCCGTCGCGCGCGATGGACGTGAGCAGAATCTCGCCAGCTCCTCGCGTCGCCGCCTCGACGGCCCAGGGAACGGTCGCGATGTCCGTGGCCACTCGCCCACCGTGGGTGTAGACAACATCCTCGCCGGCATCGATTGCCACCACCACTGCCTGAGAACCAAATCGCCGCGCAATCTCGGTGATGAGTTCAGGATTGGCCAATGCCGCGGAGTTGAGCGAGACGCGGTCCGCGCCCGCCTCGATGATGCGTGAAGCATCTTCGACCGAGCGAATACCCCCACCCACGGTGAAGGGGATCTCTAACTCGTCGGCCACGCGCTCGACCACGTGCACCATGGTGGTCGCCCCTTCAGGTGTCGCGGTGATATCGAGGAACACCAATTCGTCAGCGCCGCCAGCACTGTAGAACTGCGCGAGTTCCACTGGATCGCCGACGTCGCGCAGATTCACGAAACTGACGCCCTTCACCACGCGACCCGCGGCGACATCGAGACAGGGGATTAGGCGAGCGAGAGGCATGAGTCTAAGAATTCCAGCCCAGCGGCATCGCTCTTCTCAGGGTGAAATTGCACGCCGAGGAACGATCCGCGTTGTACGGCGGCGACTAGCCCTTCAGAGGTCGCCACCGCGTCGGGCGATTCAGCGACGAAGGAATGGGCGAAGTAGAAGGCGTTACCCCAGGGTTCGACATTGGCCCAGCCCAGACGCGGGATACGTGGCGCGTCGAGGCGCACGACGAGTCCCTCGAGTAATCCGAGACCCTTGACCCCGCCATCCTCTTCACTCGCCTGCAGGGCTAATTGCATCCCAAGGCAAATTCCCAGGATCGGTCGATCAGCCGCGAAACGCTCGCGCAATGCCGCCGCCGCCCCGGTCTCGTCCAGGTGCATCATGGCGCTGCGCGCCGAACCCACACCCGGCAAGATCACGTATGGTGCGTTCGCGATGAGTTGCGGATCGGCGCTCACTTCGCTCGTGCGGCCCAGATGCGTGAGAGCAGCTCGCACTGATCGGGTGTTGCCCGCCCCGTAATCGACCACGACGACATCACTCATAGCGACCCCTTCGTCGAACGCACCAGAGAACCGTCACGCACGAGGGCCTGGTGTAGAGCGCGACCCACCGCTTTGAAGGCGGCTTCGGCCACGTGGTGAGCATTCTCACCGGTGGCCGTCACGTGCAAGGTGATGCGCGCGGTCTGAGCTAACGACTCAAAAGCGTGAGCCGCCATGCCCGGGTCCGGACTGATGCTGAGAGTCGCCTTGGCGCGGCCCGATAGGTCAACAACGGCGTGAGCGAGAGCTTCGTCCATGGGGACGCGCGCCTCTCCGTAGCGCGCGAGACCCTTGCGGTCACCCAGTGCCAGATCGAGCGCCTCGCCGAAGGCCCGGAACATGTCCTCGACCGTATGGTGGTCACCGGTCTCGAGGTCACCCACCCCTTCGAGGCGTAGATCCATTCCGCCGTGAAAGGCCAATTGCGTGAGCATGTGGTCGTAAATTCCCTCGCCCGTGTTGACGTACACGCGCCCTTCACCAGGCACGCGCAGTCGAATATTGAGCAACGTCTCGGCCGTGGCGCGTCGGTAGCGCAGTGGCGACTCTTCAAGTACTTCGCCCAGCAACTCCGCTCGGAGGGCACCGAGCAAAATGTCATCGTCAATCTCGTCGCGAATAGAAATGCGCAGTCCTCGGGCGTAGGCCCGCAGCATGACGCCATACGGCAGCATTCGATCCACCAACCCTTGCGGGTTCTGCATAGGAATGAACAAGAAGTTCGTGAAAGACGCGAGTGGCGTAAGGCCCAACGCGTGGAGCTCTCGCGCCACGCGCTCACGCTCGGCCACCTGCGCCGTGACGTCGAGCGGTGTGCTGATGGCGGCCAGTGCCAACGCAGCGGAGAGGGATGATACCGACAGGGGTGCTTGGCGAGAATTAATGATCTTGGTGGTCTCGGGACTGGCGATGGCGTAGCCCACGCGAGCGCCCGCCAAGCCAAAGGCTTTGGAGAACGTCCGCAACACGATTGCGCCCTCGCTGACCCGTTCGATTTCGTCGACGCCGGCGTACTGGGCGTAGGCCTCGTCAATGACGAGTTGACCGGTCACTTCGGGTATCTCACAAAGTTCACCAGTGGGGTTATTGGGACGACACACAAACACGAGGTCCGCGTGTGCAGGATCGTCGACCATCTCCGCTCCCGCCATGCCCGCCGCGTAACGGTACATCGAATACGAATCGCCCGGCACACTGGCCACGGTCCCGTTCTCGGCGAAGAGTGCCGCCAGCAGAACGATGAACTCGTCGCTGCCCGCGCCCAGCGAGACCTGATCAAGACCCACGCCGTGATAATCGGCGATTGCTAGACGCAGGGTCTCATAGCGTCCGCGGTCGTACTCATTGACGTCCGCCAAGGCCTTGGCCAATGCAGCGGGACGAGCACTCGCCGGTGGTGCAGCGGGGGTATTGCCGTCGAAGCGCAAAATCTGCTCGGGTCGTAGCCCCACCCGAGCGGCCAACTCCTCGTTGGAGGGAGGCCACTGGTACGTGTCGAGGTTCTCGGGAGTGCTCATCGTCGCGCCGTTACCTTGTGCGCCGCCATGCCCTCGAGCTCGGCCAGGGCTTCAATGGTCGGAGCCAGACGTTGGAGTCCATCGCGCGAGACACGCTGGACCGTGACCGCCTTCATGAACGTCTCCAGGCCGAGTCCGCCCGAAACCTTCGACCACCCCCCCGTCGGCAACACGTGATTGCCACCCGTCGCGTAATCACCCGCGGGCACCGGGGAATACGGTCCGACGAAGACTGCGCCGGCATTGCGAATTCGCCCGGCGAGCGATTCAGCGCGGGGCCCGAGCAGAGCGACGTGCTCGGCAGCGTAATTCTCCACTTCGGCCAGGGCTGCTTCGAGATCGTCACCGACACGTACCACGAAGGCCCGGCTGTCGGGGCCGTGCTCCATTTGCGCGGCGAGCTCTTGTTGAATAATGGCCTCATCAAAGCCGAGGTCCGCCACCACCACGATTTCACTCGGTCCAGCGGGCAGGTCAATGGCCACGTCCTTGCTGACCAGTAACTTCGCGGTGTTTACCGCACCCCCACCGGGCCCAACGATCTTGTCAACGGCGACGATGGACTCGGTGCCGTAGGCCATTGCGGCAATCGCCTGTGCGCCACCGATGGCCCACACTTCTTCAATACCCAGTAACGCGGCCGCGGCCGCGACCGCGGGGGCCCCGCTCGGGGGGGTGCACACTACGATGCGCTCCACTCCGGCGACCTGCGCGGGTACTGCACCCATTATCAGTGACGAGACCAGCCCCTTGGGTACGTAGATACCCACCGAGCGTATGGGCGACCAGCGACGCTCGAGCGTCACACCCGGTGATACTTCGAGAGTGACGTCCTGGGGACGTTGCGCGGCGTGCCAGGTCCGCACCGATTGCGCCGCGTCGAGGACTGCGACAGTGGGAATATCGCCGTAGGGAACCGCACGCTCGGGTCGCTCCGACGTCGTCTTATCGAGCCGCTGGCTCCATTCCACGAGTGCGGCGTCACCCCGGGCACGAACGTCGGCAACGATCTCTTCAATGCTGATCGGCCGATCAGTTTTCACTGGTGAACTCATGGCATCATTCTTTCAACGGGCAGCGTGAGGATGGAACTCGCGCCACAGGCTTGCAATTGGGGCAGAAGCGACCATATTTGCGCCGCAGGAACGAGGGCGTGCACCGCGACGATGCCGGGCGTGGCCAAGTCCATCACCGTGGGCGAACCCGTGGTGGGTAAGAGCGCCGTCACCTCGCCTAGTCGTTCTTTGGCGATATTGCACAATAAGTACCGCGTTGCTCGCGCATTGATAACTGACGCCAGCAGCATGGTCAAGGTGCGTTGAGCCTCGTGGTCGCTCGATCCGCGCCGACCGACCAGAACGGCTTCGGACTCAAAGAGCGTACCAAGGGAACGAAGCCCATTGGTCCTGAGGGTCGAACCGGTGGACACCAGGTCAATGATGGCGTCGGCGAGGCCCAATCGTGGTGAAATCTCGACTGAGCCCGTGACGCGCACGATCTCCGCCTTGAGTCCCTGTTCGCTGAGCCACTGTGCGGCAATACGCGGGTGCGACGTGGCAATTCGCCGACCATCAAGGTCGCTGAAGTTCTGGGCTCCGTCCTCGGTCGAAACCGCCGCTTGCAAGGAGCAGGTACCGTAACCAAGGCGCAGTAACACGTCGACGTCGAAATCACGCTCGCTCACTAAGTCGAGCCCGGTGATCCCACAGTCGACAATCCCATCCTGGACGTACTCGGGCACGTCATCGGCACGCACGAACAACAAGTCGATATCAGCGTTACGACAGAACGTCTGCAGCACTCGTTCTCCGGGTTCTTGGGGCGCCACTCCGGTGGCCTCGAGCAAGGACCACGATGGTTCGCGCAGTCGGCCCTTTGAGGGTAGGGCCAGAGTCAATCGTCGGTTCATTTGCGTCCTCGCTTCAGTACAGCGCTATAACCACCTTCGCCGTAGCGCAGCCAGTGCGCCACTCGCGTCACGGTGGCGGTGGAAGCCCCTGTGCGTCGTGATATTTCCTGATAAGGAACGGTGTCGCTGACTAACCGGGCGACTTGAAGTCGCTGACCCATCGCGTCGAGCTCAGCCGTCGTGCACAAATCATGAAGGAAGGCTGACATGGTCGCGGGGTCTCGCAAGCGAACGAAGGCGGCCACCAATTCGTCGAATCGTTCGATGGTCTCGTCGTGCGCCTCCGCCGGAAGTACCTTGCCACTTGTCATGTCATTATGCTAGCGTAGTAACACGCTACTATGCAACTGATTCCCGCCATCGACCTTTTGGGTGACTTCGCCGTACGCCTGGAGCAGGGCGACTACGACCGCGTCCTCTTTCGCCAGCCACTTGACGAGTTCTTGACTCGCGTGGTAGCCACCCAACCTGACCTGATTCACGTCGTTGATCTGCAAGGAGCGCGCGACGGGGCTCTTCGTACCGAGATCATTGCGCGTTGCGCGAAGTTGGCTGGCTCTATCCCTTTGCAAGTCTCGGGCGGTATTCGGTCCTTGGATGCTGCCACGTCAGTCCTTCAAGCCGGCGCACAGCGCGTGATTCTCGGTACCGCACTCTGGAGTGAACCCGGCGCCCTCGTAACGTACGTCCAAGCACTCGGCGACCGACTAGTAGCCGCGCTCGATGTGCGAGACGGCGTCCTCGCGGTGCGTGGTTGGCTCAGCTCAACAGAACTGGGGGTCGACGACGCGGTGGAGCAATGTCGACAGGCGGGGGTCACCCGACTTCACGTCACGGCGATTGCCCGAGACGGAACGATGAGCGGACCTGATCTAGAACTGTATTCCCGTGTCTGCGCAAGCGGCCTTAAAGTCGTGGCCGCCGGTGGCGTTCGTGACGATCACGACCTCGACGACCTCGAAGCGGTTGGCTGCGAAGCGGCCGTCATGGGCGTGGGATTTCTCGCGCGTCTGGGCATCACCATTTGA
>JABEUQ010000107.1 GCA_013044265.1 Acidimicrobiaceae bacterium
TCACGGACGTCGACGAGACAGCGTGGTTAAGGACTTCGACACTTCGGTGTCTGAGTTCCAAAAGGGAATCCCGGTCCTTCAGGGCCGGGAGGATGTCAACGGCGACTACTACCCCGACGCGGCGTCGCGTTGGCCAGTCGACGAGCACTCCCTCGCCGCCAACTGCTCACCCGGTTGATTCGCGTCGAGTCGCGATGATTCGCGCCGACTCGCCCGTGGCGACTTTCACCGTGGTCACTATTCCAGGGCGATCGGCGTGACAACGTAGTCCGGCCGCCGGGGTCACGAACGTCTCTGCGCCAGCGCCAGCGCCAGCGCCAGCGACCACGACGGGTCTCGGCCTACGCGCCGTGACGAGGAGAGTTACTTCGCCGGAGCCAGCGCCCGGGTTTCGACTGCCCGGGCTTCGTCTGCTCGGGCTGAGTCTGTTCAGGGGTATCACTCGGGTTCGAGGGCAGTATCTTCTCGATGACCTTGATGAGAGCCTTCTCGCGCAGAGCGCCGGCCTCCTTGAACACGACGGCGTTGTTCTGAAAGATCATCAGTGTGGGAATGGCCATGATATTGAAGGATCCGGCGAGAGCTCGCTGGGTATCGGCGTTGACCTTGGCGAAGACCGCGTCGGGATAGAGCTGGGACACCTTCTCAAACGTCGGGGCGAACGCCCGGCACGGGGCGCACCACGCCGCCCAGAAGTCGATCAGCACCACGTCGTTGGAGGCGATGACCTCCTGGAAATTCTTTTGAGTCAGTTCAATCGTGGCCACGGGTGGTCTCCTTCGAGGGTTCTGTCGACCCACTTGAGTATATACCCCGGGGGGTATATACTGGCGACAGCGGTCGGCTGCGGTGGCGGTCCGATCCGAGGTACCGGGTGTAGTGCGAAGGAGGAATGATGGAGACGGTGAGAACCACGACGTCCAGTACTCGACGCGCATCGCGCGTCGAGTACTGCGCTGCGGGTGACTCGTTTTTTCATCGAACTCCCTCGAGCTGCGCACTCCTCGAGTGTGCGCGACGTAGCACTCAGGTACCACCCCAACACCACCGTCACTTACTAAAGGAGTTTTTATCATGTGTTCCCGTGTCACTTGCCCCGTTTGCCACAAGCCCACCTGGAGCGGCTGCGGCCAGCACGTCGAGCAGGCGCTCGCCGGCGTGCCCAATGACCAGCGTTGCCCGGGCCACTCGGCCAACAACCAGGCGCGATAGCGATGTGTCGTCGCATCACCTGTTCGAAGTGCGGTCGTCCCACCTGGGCCGGTTGCGGCCAGCACGTCGAGCAGGTACTGGGGGGCGTGCCCAAGTCCAAGCGCTGCAACTGCGCCGAGACCGGTATGGATTCCAAGGTCAAGAAGGCCCTCACCCAGGGCTGGCTGAGTCGCATCTTCGGCGACTGATCGAGCGAAACCACCTCGTCGTCACCGGATCGACCTCGAACCCTCGTCGTCGGCGCTCACCGTGCTCATCGTTGAGCCGTCGAACGCGAGTAATGGTAAGAACTCCATGAACTCGGCCAGTGCGGCCTCGTCGTCAGTGTCAGCTGCTGTGGTCGGACGGAGCTTCGTCGCGTACTCGACGATGAGGCGCAGGGCGCGGTTGGGGGAGAGGTCCAGCACGTAGCAGTGTTCCTTGACCACCACCTCCTTGGGGGCAATCCTCGACATCGGGTGCACTGCGGCAGTAACGGCACTGGGGGGAGACGCTGTGCGTAGGCGGCACGTCGGCACGAAACTGCCGGCCGGCGCGCGCCGAATGGCGAAAATCGTCCGCCAGTGGCGAAAAGGAAGTGGTGGAGTCGACGTGTGGGGCGGCGTGAGCAGTCATCGTGGACTGAGTATGACGCACCGTCGCGTGATCTTCAAATTTGGATGGCGCTGGCCGTCGACGCAGTGTCTCAGTGCGCGGAGCCTGTGTAGTGCTGCGGATACAACGCGTGTGAGCAAGAGAGGATGTCGGCTACCACTGCCGCACTTCACATGGTGGTCTCAAGTTCGCCCCGCCTGATTTCGGGACGATTGACGCGGGAGATTTATCAAGTACACTTTTGTAAAGAAGATTTTACTAAAGTAGGCTTTATAAAAGTGGAGGTAATTTATGGGCTTCGTCGGGCGTACTCGGGAGAAAGACGACCTTAGGAGCTTTCTAGACTTGGTGAGAGCGGGTCAACGAGCCGATGCGGGCTTCGCGGTGGCACTCCGTGGGCGACGGAGAATCGGCAAATCTCGATTGGTCGACGAGTTCATCCGCGCTGAGGATGTCCCGTATGTCTGGTTCCAGGGTGCCAAAGGGGCTCCTGTCGAATCAGAGTTGTCCGGACTCGCCGAAGCGATTGCCGCCTCCACGCTCGCGAACGCTCAAGTGGCGCAGGGTGTCACTCCAGGGTCACTGACCGCGGCGCTGACTCTTCTATCGGCCGCCCTGCCTACCGACAAACCTGCCGTCGTCGTCCTTGACGAGCTCCCTTGGCTCCTCGAGGCGATTCCCGGCGGTGCGGGCGAACTCCAGCGCGTGTGGGACCGGACACTGTCGCGTCAACCGGTACTTCTCGTTCTCATCGGCAGCGACCTGGCGATGATGGAGCAACTGACTGAGCCAGATCAGCCATTTCATGGGCGGGCTCGCCCAATGGTACTCACTGCGCTGAGCCCACTCGACGTCGCCGAGATGACACAGTTGAGATCGTTCGAGGCTTTCGACGCGTATCTCATCACTGGCGGCCAACCCCAGGTCGTCGAGACCTGGGCCCCTGGGATGAGCCCGGAGGAGTTCCTTCGTGCCTCCTTCGCGTCGCCTCACAGCGCACTAGTTGTGTCCGGCGCCCGGGTCCTTGACTCCGAGTTCCGAGATGCTGCGATCGCGCGTCAAGTATTGACAACGATTGGTGGTCGTGGTGAGAGAGCCCGGGTGAATATCCTGACTGGCGCGCAAGAATTTGGACCCCTCAGCGGGCCCACGCTCGATGAAAAACTTGAGGAACTTCGCACGAAGCGGGTCGTCGCTGCCGACGAGCCGTTGTCGAGTCGTCCTGCTAGGAACGACCGTCGCTGGAGAATTGACGATCCGGCGCTTCGGTTCTGGCTTGCCTTCGTTGAACCCGCGCTTGACGAGATTGATCGAGACCGGCCCGAACTCGCACTTAAACGCTTCGAGTCGGGCTACTCGTCGTGGCGCGGTCGAGCTATCGAACCGGTCGTTCGCGAGTCGATTTGGCGACTAGTTCCCAACACTCCATGGGCAGACGTACGCTACGTCGGCGGTTGGTGGCCACGCAACAACAATCCCGAGGTAGATCTAGTGGGCACCGCTACGCACCCCGGGGACGTCCACTTCGTGGGCACTATCAAGTGGCGCCCCGCTACTGGTGTCACGTCCGATGAGAGGGGAGAGCTCGCAGTAGCAGCCACCAAGATTCCGGGTGCCAATCTCAGTACTGCGCTCGTTGCAGTGTGTCCCGCCGGTTCAGACGATTCTGGGTTCGGAGCCGTTTGGACTGCGGAGGATTTGCTCGCCGCATGGCCCGGCTGAGATCCCGGCAACGGCCGGCTGAACAGTCCAGTCGCTTCCTTGCGACTTGATGCACAACTCGCAACCCGAGCGCCGACGCGCAAGGACCCCACGGTCCTGGCGTATGCAAATACGTTCCAATTCTCGTGGGCCCTCGGACGGAGCTGTGTCCTGACCGGCCTGTCCAGCACACAGCTGGCGGATCTGCTCATGGAGCTGGCGCGACTCCGGGGCGTGGCGCTCGAGGGCCGACGTGCGCGACGTCGCGGCCACGACCACCCGCGCGGCGGAGGTCGTCACCACGACCTGTCGGTCTGTGACCGGTTGGTCATCACCCTCGTGTCGTTGCGCCACGGTCTCACCCAGGACCTGCTCGCGGTGCTGTGGGGCGTGGACCAGTCAACCGTCTCGCGAGCCA
>JABEUQ010000108.1 GCA_013044265.1 Acidimicrobiaceae bacterium
AGAATTGATTTCTGACTGATGAATTCTTGACGCGAGATGCGAACGCCTGGGACGACTCGATTCATCGCCCTGCGGAATTAATCAAAGGTCCGGAGCTGCTGGAAGGTCCCGTTACTCGTCGGTTGTGAGCGCCTCTCGAAGGGACTCGTGGTGTGCGACTTGACCTTGTTCACGTTCGATCAATTCCGCGTCCGCCGCCAGTTCGATATGAACGAGGTGGTCATCGGCGTGTGGGGACGACCGAATAAGTTCATCCAATTTCAGTTGAAGTGCGATTTGTTGGCGACTCTGCGTGTGCTGGATCACGAAGAGCATGACCAACGTGATCGATTCGGCCGTCGTCGACATGCCGGTCTGCCAACGATTAGGGAAACCAGCGATCGACATCGAAACGAGGAACGCCAACATTACGACTGCGATGGTCGCCGCGACACTCGAGCGAGATGTGAATCCGCCGACCCACTGCAGAACCCTGCTGACGCGCCGCATCGCGACATTGCTTTCGATTGTGTTCATAGTCCCTGACGTTCGTTGGGGGCGGATGATGACTGTCGCCCGACTCTGTTCACACGATCACCGGATTATGACGTTCGGAACCAGAATCAAACTGGGCTGCGGTGAATGATTCGGTACTGGGGCAGGAAGGACATCTAGGTGCTCGGATCAGTGGGCGATGGGCGTTACGGTGGAGGACTGGCCAACGAAGTGCGAACAGCACGGCCCATCGCTCGGACGCCGCCCAATGGCGATGTCGGCGTCGGCTGGCGACCATCGCGTGTCGATACCGGCTAGTGGGGAATCCCGTCGTTTTCGCATGACGCTCCTCGTGGAGTTTGTGATGTACGACTAATGAGCAGTCAACTCCACAAGGACCGCGACACCACTGTACACTAGAAATAGATGACAAGAAATAAAGTTCAGGTAAGCGTGGTCCCGGCGCCGATTTCTGATGCGCCGTGGAGTTTTTTGACCAAGCACGCACGAGTGTTGCTCGATGTGGCGAAGAACCCTGAAGGTCGCCTTTGTGACATCGCGCGTACTGTTGACCTCACGGAGCGTCGCGTGCAAGCAATTCTCACTGATCTCATTAGTTCGGGCTACGTGATTCGAGCCAAGAGTGGTCGACGAAACCGTTACGAGGTTCGTAGTCAGCTCCCGATCCCTGATTTCGTAGATCGAGTACGCGCAATAGGCGATTTCGTCGCGCTGCTGGATGACGACGAGGCATCGCCGTCGCTACCCAGCGCGGAAGCCCCGGCTCGGTAATGAGACATCACCATTAGAGTGACAACGAGGGAAGGATTTCCTCAACTATCGAGACGCCGGGTTCGGGTCGGACAGTCCCTTTGATTGTCACTCGTTCGGGCAAGACGACTCCATGCAAGATGGAGAAGAGCAATGCTGCTACACCGTTTGTTTACTGGCATCAAGGCCGCGACGGCACCGACGGTCGAGCGACCCGAGCCCGAGCGCGTGGCGCCGCCGATATACGGCGCACTTCAGAGTGTGGCCACGATATTGGCGCTCGCCTCTCTCATGATTGCGCTCAAGTTGCTCGGGCGGGTTCTGGCGAATTCGGGGCCCCGATGAACGCCGGGCCTGGTGAACATCGCCAGGGAACCTGGGACAGGCGAGGGTGCGGTGCCCGTCGCGTGATGGCCGTCCTCGGCCCACAAATAGCCACGGGAACACGATCGATCAACCACGAGCGGTGTTGTCACGTACAGGCTGCACGCACCGATCGAACTAGTACGCAGCGGCACCTAGCGAAGAGGACGGTATGACCGTGAGATTGAGCCAAGCGACATACGGGATCTTAAGTAGCACGCCCCCGACGCCATGCGGAATCGCGACGTTTTCGGTGGCACTGGGGACGGCGCTTCGCCGGCGCGGGGCGACGGTGAACATGGTCCGCGTCCTCGATCGTCCTGAGGCGCATTCGACCTCAGTGTTCCCAGTGTTGGCCGAGTTGGTCGCGACCGATCCGTCGACGGCCACGGCCGCGATCGAGGCACTGAATCGTTGTGACGTCGCGATTGTCCAGCACGAGTACGGCCTGTATGGGGGGACTGACGGATCAGACATCCTTCGTGTCCTCGACGGTGTGCACGTCCCCAAACTCGTCGTGTTGCACACGGTGTTGCCGAATCCAACTGCGCACCAACGCGACATTTTGAACGCCGTCATCGCCCAGGCCGATCAGATCGTGGTGATGACCCAAGCCGCCGCGTCGGTCTTGGACGCAGTCAATGAGATCGGCATCACCCCGGTCGAGGTCATTGCTCACGGTGCCGCCGTGACTTCGGTGCTCGCCAAGCGACAGATTGACGCGCCGCCACTGCTACTGACATGGGGCTTAATCGGGCCCGGTAAGGGCATCGAATGGGTAATCGACGCGATGACTGGACTCCGGGACCTCACCCCTACGCCGCAGTACCTCGTGATGGGTCGCACCCACCCTAAGGTGCTCGCGCACGAAGGTGACGTCTATCGACACATGTTGGAGCAGCGAGTACGGGCCAACGGCGTCGGTGACCTCGTTCGATTCGACAACGCCTATTACGACCTCGACTACTTGACGTCGGTGATCACCAGCGCCGACGCGGTGATCCTGCCGTACGACTCATGCGACCAAGCAACGTCAGGCGTCTTGGTCGACGCCATTGCGGCCGGAAGACCAGTGATTGCTACGTCGTTCCCGCACTCGCGTGAACTGCTTGGCACGGGCGCGGGGATCATCGTCAACCACCGCGACCCCGCCTCCATCCGTGACGCCATCCGGCGAGTCGTGACCGAGCCCGCATTAGCTGCTTCCATGGCTCGCGAAGCCCGGAGTCTGGCGCCGGGTTTGAGTTGGGACGCGGTCGCGGAGCAGTACGTTCGCACCGCTCGCCCGTTCCTCCAACGAGCGAACGCAGACGCATGACAACAGTCCCGTCACCGAACTTCTCTCACTTGCTCGCGATGACGGGTCCGTTCGGTA
>JABEUQ010000109.1 GCA_013044265.1 Acidimicrobiaceae bacterium
AAAGGGAGACGAACTGATGAAGTTTCGTTTGAATAAGACGGTGGCTGCGGTCTCGTCGAGCGCCCTCTTGCTGATGGCGGTGCCGGCAATCGGTTTCGCTTCGGCTTCGAGCGCTGCGACGAAGCCAACGTTTACTATTGGTTATGAAGGACCGTTGTCCGGTGGCAATGCTCAACTGGGTATCAACATGAAGTGGGGCGTTGAACTCGCAATTCAGAACGCGAACGCGACGGGTAAGTTGCCCTTCACTCTGCAAGCCGCTTGGTTTGATGACCAGGGTTCGTCCACGCTCTCGCCGGCCGCTGCACAGGCTGCGGTTGCGAACAAGAGCCTGGTTGCCGTTGTTGGACCAGCGTTCTCTGGTGCCACTCGTTCGGCGGAGCCTTTCTACGTTGCCGCGAAGATCGCAACGGTGAGTCCTTCGGCCACCGCTGCTGCTCTGACCACTGGCATGACCAATAACAACTTCATGCGTGTTGTCTACGGTGACGACGTTCAGGGCCAGGCCGATGCTCGATTCTTGGTGAAAAACAGGGGTGCAAAGACCGTTGAGGTCATTGGTGACGGATCATTCTACGGTGCTGGTTTGGCCGCAGTTGTTGCTACTCAGGCCAAGGCCTTTGGTGCCAAGGTGACCACGGAGTCCTACCCAGAGTCTTCGTCGTGCCCCCCGGGAACGGCTCCGACTTCGCAGTACACGGCTCTCGCTACACAGATCAAGACGTCGAACCCCGGTGCAGTCTTCTACGGTGGTTACTACTGTGACTTTGGCTTGTTGCTTGGTGCATTGCACAGTGCCGGCTACAAGGGTGCAATCATGTCTGGTGATGGCTCGGAGTCGACCTCGCTGATCGCTGGTACTTCGCCCAAGACTGCCGCTAACGGTGTGTTCTTGAGCGCAGCAGGCGGTGGTTCAGGTGGAAACTTCACCGGTAAGTTGGAGACGCAGTTCTTGAAGATCTCCGGTGGCGTGACTTCGGCTACGGCGCTGTACGCTCCTCAGGCCTACGACTCGACCAACGCGATTATTCGTGCCTTGCAGAAGGTTTCGACCAAGGTTTCGTTGAGTAAGATTCGTGCCAGCCTGATTCCTGCCCTTCACACGGTTGACTTTGCGGGCATCACGGGCACCATTGCCTTCCAGTCCGACGGCAACCTTAAGGGTACTGGCGCGGGACAGATTGACTACTACCAGGTCAAGGCGGGCAAGATCGTTCAGTTCGGTCACAACTAAACTTTCCCAAACATCTGATAAAACTGCCGGGGGCTGCATGCCCCCGGCAGTTTTGTTGGTTTAGACTGACCTGTCGCTGGATTATTGAGGAGAGGGGCGAACGCCTTCGTGTCGTATTTCTCGTCACACTTTGCAACCTTGGGTCATGAATTCTGGGGCCTACTGGTTGGTGGTATCGCGAATGGGTTCATCTATGCCATGGTGGCCATTGGCTACACGATGGTTTATGGTGTCCTGCGCTTGATCAACTTCGCGCACTCTGAAGTCTTCATGACTGGAGCCTTCGCGAGTTTTTTCCTGCTGAAGTTCTTGGTAGGTAACAGCACGCCGAACGCTTTTGAATCGGTGGTGTACCTCATTGCCGCCGTCTTGATTGGCGGAATAGTCGGGGCCCTCGTCGCACTGTTGTTAGAGCGCGTGGCGTATCGGCCATTGCGGCGACGCAGCGCTCCGAAGCTTGCTTATCTCATCAGTGCGATAGGCGCTTCGTACTTCCTCTATAACTTCGTGGGTAAGGAGTTTGGGCGCATCAATCTTTCCATCGATGCGCCTTATACGAACAATACGGTCTTCACTATTTTCGGAGCCCCGGTGCAGACCTATTACATTGTGATTTTCTTCGTTGGTGTCACAATGCTGGTCACACTTGATCGACTCGTCGCTACATCTAAATTGGGACACGGGATTCGCGCAGTGGCCCAAGATGCTGAGACAGCGTCGCTCATGGGGGTCAACATTGACCGCACGATCGCCCTGACCTTCATGCTGGGTGGATTCTTGGGTGGGGTGGCGGGATTTTTGTATTCGATACCTGTAGGTGCCGTGTACGGTATGGGATTTACTCCGGCGCTCAAGGCGTTCTCAGCCGCGGTGCTGGGTGGAATCGGTAATCTTCGGGGAGCGGTGTTGGGTGGCTTGATTCTCGGTGTCGTCGAGAGCCTTTCAGTGGCGTTCGTGAGTGGCGCGTACATCGACGTGGTGGCTTTTGGTGTGTTGGTCCTGGTGTTATTGGTTCGCCCCACTGGAATCTTGGGTGAGCGACTTGGACGGTCGGCCTAATGAAGAATTTCTTTGGTAATCCGCGATTGCAACGTTACGGCCGAACTTTACTGATTTTGCTACTGATTATTGTCATGACTGGACCCGAGGGTAACGGCAGTCAACCGACTTCGGGGTTCACAGGTTCCTTCGGGAACCACATGTCATTTTTCGGATTCTTCTACCCGCAGCGTTGGGTGGTCTTTGTGCTCTTGGCGGGCATTATTTACGGGGTTATCTCGTCGGTGAAATTGACGGTTCACTGGTGGCGTAATCGGGCTATCTTTCGCGGTGACACCTATCAACGAATTTCGCGGACAGTGGTCGCAACGAAGCGACGCTCGCGCTTGAAGTCGACACGATTGGGTTTCTATGCGTTGGGGCTCGCATTCGCGCTGTATTTCCCGCACCTCGTGACTGATCAGTCCTGGCAGACTCTTGTGGTCCAAGACGTTTTGGTCTATTTGTTGCTCGCCCTCGGACTCAACGTTGTGACGGGTTTCGCCGGATTACTCGACCTTGGTTACGTTGCTTTCTATGCCATTGGCGCCTACACGACCGCCTGGGTGACGGGGTCTTTGCCTACACCGCCGCCCTTTGGCGTGCACTGGAATACCTTCGTGGCCATCCCCGTTGCCATTGTTTTCGCAATGCTGTGCGGCGTACTACTGGGAATACCGACGCTGCGTCTGCGTGGTGACTATCTGGCCATCGTGACTTTGGGATTTGGCGAGATAGTTTATCTTTTCATCAATAATTCGTACGGAATCACCGGTGGCTCCACCGGGACGAACCAGATTCCCTTCCTGTCATTTCACCTCGGCCCTATCAAGTATCTCTGGGGATTGATTCCCGAGCCGTACTATTACTTGACATTGGCTTTTGTGGTTATTTTCCTCATCGTCTTTTCAAGCCTCGAGCATTCGCGCGTTGGGCGATCATGGGTTGCGATTCGTGAGGACGAAGTGGCTGCCGAATCCTTGGGAATCCACCCACTCAAGTACAAGGTGATGGCCTTCGCCATCGGAGCAGCGAGTGCCGGGTTCGCCGGAGTCGTGACTGCGAGTCAGACACTGTTCGTGACGCCACCCACTTTCACTATCTCGTTCTCCATCAACATTCTGGTACTCGTCATCTTCGGTGGTATGGGTTCAATTTTTGGAGTGGTGCTCGGCGGTCTGGTAGTTCAGGGATTTGTTGCCTACTTGACTCACTCGCCACCGTCGGTCTACAACGCGGCAGACCTATATATGTACCTCGGCGCGTTGCTCGTGGTGATGATGATCTATCGTCCAGCGGGCCTATTTCCATCGCGACGCAGATTACGTGAATTGCACCTTATTGAAGGGGGAGTAGCTCCCGATACCTTGCAGGTTGAAATTGGTGCTCACCGTGTGCAGGAGGATGTGTAAGTGGGCTCCCTGATTTTTGACGTCCAGGACGTGACTTTACGATTCGGTGGTGTGGTTTCGTTGAACAATGTCACTCTGCATCAGAACCGTGGCGAGATTCTCGCGATTATTGGCCCGAACGGGGCTGGAAAGACGTCGCTCTTCAACTCCCTGACTGGTGTCTACGCGCCCCAGGAGGGCACTATTCTTTTCACGAATTCACAGGACAAGTCAATCTCGGTGATTGGCAAAAAACCCTTTCGCGTGAGTAACGCCGGTGTGGCACGAACCTTTCAGGCGTCGAGAATGTTTAGCGCTATGACTACTTT
Source organism: Acidimicrobiaceae bacterium (assembly GCA_013044265.1). Lineage (GTDB taxonomy): Bacteria > Actinomycetota > Acidimicrobiia > Acidimicrobiales > RAAP-2 > RAAP-2. The sequence continues at coordinate 3,993 of JABEUQ010000109.1, forward strand.
CGAGAACGTCAAGATTGGTGCTGAATCTCATCGAGGGCTCGGTGTCGTCGGTGCGATGTTGAAAGGTCCCGCCACTCGACGTGACGACCGTAACTCGGACCAGGCCACAAAGGAACTCCTTGAATTTGTTGGGTTAACCTCCCAAGCCAACACCATCGCAGCCTCGCTGAGTTACGGGGCCAGACGTCGACTCGAAATTGCTCGTGGTCTTGCGACAAAGCCTGAGGTGTTATTGCTCGACGAGCCCGCGGCGGGTACTAATCCGGCGGAGAAGATCGAGCTTGCACAATTGATTCGCAGGGTGCGTGACGAGATGGGGGTATCTATCCTCCTGATTGAACACGATATGAAGTTGGTGATGTCGCTCGCTGAACGACTCTACGTATTGAACTTTGGTTCGGTGATCGCAAGTGGCACTCCGGATGAGATTCGGGCGAACCCGGTCGTCATTGAGGCCTACCTCGGCTCCGCCGATGCGGGTGTGGCGGAGGAGACGAAGTAATGCTCATTGTCAAGGATGCGGTAGTGCGCTACGGGGCCATTGAGGCCCTGCACGGGATCACCTTTGAGGTGAAGCAAGGCGAGGTGGTGACCTTGCTTGGCGCAAATGGCGCAGGAAAGTCGACCACGTTGCGGATGCTCTCGGGTTTACACGCACCGTCTTCGGGAACGATAACTTTTGAGGGAAACGACGTCACCAAGGTCAAGGCACATATGTTCTCGTCAATGGGCATCAGTCACGTTCCCGAAGGACGGCGTATTTTTCCCCAAATGACGGTTCAGGAGAACCTCGAGATGGGTGCCTTTGGCCGCAAGGATAACTATGACGAGGATATGGAGAGGATGTTTACCCTCTTTCCCATCCTCAAGGAACGCCGCAAACAACTCGGCGGAAACCTCTCTGGCGGAGAGCAGCAGATGCTCGCTATTAGTCGCGCGATGATGTCGCACCCTCGCTTGTTGTTACTCGACGAACCCTCCATGGGCTTGGCACCGATGATTATCGACCAGATTTTTCGTATCATTGGTGAGATTCGTGATGCCGGGACCACTGTTTTGGTGGTGGAACAGAATGCTGCCCAGGCGTTGCGCCTGGCGGACCGCGGCTACGTCATGGAGAACGGGGTTATCGCTTTCAGCGATGATGCCGCGAAGTTGCTACATGATCCGCGAGTGCGCGCGGTCTACTTGGGCGAGTCGGTCGACTAAACCTTCCCTAGTTTGGTGACGACGTCTAATCTTCTTTTCGCTTCTTCGTAGAACGGCCAACAGTTGGGCTGCACGAGGAGGCCTAATGGGTTCGGTTGATTTAGAGGTTGGCCAATGTTGGAAAGATGTCAATGACGTCCTGGAAGCCGGCGTGCAGCGAGTTCTCCTATATGGCCCGCCAGGTACCGGCAAGACGTACGCTGCCCTAAAGTTGGGTTTGACGACCGGAATCTCGGAACGATTGGTTTGTACTGAGGACCTGACGACAGGCGAAATCACTGGAACATGGATGCCCGTGGGAGCTGGCAAGTGGGAGTGGCGTGAGGGACCAGCCATTCGTGCTTGGAAGACGAACAGTGGCCGCGGCGGTCGCCTCGTAGTTGATGAGATTGACCGGGCTTCGGGCGATGCGTTGAGTACGTTGCTCGCCATTACCGACTCAGCGGAATCGGCGCGGTGGCGCAATCCCGAAACTGGGCAGTGGATAAAGCCGGGTTTGGACTTCTCGGTGGTGATGACGACCAACATCGAGGATCTTACGGATATCCCAGCGGCGCTGCGTGATCGATTCCCAGTGGCAATTCGCATTGATCGGCCACACCCTCACGCGGTGGCAACACTGAGCGATGATTTGCGTGTTCCGGCATTGAATGGAGCACTAGGTGATAGCGATCGACGCGTTTCACTGCGCAGCTTCTACGCTTTTGACCAGTTGCGCTCGCATCTTGGAAATCAACGCGCTGCACAGCTCCTCTTTGGCTCGAGCGCCGGCCCGGCGATTCTCGACGCACTGTCCATTGGATCGCTGGAATGAATGGTCGGGCCTACCCTGAGCTTGTGGGGGGTCGTCGCGACGGTTTCGAGCAAGGACCGTGGATCATTGAACGCGGCTCGGCGAGTCGTGGAGGGGCTAGTTGTAATCTGAGCGAACGAATTCTTCGCGTACCCGATGGTGCTGATGAGACATCGCGCATGGTGCGCGCTCACGAGTTGATGCACATCCGAATAAGTCCTCATCACCGCGACCACAGCCCCGTCGACGATGAGATCGCACCGAGAGCTTTGGAATGTGCCGAAGAATTTCGGGTGAATCTTTTGCTTTCGAGAATGGGTTTTGATGTTGTGCTGCTCTGCGACGGGACGGAGAAGTCGGGTGGCCAACGACTCGCCGAGAATATGCAGTGGGGTGAGACGATCTGTTTCTACCTCGCGGTGCTTGGAACTGGCGCAGAGTCGCCCTTCGTTCGGGGCGTGAGGTCACGGCAAGGGGCGTGGCCGGCTGCCTTGCGCGCCATCAAGAAACGTGTCGAGAGCATCGTGGGGTGTATGGATCTCTCCCAGTTGGGAGATACGAATCTCAATGATTTTCAAGTTCCGCAAGGTTTCGCTCTGGTGACAGTTCCTATCGCGCGGTTGTTGAGTCGTTCCATGGGCGCTCGAGCACCGGATTCACCCGAGTCGCTGAGCGTATTTCGTCGTTCCTTGGAAGCTGGATCTCGCCGCGCTCCTAGCTCAGTATTCGCTCCACTCGTGTTCGACGAGACGATGAGGTACGTGACGCGAAGTGGACGACACTTTCAACCTCAGGTACGTCCCTCGGTGACAGGCACGACTATGCGCTACCCAAATCGACTTTTAACGGACCCACTGCAACGCGCATTTGCTCTCAAGTCAAGGTCGAGTGGCGGGGTCATCGTAATTGATCAGTCGGGATCGATGGACGTGACCGTCGCCGAGATCGAAGAGATGTTGGCGTGTGCGCCCGGTGCGATCATTGTCGGATACAGCCACCGACCGGGTGACCACGGGACGACGCCAAACGCGTGGATTCTGGCGAAACATGGAAGCGTGGCAATCGAACCGCGAGCTGGGAACATTGGCAATGGTGTTGACGGACCCGTTCTACGTTGGGCGCTAGCTCGCTCTCACTCGAGAGTGCCGGTCGTGTGGGTCACCGATGGGCAGGTGACCGATTCTCACGATCATCCGTGTCACAGCCTCTCCGTAGAGTGTGCGTCGTTGGTCTACCAACACGGAATTCGACTTGTTCGAAGTCTGTCAGAGGTAGAGACGGCTCTGCGTGTCAAGCAAGTCAGAAGGAGTGGATTTGGTCGCGTAGGGAAGGAATTGGAGGTTCTATTCAAAGGATGAACTGTGGACAAGTACGTCTTGCGAACGAACACCTGTTCGTCTAGAATTACGAACAGGTGTTCGTAATGATTCAAAGGGAGAGATTGATGGCCGCATTGGAGATGTTCCCTCGTGAGTATCACGTCCTAGAGTCATCGGGCCCAGGATTGCACATAGTTGCCATTCGAGATGAGTTTCCCCAGTATCACCGTGGTCCATTCGTGGCGAAACGTCGAGCGGCTCGAGCGCGGATGAAGGTGCGGCGTCGGCGAAGTCTCTTGGCAGCTGTAGTGGTGGTTTGTCTAGTCCTACTCGCCTGGCCTGGCCACGCTTTTGGTGGGACTAATGGAGTGGGCCTGTCGACGGATCTTGCGACTGGTTCTACGCTGTCATCTGGAATGGTGTACGTAGTGCAAGTAGGGGATTCTGTTTCCTCGATTGCGCGGATGCTGAATCCAGTGGACCCGTCGCTAGCATCTCAGGCACTGATTCATGAGTTACGTTCCAATGTGGTGGTCGTGGGTGAACACGTTGTCGTTCCCTGAGGTTTGAGACTCTTCGGTGTAGCCTGACGGTATGCGTTGTCCTTTTTGTTCCGCAGATGACGATAGAGTGGTCGACTCGCGTCTCGCGGAAGATGGGGTTGCCATCCGCCGTCGCCGAGAATGTTCGGCGTGTAGCCATCGCTACACCACTTTCGAACGCATTGAAGAAGTGGGAATCTACGTTACTAAGCGGTCCGGTGAACGAGAACCCTTTGAGAGAGGGAAGATTCTTTCAGGCATTCGATCAGCGTGTAAGAACCGACCAGTTGACGAGGCGTATCTTGACTCAATTGCCGAGTCGATTGAGGAAGCTATGCGTCTTTTGAATCGTGATGTGACGAGTGAAGAGGTAGGAATGGCAACTTTAGAGACGTTGCGCGACATCGATGAGGTGGCCTACGTACGCTTTGCCTCGGTCTACAAGGGTTTTGCCGACGCCGACGACTTCGCTCGTGAGATTGGCAATTTGGTCAAGACGACCGCTCCCAAACTTCGGGGTTGATTGATGAGAAGTCTGAGTTTGAGTCCGAGCGTCGTTGTTGCCGTGTACGCGCACCCCGACGATGCGGATGTGGCGGCGGGGGGTGTGATGGCCCAATGGGCTTCGGGGGGATCGCAAGTTCACCTTGTGGTTGTCTGTGATGGTTCTAAGGGAGCTCATGGTTCTCAAACCACACCGGCACGACTCCGGGAAGTACGTCGAGCTGAGTTGCAATTGGCCGCCGACCTATTGAGTGTGACGCAGGTTCACGTGCTGGAAGTTCCCGATGGCGAAGTCGCGAACAATGATGAGTTGCGCGCAATTTTGGTGGGACTTATTCGTCAAATTCAACCTGAGGTCGTGTTGGGCCCCGACCCGACCGCCACGTTTTTTGGTGGGGTGTACGTGAACCATCGAGACCATCGTGAGACAGGCTGGGCGTTGCTCGATGCGGTGGCTCCGGCGGCGGCCATGCCGCTGTATTACCCCGAACATGGCCCTGCTCACCAGGTGAAGTGGCTACTGCTCAGTGGAACTCACGAACCCGATGTAGTGATCGATGTGGCGGCCAGCATTGATGTGAAGGTGAAGGCTGTTTTAGCGCATCATTCCCAGACTGGCGATGATGCCGAAGGTGTGAGTGATGTAGTGCGCGGTCGAGCTTCGCAGGCTGGTCGCTCCCTTGGCCTCACGTTCGCCGAGGCCTTTCGCAGTGTCGAACTCGCCAGTTGAGTCGCCCTCTCTAGAGGAAGCCCCGATATTACACGTGGACCTCGACGCCTTCTTTGCCTCCGTAGAGATTCTTGATGACCCGACTCTGCGGGGCAAGCCCGTGTGCGTCGGTGGTGCGGCCGAACGGGGCGTCATCGCTAGCGCCAGTTACGAGGCGAGACGCCACGGGGTAAGGAGTGCAATGCCGTCAGTGGTTGCACGACGACTCTGCCCGGAACTTATTATGCTTCCGGGTCGATTTGACCGTTACGAGGAGTATTCGCACCGCTTTCGCTCGGTGGTGAACGATCTAACGCCCAATTATGAGCCCCTGGGTCTCGACGAGGTGTTTGCTGATTTGCGTAGCTTGCGCCGCCTTGGGGTGAACCCCTTGGAGGCGGCGTGGAAATTGCGGCAACGAATTCGCGACGAATTGAAGCTGGAGTGCGGAGTAGGACTCGGTCGAAACAAGCTTTTCGCGAAATTGGCCTCAAAAAAGTCTAAGCCGCACGTGGTCAACGGTGAGTTGGTCGAGGGCGATGGCGTGGTCTGGGTGAGCCCCGATTTGGAGAGACAGTGGCTCGCACAGTTGCCCGTGCAGTCGCTTTGGGGGGTGGGTCCTCAAACAGCGCAGAAGTTACATCAGCTGGGTTTTCGGTGGGTTCGTGATCTCGCCAAGGTCGATGAAGCCACGTTGGCTCGTCATCTCGGATCGGCCATGGCAGCCACGCTCATTTCGTATGCGCACGGCGAAGATGAGCGTAGCGTGGAACTGAACCGTGAACTCAAGTCTCTAGGGCACGACGAGACCTTCGCCATCTCACTCACCACACTCGATCAGGTCCTCGCGCAGTGTCGACACCATGCCGGAGTGGTGGTTCGAGCTCTTCGTGCTCAGGGTCGGGTGGCTCGAACGGTGAGCGTCGTCGTGAAGTTCGATGACCTCCAGTCAGTCTCACGGTCCCAAACTCTGCCCTTTGGAGTGGATGACGAAGCGGCGATGACCTCAGTTGCTCAGGCGCTCGTGCGTAGCGTGGAACTGAGCCGCCCGGTCCGCCTCCTAGGTCTGTACGCGTCGTCGTTTCTTGATCGTGCTGCTAATCAGGTTCAATTGAGTTTCGACGTCGTGACTGGTACTGATCTTCGTAGTCAAGCAATTGAGGTGTCGCGCGAGCAACAAGTATCCTCAGCATCCTTGCGCGACGCACTCGACGATATTCGACGCCGCTACGGAGCAAGTTCGGTGGGCGTCGCCGCCGACATCGACGCGCAGGGGCTACGAATTGAACGTCAGCGAGGAAGTCATTCGTTCGGCCCCGAGGGACCGGTTTAGTTACGTACGGTAACCAGAGTGCCGATCGGCGTGTGGGGCCAAACGACGGCTGCCGATGCAAAGGGCATTTCAACGCATCCAAGACTCTGGGGGAAGCCGTATGAAGCGCGGATGAAGCCGTGCAGCGCGTCACCGCCATTGAAGTAGGAAACCCACGGGATGCCGGGGTCGGAATAGTGCGTTCCGTTCGGGTTGGTGCCGCTCATGGTCTGGCTGGTGTATCGAAGATATACCGGATAGGTTCCCAGAGCAGTGATTGATTGTGGGATTCCGGTATTGACGAGCGAGTGGAATTTAGCGACGCCGTTCAGGTACAACGTCATTGACTCGGGCGACGACTGGACCACATCGACGTAGTTGTAGGAAGCGGGGTCCATTTGATGAGCATCCGCGGCTGCGACCAATGCATCCCATGTTGCGGGATCTATCTCTCCAGTCGTGGCGAGATTATGAACGTTTTGGAAGTTCATGAGCGCTCCACGAACGATGATGTTGTCGGTGCCAACGCTCCACTGAGCACTCAATGAACTAGGCAGGGAGTCAAAACGCCATTGGAAGGTTCCGGGAACCTGGTTTGACGTCGGTGTAGTAGCGACGAAAGACGAGAACGAAACGGGCAGGTAGTTGAGCTCGGCCAAGAGTTGATCTTCCCACGTTGTGTTCACGTTGACTGCAGTTTGAACTTCATGAGTCGTGGTCACCGTGCAAGTAGCACTGCACTGCAATGAAGTGGGCAGCGCGATCGAGTACGAAACGGCCGGAGTTGGCACGCCGACTGCGACTGCTTGTACGTCGCTGGCACCGATTTGCTGCCAACGAGTTCTGAGCGCGGGCACCATCCGGAGTGCGGGCAGTTTCACGGCATCGACGGGAGAGCTGAAATGCAGCCTCACCAGCGGCATCGTCGAAGTGATGTTCGCCGCAACTTGGGAGGTGGCGCGAAGAACGAGCGCCGTTTGTGCCTGGGCACTCGACGCAAGAGGCAACATCATCGAAGCCGCCATTGTGGCGACAATCGCTGTTCTCCGCAACATCTTGCTCATGAGCCGTATCCTAATACTCTTTAGGGGCTTTGCGACTCCTACGCTAGAGACAGACGAGAGAAGGTGCAGAAGTGGACAAGAACAAGGCGACAATTGGCGGGGTCGTCCTCGCGGCCATCGTGGCACTCATTTTGGTGACTTTATTGACGAGTGTCATCAAGACCATCATTGAAGTCGTCATTGTGGTGGGTGCTGTTTACCTAATTGCCCGAGTGGTGATGAAGAAGAAGTAGAGCGGGCGAGTAGCATGGTCGTTCTGGCGGCGTGGCCGAGCGGTTAGGCAGGGGCCTGCAAAGCCCCGTACTCCGGTTCGAATCCGGACGCCGCCTC
>JABEUQ010000110.1 GCA_013044265.1 Acidimicrobiaceae bacterium
CGGTTTAGGAAACCATCGCTCTATCCATACTGAGCTACGGGAGCATCACCCCTCGCTCCATATTTGCTCCGATATTTGGAACATCCATGATGTTGCACTGGGTTTACTCAATCCTACATGCGCACTTTCGAAGTGTCAGGGTCTACTGTCCAGAATCCAGAATCCAGGCTTCAATGGCCCGCCATGAGACTCATGGATATTCAAGCTCGTTCCCCAACGGTCGCAGTAGTTGCAGGTTGGTGAGAATGTTGAACTTCGCTTCGCTCGATTACGGACCGATTTCGGACCGCGATTATGGCAACACGACGTAGTAGGGACATGCCCGTGGGATGACGTCGAGTTGCGAGCGGGCACCGGGTCCAGCGCTGCCGGTCCGCATTAGGCAACTCTCCCGGTGTGGCACGCCGTTCAACAGTTGGCAGGAATCGAACCACGACGACGGCCACCATTACCGCAGTCAGAGCCACCGCCAGACAACCTCGAACAGTCCGGTCGGCGCGACACATTGGTGACGTCGAGTCGAGCGCCCGCCTGCACGGTCACGTTCGTGCACCGCTTCGTCGAGTTCGAGCCGTCACTCGATGCAGTGAGTGGCCGCCGGCGCCTTCCAGGAACTCGTCAGCCACGTCGAATGGGGTCAGCCCCTGGAGCTCTTCCCAACAGGCAAGGCGACCAACGTGGCCCGGACGATATGGTCCACGTGCCACTGTTACATCTCGCTCGAGCTCTTCAACATCAACTTCTCCAACAAACCCGACGAGACGTATGCTCGTCTCCTCATTGGGTTGCGCAATAGTTTGGCAACCTAACGCCCGCGGCGAGTCAGAAGTGGTCCCCGCACCGCCACCGCTTCCACTCTGAGGTGACTGCGAACTCGGAACTATCCGCTTTCGATCCCTTTGCGCAAATCAGAATGAGTCCGGTGACTCATTCACCTTGACCGAGCCGAACAAACTGAATGCGCGAACCGTGATTTCCGGCCCGTCGTTGGGGTGGACATCAGTCGTGCGTGAACCAAGAAAAGTAAAACCTCGCAGGCGCACTCGGCTACCTCGCGGGACCTGAATTACCGTCGCACCGACGACCGAGATAACGGTCACGCTGGCACTTGGCGAAGTTGTGGTTGACGCGTTTACGTACGTGCCACCGAGAACCGAAGCAAACACCTCGTGGCCCCCGTCTTGTTGAAGCATAAATTGCCGTCCACCAACCAACGCAACATCCATGACGCTCCCATTGCTTGAGGCCTGTTTTCCATGTTTACTACAGTCCCAGAACACTCTGACCTCTTGGAACTCCCCGGTTGTCAGATAACTGATCCCTGGTGTCTAGCTCCGACTGAAACTCCCGGCTCTGGAGGCAATGTGCAGCTGTTCTGCCAGGTGAACTCACCTTCCGGCTATGAGTAGTTGAAGCGAACGAACGAAGCCAGGGATATCCTCGAGGGCTTCAAAGAAGGCCCTGTCGCAATCCTCAACGACCACAATGGCTCGGTTGGCGAGACGCATTCCCGTGTTCGTGACTGAGAGCGACCACGCTCTCTTGTCACTTGGATCCTCGGTGCGTTCGACGAGGCCGCGAGACTCTAGGGTCCTGATGACCTGCGACGTCATCATCGGGTCGATCGATGCATGTTCGGCGAGGTCACGTTGATTGACCATGCCATCAGTTCTCAGCCACGTCAGCGAAGCGAGCAGGACAAACTGTACATGGGTTAGCCCGAGTGGTTTCAGTGCCGCTCGCTGCGCCGCTTGCCATCGATTGGTGATCTGCCACAGTAAGAAGCCCGGACTCTCATCAGCCGCATCGAAGTCGCTCTCAAGGTCTCGGGCCCTTGTCATCTGTCGTTCATGGCACCTTGAATAATTGTGAAGTCGGCGTCGGAGAGCATAAGAAGCCCCCGTCGAAGTTGGTATCCCCAATTGGGAAATGACGTTATAGCCAAAATCCCAGTCAATGGCCGGATTGGAGTCTCGGTCGCGTTCATGACATAGTTAACTCGTCTCCTCCAGGGCTTAAAGTCGCCCTCATCGGCTTGCCAGATCTCATCGTCGGCGACCACGCCAATAGCGGTGAATGACTGAAGTAGCTCGTAGCTTTCGAGCGAGGATCTGGGCGAATAGTAAATGAGCCAGTCCCCGCGCTTCATTCGGGCAAGACCGGCGCGCTTACCGTGTCCAATCTGGCCAATACCCAATTCGACGCCGCGGTGGACGTGGTCACGCGAAACCACCCCGGACCAAGCGGTCACTGAGCCGCCTCGACGATCTCGACCAGGCGATCGAGAGTGATCTGGGCCGTTGCCGTGAATCCCTTGGCCAGCAGCAACTTCCAGATCGGAGCGAGAGCACCACTGAGCGAGATCGTCACGTCGATTGCGCACCTACCATCAGTCTCAACCGTGATCAGATGGCTGAAGGTCAGTCGTGCCCCCGCCAAACGCGACACGTCGACGAACGAACGCCCCGGGTCCAGTCGCTCGATCACAAACTTCGTCGTGGGACCCTTCTTGGGCTTGATGATGCCCGTAGAACCCTTGGCGAAGGGGCCTTCGAGTCGCGCCCACGCAATGTCGCGATCCCACTGCGACCACGTGGCCACGTCGGCCCAGCGATCGAAGAACGAGGCGGGCGGGGCCACCGAGGTGGCGTGGGCGGAGACGATCGTTATATCCATACATTTAGTATACGCGCTTAGTATCTCCGGTATCAAGCGGGCTGGTGAAAGTGACGCACGAGGTCCGTGAGCAATTCGTCGAAGTATCCAGAGGGGAGGTCGTGTCCGAGCCCCGCGACGAACTTGAGCCAGGCCCCAGGGATCGCCGCGGCGGTTGCTTTGCCACCGGAAGGATCGACCAACCAGTCGGCCTCGCCGTGAATCACGAGCGTTGCCACCCCGACGTTGGCCAACTCGGTCGTTGGGTCCTCTTGGAAAATGATTGCGGCCATCTGACTGACTCCTCCAGAGGGATGAAAACACGGTCGTACGCGGCTCCCACTTACTCGCGTGTCAGCTCTTCGTCGAAGGGAAACCCCGGTGACGCGAGCACTCGTGATGCCACGACGCCCTGCTCAATCGCTTCGTTTCGAGTAGTTGGCGCAGGCGCCAAGAGGATACCGAGCGCGTCGGGATGGGGCTGTCCGACGCTCGGGTCCCCGGTACTTCCCATGATGGACGTAAGGGTGCGAGTTCTTTCGGGGTAGGCAATGGCGAAAGTCTGAGCAATCATTGCGCCCATGGAGACGCCCACCACGTGAGCCGAGGCGAGCCCGAGTGCATCGAGCAGGCGAGCGGCGTCGGTCGCCATGTCCGTAATTGAGTAGGGCAGCGCAACCGTCATGCCTGTAGCTCGACGACGTCGGGTTCACCGGCGTCGTCAAACCAGGTCGAACCACCAACGTCTCGATTGTCGTAGCGAATGACGTAGAAATCTCCGCGTTCGAGCGCTCTGCAAAAATCCTCATCCCAGCCCTTGAGTTGATCGCCGAGACCTGCGATGAGCAGAACCCGCGCGCAGTTCGCGTCGCCGAATGTTTCGTATTCAATTGTGAGTTCGCTCACGCTCGCGGTGGACATCGAGCAATAGTATCGGCGAGCAAGACTGCATAGTTGCTCTCGAGGATCTCCCGGCCCCCTTCGAAGAACACTGCGTACATCCAGTACTAGCTAACGATACGCCGCGAGATTCGCCGCAAACCTATCCAAGAACTGACTGCAGAGTATTTCGTCGAGAGCGCTAACGAATACGAGGTAGCGCCTTGAGACAGCCAACGCACCAGCGACGCTCGCGGTTCCGGCCTCGACTTAATCCGCGTCGCTCCTTCATGAGACAGCACATCGCACAGAGCACGCTTCTGGAACGATCACGAGGGACGAGCGCTCGTCACTTCGATCGAACTCGCCATTGACAGTGCCTGCTCACTCTCAGACGCGTGACTGAGCACGGGTAAGCCCTGCTCCGCCGGTCCCCTGCCTCCTGCCGAGAATCGTCGGGGAACCGCTGTGTCGCAGTGCGCTCCACGCAGTGAGACCACCGAGAGCGACGAGAGCGGATGCGACGAGAAGTCCGAGCCGGTAGCCGGACAAGTAGGAAGACGCTGCTGAGTATCCGTGTCGCTGTTCGAATCCTTGTCGGGCAGAAATTATCCCGCCAATGACCGTGATACCGAGCAGGCCCGCGACC